>JAYTNX010000001.1:0-5698 GCA_043748075.1 Pseudomonadota bacterium
GCGTAGGCCTCGATCAGGCTGTCGTCGAACTCCAGCGGATGCGAGGTCGTGAAGCGGATCCGTTCGATGCCGTCGATCGCGGCGGTGAAGTGGATCAGCGTCGCGAGGTCGACTTCGGCGCCGTCGGCCATCGGGCCACGATAGGCGTTGACGTTCTGACCCAGCAGCGTGATCTCGCGCACACCCTGGTCGGCCAGCGCGCGTATCTCCTGCAGCACGGATTCGACCGGACGATTGATCTCGTCGCCACGGGTGTACGGCACGACGCAGAAGCTGCAGTACTTGCTGCAGCCTTCCATGATCGAGACGAACGCGCTGGCGCCCGCGGCCCGCGGCTGCGGCAGCCGGTCGAACTTCTCGATCTCGGGGAAGCTGATGTCGACCACCGAACGCCCGGTGCGACGCTGACGCGCCATCATCTCTGGCAGGCGGTGCAGCGTTTGGGGTCCGAAAACCAGGTCGACCTGCGGGGCCCGGACGACGATCGACTCGCCCTCCTGGCTCGCGACGCAACCTCCCACCCCGATCAGCAGTTCGGGCCGCGCCTGCTTCAGCAGCCGCCATTCACCGAGCAGCGAGAAGACCTTCTCCTGCGCCTTCTCGCGCACCGAGCAGGTATTCATGATCAGCACGTCGGCCTGTGCCGGATCGTCGGTCGGTGTGAGCCCCGCATGCGCGGCGAGTACGTCTCCCATGCGCGCGGAGTCGTACTCGTTCATCTGGCAACCGAAGGACTTGATGAAGTAGCGGCCGGGCATAGAAGCGGACGGGACGGCACGCAAGGGTACCGGGTTTGCGCGGCGCGCGGTACCGCAATGAAGAATGAGACCCGGCGAATTTGACCTACAAAAGACAGCTATTTCAGGAATTTACGCAGGTATTTTCGACGACTATCTGAGGAAGACCTCAGAATGGAATGTCGTCGTCGAAGTCGTTCTCGGTGCTGGTGCGCACCGGTTCGCCCTGCGGCTCGCCAGCTGCGCCGCCCCGACCCCCGCCGCCCCCGCCGCTGCCAGCGGCCGCACGCCGGCCAGCGCCGCCGCCCTCGCCGTATTCACCACCCGAGGAGCCCCCGGCGGAGCCAGCGGCCATGCCGCCGCCGCGACCACCGAGCATCTGCATCTCGTTGGCGACGATCTCGGTGGTGTAGCGATCGTTGCCGGACTTGTCCTGCCACTTGCGGGTGCGCAGGCGGCCTTCGATGTAGACCTGCGAACCCTTGCGCAGGTACTCGCCGGCGATCTCCGCGAGGCGACCGAACATCGCGACGCTGTGCCACTCCGTCTGCTCCTTCATCTCGCCCGACTGCTTGTCCTTCCAGCTCTCGCTGGTGGCGATGCGGATGTTGCAGACCGTCATGCCCGAGGGCATGGCCTTGGTGTCCGGGTCCTGTCCGAGGTTGCCGACCAGGATGACTTTGTTGATGCCGCGCGCCATGTCGCCGCCTTTCGCTGATGTGGAAAACAGGCGTTCATTCTAGTCCCGCGTGCCCGACCCCGCACCGCCCATTCACCGCCCAAAACGCACGCAGTCGCCCGGATACAGCGCGCCCGCGCCAGCCGGGTACACTATCCGGCTGTTTTACCGGGACGACGGCGCCATGCAGTTCATCAGGATCCGGGGAGCGCGCACGCACAACCTGCGCAACCTCGATCTCGACATCCCCCGCGACCGGCTGGTCGTAATGACCGGCCTCTCGGGCTCGGGGAAGTCCTCGCTCGCCTTCGACACGCTGTACGCCGAGGGCCAGCGCCGCTACGTCGAGTCGCTGTCGGCCTACGCCCGGCAGTTCCTCTCCATGATGGACAAGCCGGACGTCGACCACATCGAGGGCCTGTCGCCGGCGATCGCGATCGAGCAGAAGGCGACCTCACACAACCCGCGCTCGACCGTCGGCACCGTCACCGAGATCTACGACTACCTGCGGCTGCTCTATGCGCGGGCGGGCATACCGCGCTGTCCGGACCACGGCGTGGAACTCGCCGCGCAGGCCGTCAGCCAGATGGTCGACCAGGTGATGAAGCTGCCCGAGGGCACGGCCGCGCTGCTGTTGGCCCCGATGATCGCCGACCGCAAGGGCGAGCACGCCGAGGTATTCGAGACCCTGCAGGCTCAGGGCTTCGTCCGCGCCCGGGTGGACGGGCGCGTTCACGAACTCGACGCGCTGCCGAAGATCGACCCCAAGCGCAAGCACACCATCGAAGCGGTCGTCGACCGCTTCCGCGTGCGTCCGGACGCGGCGCAGCGTCTCGCCGAGTCGTTCGAGACCGCGTTGCGCCTTTCGGGCGGCACCGCCCGCGTCGCCCTCACCGCAACCGCCGACAGCGGCGCGACGGCGGCCGCCGCACCCGAACCCCTGCTGTTCTCGAACCGCCACGCCTGCCCCATCTGCGGCTACAGCGTGGCCCTGCTCGAGCCCAAGATGTTCTCGTTCAACAACCCCGCGGGCGCCTGCCCGACCTGCGACGGCCTCGGCTTCCAGGAGTTCTTTGACCCGGCGCGCGTCGTGGCCCACCCGCATCTCTCTCTGGCGGGTGGCGCGGTGCGGGGCTGGGACCGCCGGAATGCGCACTACTTCCAGATGATTCAATCTCTTGCGAAGCATTTCAAATTTGATATCGAGTCTGCATGGGGCGAATTGCCGGCGCGCATCCAGCAGGTGCTGATGTACGGCAGCGGCGAGCAGGAAGTCGAGTTCCGCTACCCGGAAGGCGGCGGCAAGCTGGGCAGGCGCAAGCACCGGTTCGAGGGCATCCTGCCGAATCTCGAACGTCGCCACCGCGAGACCGAGTCGGCGACGGTGCGCGAGGAGCTCGCCAAGTACCTCGGCCTGCGCGCCTGCCCCGACTGCGAAGGCACGCGCCTGAATCCCACCGCACGCCACGTGTTCGTCGGCGAGCGCAACCTACCATCGATCACCAAGCTGCCTGTGGCCCGCGCACTTGCCTTCTTCGACGGCCTGCAGGTAGCGGGATGGCGCGGCGAGGTGGCGTCGCGGATCGTCAAGGAGGTCGGCGACCGTCTGCGCTTCCTGGTCGACGTCGGCCTCGACTACCTCGCCCTGGACCGCAGCGCCGACACGCTCTCGGGCGGCGAGGCGCAGCGCATCCGCCTCGCGAGCCAGATCGGCTCCGGCCTGACCGGCGTGATGTACATCCTCGACGAGCCCTCGATCGGCTTGCACCAGCGTGACAACGCCCGGCTGCTCGGCACGCTGCGGCGGCTGCGCGATCTCGGCAACACCGTGATCGTGGTCGAGCACGACGAGGACGCGATCCTCGCCGCCGACCACGTGGTCGACCTCGGCCCGGGCGCCGGCGTGCATGGCGGCGCGCTGGTCGCCCAGGGCACGCCGCAGGAGATCGAAGCGACCCCCGGCTCGCTGACCGGTCAGTACCTCAGCGGCCGCCGGCGCATCGCGGTGCCCCCGCTGCGCGTGCCGCGCCAGCGCAACATGGCGCTGAAGATCACCGGCGCCACCGGCAACAACCTGCAGAACGTGACCGTGGAGATCCCGCTGCGACTGATGACCTGCGTCACCGGCGTGTCGGGCTCAGGGAAAAGCACGCTGATCAACGACACGCTGTACAAGCACGTCGCCACGCACCTCAACGGCGCCGCACCCGACGGCGCACCGGTCGAATCCATCGACGGCCTCGGCCACGTCGACCGCGTGATCGAGATCGACCAGAGCCCGATCGGCCGCACACCACGCTCGAACCCGGCCACCTATACCGGCCTGTTCTCGGGCCTGCGCGACCTGTTCGCCCAGGTGCCCGAAGCGCGCACCCGCGGCTACGACGCCGGGCGCTTCAGCTTCAACGTCAAGGGCGGCCGCTGCGAGTCCTGCCAGGGCGACGGCGTCATCAAGGTCGAGATGCACTTCCTGCCCGACGTCTACGTGCCCTGCGATGTCTGCAAGGGCCAGCGCTACAACCGCGAGACGCTCGAGATCCGCTACCGCGGCAAGAACATCCACGACGTGCTCGGGATGACCGTCGAGGATGCGCTGAAGTTCTTCCAGAACCTGCCGCTGGTGCAGCCGAAACTGCAGACGCTCATGGACGTGGGACTGGCCTATCTCACGCTCGGCCAGAACGCGACCACCCTCTCGGGTGGCGAGGCGCAGCGCGTCAAGCTCGCCAAGGAGCTCGCCAAGCGGGCCACCGGGCGCACGCTGTACATACTCGACGAGCCGACCACTGGCCTGCACTTCCACGACGTGGCGCAGCTGCTCGCCGTGCTTCACCGGCTGCGCGACGAGGGCAACACCATCGTCGTCATCGAGCACAATCTGGACGTGATCAAGACCGCCGACTGGGTGATCGACCTCGGTCCCGAAGGGGGTGAAGGCGGAGGCCGTATCGTCGCCGCGGGTACGCCGGAGCAGGTGGCGGCGACCGCCGGGTCTTACACCGGACAATATCTGGGTCCGCTGCTGAAACGCAGTGCCTGATCGAGCGCCGCCGGTGGGGCGCGAGTCGCACGCCGGTGCCGCGCCACGAGAACGCTGCCGGACGCGCCGGCAGCGTGTCCCGCGGATCTCAGGCCGCCGGCGGCACCTTCAGCCGCAGCATCAGGTCGGTGGCACGGCGCCGTGCGGCGTTGGCCTTGCTGGCCGCGTCGGTGAACCTGCCGGCGGCGAAATCCGCCTGCGCTGCCGTCCACTCCGTCGACAACTCATCGAAGCCCTTGCGCGAGTAGTCGAGGTTCACCGCGTCGATGCCCTCCGGAAGGGTCTTCATCTTGCCGAGCGCCTCGAGCCGCGCCTTCAGCGCGTCGGCCATTTTCGGCAGGTCCGCGCTGAGAGACGGCCAGAGATCCCTGGCCTCGGCCAACGCCGACTCCATCCGCGACTTGCCCTCGGCCGCCGCCGTCTTCAGTTCGACGATTTGCTGCGTGAGCATCGGCGCCGAGGTCAGGACGTCGGAATACTTGCCGGCCGCCATCTGCCCCCTGGCGCGTTCCAGCGCCTCGTCGACGGCCTTGAGCTGGTCGGGTGCGAACTGGCTGGCTTCCTCGCGGACCGCCCCCAGCGCCGCCTGGGCGGTCTCGATGGCCTTGGTCGCCGGTTCCTGCTGGCTCGCGCAGCCGGCCATGACGAGGCCGGCCACAACGCTCAGGATCCACCTGGATCGGATAGACATGGTACTTCCCCCTCTGAAATGTTTTGCCCGGGAGACCGCCCCGTCCGCCGACGGCGGCTCCAGACGCCCTCACCGCGAGCATAGCCCACCGACGTCTAGCGATCGAACCTCGCGGCAGGACCCTCGAGCGCCGCAACGGGAGCAGCGGCGATTTGCGGCGCGACTTCGGCGAGCATGGCGCGCCAGTCCGCGGGCATCGCCTCGAAGCTCGCGACCTTTGCGCCGCTCGAGCGCGAGGTCAGGCTGCCGGGGCGCTCGCCCATGTTCATCCAGCGCTGCCAGCCCGTGACCTCGGCGAACGACACCGTCGCCGCGCCTACCGTCACCGTCGCATCGGTCAGGTTGCGCAGGCTACCGTGATAGGTCGAGAGGTCGTTGACCTCGAACGGCATCGTACGACCGGGCGTGAACACGCGCGCCGTGGATTCGTCGCGCACGAACACGTCGTCGCCGACGACCAGCGGTGCCGTGGTGCGCGCGCTCGCCTCCAGACGCGCGCCGCCGATCTCGGTCGGGAGCACCCGCGAGTTGTCGCTCCGGTAGCGCACCGT
>JAYTNX010000002.1:0-5520 GCA_043748075.1 Pseudomonadota bacterium
CCGGCGCCCTTGGTCACCACGACGAAGTTGATGATCGTCAGGATGACGAAGACGATGATGCCGACCGCGTAGTCGCCGCCGATCACGAACTGGCCGAATGACTCGATCACGTGGCCTGCCGCGGCCGAGCCGGTGTGGCCGTGCATCAGCACGACGCGCGTCGAGGCGACGTTCAGCGCCAGACGCAGCATCGTCGCGATCAGCAGCACCGAAGGAAAGATCGCGAAATCGAGCGGCTTGCGGATCGAGAACACCGAAATCACGATCAGCAACGACAGCGCGATGTTGAACGTGAACAGCACGTCGAGCGCCAGCGGCGGCAGCGGCACGACGATCATCGCCAGCATCGCCAGCAGCCCGATCGGCACGCCGAGGCCGCGCAGCAGCAGGGCCCGGAACTCCGGTGCGGTCAGGGCGGCGGAAGGAGCGGTTGCCATGGCCTAGCCGTTCAACCCGCGGTGGCGACCGAGCTTCTCGACGTCCGGATCGATGGATGGTGGCGTCGGCAGCTGCAGCCCGGCGAGCCGCGCGGTGCGCAGGTGCATGACGTAGGTCAGCACCTGCGCGACGGCGACGTACAGGCCCGCGGGAATCTCGACGCCGATCTCCACGTTGCGAAACAACACCCGCGCCAGGGGCGGTGCCGACACCAGCGGCACGCCGCTGGCGGTGGCGAGCTCGCGGATCTTTGCCGCGACCTCGTCGGCGCCCTTGGCGACGAGCACGGGAGCGCCGCTGCGTTGCTCGTCATAGCGCAGCGCCACGGCGAAGTGCGTCGGGTTGGTGATGACCACCGTGGCCTTCGGCACCTCCTGCATCATGCGGCGCCGTGCCAGCGCCTGCTGCGCGGCGCGGATCCGGCCCTTGATTTCCGGTGATCCCTCCGACTCCCGCGACTCCTGGCGGACCTCCTCGCGGGTCATGCGCAACTGCCGGGCGTGCTGCCACAGCTGCCAGGGCACGTCGATCGCGGCGATCAGCGCCAGCGATCCGGACATGGCGAGCAGCGCCTGCGCGGCGAGGTGCAGCGACTCGGCCATGGCGGGCACGAGCGCGCGGCGGGACAGGGCCAGGATCTCGTCCGTCTGGCTCCACAGCAACAGCACCGCCACCAGCCCGACGGCGACGAACTTGGCGAGTGACTTGGCCAGCTCGACGAGGCTGCGGATCGAGAACATCCGCCCGACGCCGGCGAGCGGATCGATGCGTTCGAACTTGAATCCCAGCGCCTCGGTGCTGAAGTTCCAGCCGCCGAGTGCCAGCGGCGCCACCAACGCCGCGAGGAACACGAGACCGAGAATCGGCGCGACAGCAAGCAGGGCATCGAACATCGCGCCCTGGAACGCCGCGATAGCCGCCCCCTCGTCGAGCATCGCGCGCCCGCCGAGGCTCAGGCCACGTTGCATCTGGTCGGCCATCGAGCCCACCAGCCCGCTGCCGAGCGTGAGCAGGGCCGTCGCCGTCGCGAGCGTCACTGCCGCGGCGCCGAGTTCGGGCGAGCGCGGTACCTGGCCCCGCTTGCGCGCGTCCTCCAGGCGCTTGGGTGTAGCGCTCTCGGTGCGATCTTCCTGGTCGTTCTCTGCCATGGCGTGCTCGGGTGGCGACGCTCAGCGCGGCGTCGCGCCCTGCGCGACCCTGACCGCATCCAGGGCCTGACCGACGAGGTCGATGAAGTTCTGCTGCACCGCGGGCAGGCCGACGAAGATCACCAGCAGGCCGAAGGTCAGCGTGATCGGGAAGCCGACGGCGAACAGGTTCAGGCTCGGCGCCGCGCGGCTCATCACGCCGAAGGCCAGGTTCACGACCAGCAGCGCGGTCATTCCGGGCAACGCGACCGCCACGGCGCCGGCGAACAGCTGGCTGCTGAACGTGAGGACCAGCCAGGCCGATGAGCTGCCGAATCCGGCGGTGCCGATCGGCAGGGTGCGGAACCCGTCGACGACCGCCTCGAGAAACGCGAGGTGACCGTTCAACGCG
Source organism: Pseudomonadota bacterium (assembly GCA_043748075.1). Classification (GTDB taxonomy): domain Bacteria; phylum Pseudomonadota; class Gammaproteobacteria; order Steroidobacterales; family Steroidobacteraceae; genus UBA964. The sequence continues at coordinate 1,978 of JAYTNX010000002.1, forward strand.
ACGAAGGTCATCGTGATCAGCAACAGGTAGACCTGGCCGACCGCGGCGGTCGAGGCGCCGCGCATCGGGTCGACGTTGAACGCGAACGACAGTCCCATGCTGTTCGCCAGCAGCTGGCCGCCGAGGCCCACCGCGTCGAACACGAGCTGGACGATGAACCCGAGCGCCACGCCGATCAGCACCTGCTGGACGGTGATCAGCAGGCCTTCCAGCGACAGCAGCCCGACGGCCGGCGGCGCGGCCAGCAGCGGTGCGGCCAGGGCGGTCACCGCCGCGGCGAGCACGATGCGAATCCACGCCGGTACGAACCGCGCACCGAAGATCGGCGCCACGGTGAAGAACGACGCGACCCGGACGAACGGCCAGAAGTACGTCGCCATCCAGGCCTGCAGCTGAGGTTCGGTGATCTGGATCATCTCAGCGGATCAGCAACGGGATGCTTTCGATCAGCTCGCGGGTGTAGCTAATCAGGATCTTCAGCATCCACGGTCCGGAGATGGCCAGCGCCGCGGTCATCGCCAGCAGCTTCGGGATGAACGACAGCGTCATCTCGTTGATCTGGGTCGCCGCCTGGAAGATGCCGACCAGCAGGCCCACGACCAGCGCGACCAGCAGCAGCGGCATCGCCAGCAGCAGCATGACCTCGAGCGCGCGTTGGCCGACCGCCATGATGGTTTCCGGGCTCATCGGTAGAAGCTCCCGGCGAGCGTGCCCATGACCAGCGACCAGCCGTCGACCAGCACGAACAGCATAAGCTTGAACGGCAGCGAGATCAGCACGGGCGAGAGCATCATCATGCCCATCGACATCAGGACGCTCGCGACGACGAGGTCGATGATCACGAACGGGATGAAAATCAGGAAGCCGATCAGGAACGCGGTCTTCAGTTCGCTGGTAATGAAGGCCGGCACGAGGATCGACAGCGGCACGTCGTCGGGCTCGTCGAAGCCCTTCCCGCCCGAGATCCGTACGAAGGTGGCGATGTCAGACTCGCGCGTCTGGCCCAGCATGAACTCCTTCAGCGGGCCAACGGCGCGATCCAGCGCGACAGTCGCCTCGATCTGCCCACCGCGCAGCGGCGCGAGCGCTTCGGTGTTGACCTTGTCGAGCACGGGCGACATGACGAAATAGGTCAGGAACAGCGACAGGCCGACGATCACCTGGTTCGGTGGCGTCTGGCCGGCGCCGAGCGCCTGGCGCAGGATGCCGAGCACGATCACGATGCGGGTGAACGAGGTCATCATCAGCAGGATCGCCGGCAGCAGGGTCAGCGCCGTCATCAGCGCCAGCACCTGCAGGGTCAGGGTGTAGGTCTGGCCGCCGCCCGGCGCGGTCTGTACCGACAGCGCCGGGATGCCCGCGAGCAGCGAGTCGGCGGCGGTACTCGTGGCACCGCCCACCGCAGCCGCAGCAGCCGCGCCCGCCGCCTCCGGAGCGGCAATCCACAGTGCGAGCAACATGGCGGCGCCGAGCCCCTTCATCGACCGAGGCTCCGGCGTAGCAGCTCCGCGAAGTTCGGCGCGGTCGACCGGACGACGTCGTGGCCGTCTCCCACGACCCGCGCGGACGGCTCCGCGTCGGGCAGCACGTGCAGGGTCCGCACCTGGCCCGCCGCGACGCCGACGAGCAGGCGCGCGCGGTCGACCTGCAGCAGTACCGCGCGTTCCTTGGGCCCCAGTGCCACGTCCGCGAGGATGTCGATGCCGGGAGCACCCGGTCGACGCGTGGTACGGACGCGACGCAGCAGCCAGGCCATCGCGAACAGCAGGCCCAGCACCAGGGCCAGCGCCAGTGCCACCTGGGTGAGACTGCCGAGACCGGGTGTCACCGAGGCCGGTGCGCCGCGTGCGGCCGCGAACGGTGCGGCGGCGCTCGCGGTCGCGCCGAGGGCGCAGTCGGCACCCGCGACGAGCACGGCGAAGGTGGTTGGGAGCAGGCGGGTCGGCATGGGTTTGCGCACGCCTACTTCAGCTTGCGGATGCGTTCGGCGGGGCTGACGACGTCGGTGACGCGGATGCCGAACTTGTCGTTGACCACGACCACCTCGCCGTGGGCGACCAGCGTGCCGTTGACGAACACGTCGAGCGGCTCACCGGCGCCGCGTTCGAGTTCGACAACCGACCCTTGAGTCAATTGCAGCAGGTTGCGGATCGGGATGCGGGTACGACCGACTTCCATCGACAGTGTCACCGGCACGTCGAGGATCGCCTCGATGTTCACCTCCGGCCGCGCTCGCGGTTCGAGGATCTCGGCATCCGAGGGCGCCGGGACGGCGTTCGTGCCGGCCGCGGCCGCCGCTTCCTGGGCTGCAAGCTGCTCGAACGCAGCGAGCTGCGCCGCCTCGTCGGTCATGTTGGCGCTCATCGGTGGGGCTCCTCGCGACGGGTCGACGTGCGTCGTCTACTGCATGACGAAGCTGGTGAAGAACACGTTGTCGACCGTCTCGGGCTTGCCGGCCTCGGCCTTGACGATCCTGCGAACCAGCGCGAGCGAGTCGCCGCGCAGCTTCTCCTTGCCCTCCCGGGTCGCGAGCTGCGCGGCGACCTGCGCGCCGAACAACATGAGCAGGTCGTTGCGGATCACCGGCTCGTTGGCCTTCATCAGCTCGATCGTCTCGAGTTCGCGACTGGAGAGCCGCACCTCGATCTGCAGGAAGCGCACCGTCTGCTGGCCGGAAAAATTGACGACGAACGGCGGATCCAGCGGCACGAACTGCAGCGGCAGCACCGGCTTGTGTTCCGGCTCCTTCTTGTGATCACCCTGGCTGGACTTCCAGAACAGGAAGCCCCCGACACCCCCGCCGACGACGACGAGCGCGAGCACGACGATGAGGATCAACTTCCCTTTGCCCTTCTTGGGGGCGCCGCCCTCGGCGATTTCGACGGCGACTGATTCGGCGTTGGACATGGATCCGACCTGTTGGCAGTGTCACGCGACACCAGGTCAGACCAAGCAATAGACGTGCCAGCGACGGAGTGTGCGGCGTGTCACGCGAACGCCGGCTTTCCGGCGCAGTGCCGTCGTCGTGGCTCAGGCGTAAAGGTCGACGAGCCCCCGTCGTGAAACCTGCATCACGATGCCGTCGGCGGGTTCCACGCCGGACTCCCGCGAGGCGCGCGCCAGCGCAGCCGCCGTGAAGCCGCGCTGCGGATCCCGCGGCGTATGACTGAAGACCCCGGCATCGGCGAGCGACAGTCCGGAGCCGGCCAGCAGTTCCTTCAGTCGCGGCAGGGATTGCTCCAGCGCCGCGCGCGTCTCCGCGCTGGCGGCGCCGAACCAGACGCTCGTCTCGCCCTCGCGCACCGCGATGCGTACCTCGAGCGGCCCGAGGTTCTCCGGCGAGAGCCGCAGTGAGGCCACGTGATCGCCGCGATCGACCATCCAGGTGAGCTGAGCGCCGAGCTCGTCGGTCCACGCACCACTGCCCAGCGGCGACCGCAGCTCAGGCGATAGCGGCGACGGGGGGGGTGCCGGCAGGGACACCGGACGCCCGGCAGGCCTCGCGTCCGCCATACCGTTCGCGGGACCGACGCCCGTCGAGAT
>JAYTNX010000003.1:0-6800 GCA_043748075.1 Pseudomonadota bacterium
CATGCGTTCTTCATCGGCGCTTCGACCGGTGGACGCCAGGCGCTGGTGGCCGTGCAGCGATTTCCGCTGGACTACGACGGCGTCATCGGTGGCATCGCGGGCATCACGTTGCCGGGCATCGTGCGCGGATCCGAAAAAGGCGCGGTCGCGAGCGGCGGGCGCGTGCTGTTCCAGGACGGCAAGCCGCTGCTGTCGCCGGACGAGATCCGCCGGTTGCACGCGCGCGTCGTCGCGTCCTGTGACGGCGCAGATGGCCTGGTCGATCGCATCATCACCGACCCGCGTGGCTGCGCCTTCGAACCGGCGGAGCTCATGTGCCAGGCCGACAAGACGCTGGATTGCCTGTATCCGCAGCAGATCAACGTCGTCAAGGACATCTATGACGCCGGCTTCTCGCGCGGCTCCGAGCTCGCCTGGATCGGCGCCTTCGTCGCCGCCGACGGCACGCAGGGTCGTTATATCCAGCGAAATTCGAACGAATACGCGTACCCTTATTCCTGGGTGTTCAACGACGCCAGCAACCCCGACATCCGTGGTTTCAGGAACGCCGGAGGCAAGTTCATCCTCTATCAGGGCTGGTCGGACGAGGTAGTCAACCCGCTCGGGCCGGTCGGCTACTACGAATCGGTCGAGCGGCTGGTCGGCAGCCGCGTGGATACGCAGACCTTCTTTCGCTTCTTCGCGATCCCGGGCCAGTCGCACATTCCGGGCAACGTCGGTGCGGAAAGCATCGACTACCTGCTCGCGCTCGAGGCCTGGGTCGAGCGCGGCCAGGCGCCGGACGTGCTGGTCGGGCGCAAGCTCAAGTCGATCACGCGGATGCTCGGCCCGATCGTGCTGGAGCAGGACCTGCAGCCGGCGAACTACCTGTATTCGCGGCCGCACTACCCCTACCCGATCCAGTCTCGCTACCGGGGCAAGGGGGCTCCCGACGATGCGGCGAGCTTTGGTCCCTGGGATCCGGCGAAGGGACGCTGGGTGAAGTAGCCGCCCCGCGCGAGTCGACGTCGACCGGCGCGGCGCATCGAAGGCGCGGCGGCCGGGGTCCTTCTGGTGTAATGGCGCCCCATGCAGGCCGCCCGCGACGTATCCACCTACCGCAAGCACTGGGCGACGCGATTCGGCGTGGCCCCGTTCCTGCCGATGTCGCGCGCCGAGATGGATGCGCTGGGCTGGGACAGCTGCGACGTAATCGTGGTCTCGGGCGATGCCTATGTCGACCACCCGAGCTTCGGCATGGCGATCGTCGGCCGGGTGCTCGAGGCGCAGGGGTTCCGCGTCGGCCTGATCGCGCAGCCGGACTGGCACAGCGCCGAGGCCTTCAAGGCGCTCGGCCGGCCGAACCTGTTCTTCGGCATCACCGCCGGCAACATGGATTCGATGGTCAATCGCTACACCAGCGATCGACGGATCCGTAGCGACGACGCGTACACACCGGGGGGCGAGGGCGGCAAGCGGCCCGACCGTTCGGTGATCGTCTACTCACAACGGGCGCGCGAGGCCTTCCGTGACGTGCCGATCGTGATCGGCGGCATCGAGGCGAGCCTGCGCCGCATTGCGCACTTCGACTACTGGTCGGAAAAGGTGCGTCGTTCGGTGTTGCTCGATGCCAAGGCGGACCTGCTGGTCTACGGCAACGCCGAGCGGCAGATCGTCGACATCGCGCACCGCATGGCCGCGGGCCAGCGGATCGACGAGATCACGGACCTGCGCGGTACGGCCTTCGTGCGGCCAGCCTCGCCTGATGGCTGGATCGAGGTCGATTCGACGCATCTCGATGCGCCCGGTCCGTTGAATCCGCCGATCGATCCCTACGCGATGGACGACAACGGTGGTACCAGGGCGACGACGATGTCGCGCGATGCTGCGGCCACGGCCACGGCCACGGCCACGGCCCCGGGCGCGACAGCGGCGGCCGCGCCGCGCGTGTCGGAGCAGGTGGTGCGCTTCGTGCGCAGTGTCCGCAGCGTCGATCGCGAGCGCAGCGTGATCCGCATTCCCTCGTACGAGCAGGTGCTCGGCGATCCGGTGCTGTACGCCCATGCCTCGCGGATCCTGCATCTCGAGTCGAACCCCGGCAATGCGCGCGCGCTCGTGCAGCGTCACGGTACGCAGGATATCTGGCTGAATCCGCCGCCGATCCCACTGACGACCAAGGAGATGGACTGGGTCTACGACCTGCCCTACCAGCGCACGCCGCACCCGTTCTATGGCGACGCGGAGATTCCCGCCTACAAGATGATCCGCTTCTCGATCGCGATCCAGCGCGGCTGCTTCGGCGGCTGCACGTTCTGCTCGATCACCGAGCACGAGGGCCGGATCATCCAGAACCGCTCGGAGAAGTCGGTGTTGCGCGAGATCGAGAAGATCCGCGACACCGTCCCGGGCTTCACCGGGGTGATCTCCGATCTCGGCGGCCCGACCGCCAACATGTACCGGATCGCCTGCAAGAGCCGCGAGATCGAGAGCGCCTGCCGGCGGCCGTCCTGCGTCTACCCGGGCATCTGCCCGAACCTGAACACCGACCATACGCCGCTGATCGAGCTATACCGCAAGGCGCGCGCGCTGCCGGGCATCAAGAAGGTGCTGATCGCCTCGGGCGTGCGCTACGACCTCGCGATCGAGTCGCCGGAGTACGTGAAGGAGCTCGCGCAGCACCATGTCGGCGGCTATCTGAAGATCGCGCCCGAGGCGATCGGCGAAGGGCCGTTGTCGAAGATGATGAAGCCGGGGGTCGGCACCTACCACCGCTTCAAGGAACTGTTCGATCGCTTCTCCAAGGAAGCGGGGAAGGAGCAGTACCTGATTCCGTATTTCATCGCCGCGCATCCGGGCACGACCGACCAGGACATGCTCGAGCTCGCGCTGTGGCTGAAGCAGAACGGCTTCCGCGCCGACCAGGTGCAGGCCTTCCTGCCCTCGCCGATGTCCACCGCGACCGCGATGTACCACACGCTGAAGAATCCGCTGAAGCGGGTCACGCGCAGCAGTGAAGCGGTGCAGATCCCGAAAGGCTTGAAAGTGCGCCGGCTGCACAAGGCATTCCTGCGCTATCACGATGCGAACAACTGGCCGCTGCTGCGCGAGACGTTGCGGCGGATGGGGCGCGCGGACCTGATCGGCTCCGGTCGCCACCAGCTCGTGCCGGCGTATCAGCCCGCAGGGACGGGGCAGTTCGGCGAAGGTGCGCGCGCGCGCGGCGACGTGCGCAAGCACGGCGGCGTGAGTGCACGGCCGTTCCGGACCCAGCACACCGGCTTGCCGCGGGTTCCCGCCGCGCCACGAACGGCGAAGTCGGCCGCGGAGGGACCTGCGCAGGGAAGCCCGAAGGTCGCTTCGCCGGGCGGCTCACCGCGTTCGCGCAGGCCGCGGGGCTGAGCGTCGGAGTCTCTTTGATGTGGCCTTCCGACTGATGTGGCCTCCCGTCAAGGACACCCGGCTCGTGCTCAGCGATTTCGACGTCGATCCCGAGCAGTACGCACCGGGTGTGCGCTGGAGCGGTTTCACCGATCGCGTGATGGGTGGTGTTTCCGACGCGACGCTGGTACGCGCGACGGTCGCCGGTCGGCGCTGCCTCCGGCTAGCCGGACGCGTCACGCGCGACCGCGGCGGCGGCTTCATCCAGGCCGCGCTCGACCTGGCGCCACGCGGTGGGGCGCTCGATGCCGCGGCGTGGGAGGGTGTCGAGATCGATGTTCACGGCAACGACGAGGACTACAACGTGCACCTGCGCACGCCGGATTGTCGCTGGTACGATGAGTCGTATCGCCACACGTTTCGTGCGACGGGCACCTGGCAGCGCATCCGGATTCCCTGGCGAAAGTTCGCGGCCAACGGCCTCGATGCGCCACTCGCGACGGCGCGCCTGCAACGCGTGGCGCTGCTCGGCTGGATGCGCGAGTTCGAGGCGGATGTGGCGCTGAGTTCGATCGCGCTGTACGTCGGTTGACGCCGCGCGACAATCCGCATCATGAGCATCACCCACGATTTCCGTCCAGGCTTCGAACTCGACATGCCGCGGCTGGAGGCCTGGTTGGCGACGCAGGTGCCTGGATTCCGCGGCCCGCTGCGGGCCCGCCAGTTTCCGGGTGGACAGTCGAATCCGACCTACCTGCTGGAGGGTCCTGATCGCAGCTACGTGCTGCGGCGCAAGCCGCCGGGCGTGCTGCTGCCCTCGGCGCATGCGATCGAACGCGAATACCGCGTGATGCGGGCGCTTGGCGAGGGGTCGGACGTGCCGGTCGCGCGCGCGCTCACCTTGTGCGAGGACACCGGACTCGTCGGCACCGCGTTCTACGTGATGGAGCACGTCGCCGGCCGCATCTTCTGGGATCCCACGTTGCCGGAGGTGCCGAAGGAAGGTCGTGCGGCGATTTTCCGCGGCATGGGCGAGGCGCTGGCGCGCCTGCATACGGTCGACCCGGTCGTGGTGGGGCTCGCCGACTTCGGCCGCCACGACGGCTATATCGCGCGCCAGGTCGCGCGCTGGTCGAAGCAGTACGTCGGTGACCAGGATGCGGCCGGCCGCGTCGCGGCGCTCGACCGGCTGATCGACTGGCTGCCGACGCACTTGCCGCTGCAGGAGCCGCCGGCAGCGGTGGTGCACGGCGACTTCCGCATCGACAATCTCATCTTCCACCCCGAGGAGCCGCGCGTGCTGGCGATCCTCGACTGGGAGCTCTCGACGCTCGGTGACCCGTTCGCCGACTTCGCGTATCACGTGATGATGTACCGCATGGACATCGAATCGATCGCCGGGCTCGCCGGTCGCGATCTCGCGGCGCTCGGGCTGCCGTCGGAGGCGCAGTACGTGCACGCCTACTGCGAGCGCCGCGGCATCGCCGCGGTGCCGCACCTCGATTTCTACGTCGCATTCTGCCTGTTTCGCCTGGCCGGCATCTTTCACGGCATTCGCGCACGCGTGGTGCGTGGCACTGCGGTCAGCGCGCAGGCGTGCAAGTACGCGTCCGAGGTAGAGCGCATCGCGGAATTGGGCTGGGCGCAGGCGCGGCGCGCAGGGGCCGGCTGACGCTGCGGCGCGGCGCGGACTGCGACGGGATGGAAAAGGTCGATGCGGTCGTGGTCGGTGCCGGTGTGATAGGGCTCGCCGTTGCGCGTGCCTTGGCGCGGAGCGGACTCGAGACCCTGGTGCTCGAGGCGGAGGCCCGGATCGGCACCGGTATCAGCGCCCGCAACAGCGAGGTGATCCACGCCGGCCTCTACTACCCGTCCGGATCGGCGAAGGCGCGCCTCTGCGTCGCCGGGCGCCGGCAGCTCTACGAATTCTGCGCCGCGCGGGGCGTTCCGCACCGCCGCACCGGCAAGTTGATCATGGCGCGCGATGCCACGCAGATCGCCGGGCTGGAGGCCATCGCCGCGTCGGCAGCCGCGGCCGGCGTCGCGGACCTTCGCCGCCTCTCGCGCCAGGAATTGCGCGCGCTGGAGCCCGAGCTCGGCGGCGTGGAGGCGTTGCTGTCGCCGTCGTCGGGCATCGTCGATGTGCAGTCCCTGATGCGAGCGCTGCTGGCGGAGGCCGAGGCGAGCGGTGCGACGTTGGCGACCCGTGCGCAGGTTTCGGGTGTCTCCCGGTCCGGCGGGTTCTGGCAAGTTCATGTCCTGGAACGAGGCGCCGCGCCGGATCGAGATCTGACCGCCGCCGTGGACAACGGAGGCGATCCAGCTGGCGATGTCGTTGACTCGGCGACATCACTGAGCGTGGCGACGCCGCGGGTCGTCAACGCCGCGGGCCTCGGTGCCCAGGCGCTTGCCCGTCGCATCGACGGGCTGGACGCGACGCAGGTGCCGACCCTCTACCTCGCGCGCGGACACTACTTCGCCTACGCCGGTCGGGTACCGTTCCGGCATCTCGTGTATCCCGTGCCCGAGCCTGGCGGCCTCGGCACGCACCTGACACTGGATCTCGCGGGGCGAGCGCGATTCGGCCCCGACGTCGAATGGATCGACCGAGTCGACTACAGCATCGATCCGTCGCGGGGCGCGAAGTTTGCGGCCGCCGCGCGTGATCTGTGGCCTCGCCTCGATCCGTCGAGGCTCGAGCCCGCCTATGTCGGCATCCGGCCGAAGATCACCGGTCGCGGCGAACCGGCGGCGGACTTCATGATCTCGGGACCCGCCGAGCACGGCATGGCGGGCCTCGTGAACCTGTTCGGCATCGAGTCGCCGGGGCTGACGGCCTCGATGGCGTTGGCGGACGAGGTGCTGGCCCGATTGGCCTGACGATGGACGAGAGTTTGATTGCAGGGTCGCGCCCGCAAAGACTGGCGCCATGGAAGTTTCTGCTCAGGGCCCACTGGCGGTGCGTGGATCGCGACCGGCCGTGAATTTGCGCATGCGCTTGCGAAGCTGCTTGGGCACAGTGCAATGGATCAGGATTGGGCGGCCGGGCCAGTGTCCGCGGATTGCGGCCCTGGCATTGCTCGTACTGTCGCCGAGCTGCGTGCCAGGCCCGCCGTGACGACGGACCCCGCATTGTTCGCCGTCGTACTCGCGGTCGAGTGCCGCGCGCACTTCCGTCTCTCGAGCCAGGACGCCGCGCAGCAGGCCTGCGGTCAGGCCCTGCAGCTCGCGAAACGCTCCGCCGACAACACGGCGCTGGTGGCGGCGCACCGGATGAACGGCATCCTGATCGTCGAGGGAGGCCATCCGGCGGAATCCGTTCCGGACTTTCTCGCGGCGCTCGACGCCGCCGAGCGTCTCGGCGACGGGCGCTCGATCGCCATGGCGCTCGGCAACCTCGGCGCCGCAGCGTAGTTTTCTGGCGTGACCTCCGATGCGATCGC
>JAYTNX010000004.1:0-1570 GCA_043748075.1 Pseudomonadota bacterium
AGCGGCCAGCGCGCGGTGATCCGCGTGCCGTTCGATGCCGTCCGACCGTTGCGGGGCGGAGCGGGAGACCGCTCCGCCTCGTTCGTCTCGGTGCTCTGCCTCGCCGGGCTGGGCTTGTTCGCGGCGGCGCCCCGCGCGGCGGCCCAGGCCACGCCGGCGGGTACGGCGCTGCGCAACATCGCCGAGGTCGGTTACGAGGTCGCCGGCGCGGCGCGCTTCACGCTGACCAACGAGGTGGCACTGCGGGTCGAGCCCGCCGATACGCGCGGGCAGATCGCGATCGCCCGCTACGCCACGACGACGTCGGAGGCCGCGTTGCGCGCCGCCGCCGGACCGACCTCGTGTCTGTCCGATGCGGGCTTCGTCACCCTCGCGCCGCCCATCGTGGCGGGCGTCGGCACGCTGGACCCGGCGGCGCCGCTGCCGCTCGCCGACACCGCTACCGTGCACGCCGGCGATCCGGTGTTCCTGCGCGTTGCGGATGCTGACCAGAACCGCGACGGCGCCGTGCGCGAGCGCGTCGAGGTGCGCGTCACGGCGCGCGACACCGGCGACACGGAAACGGTGCGACTGCTCGAAACCGCGCCGGACAGCGGCGTCTTCGTCGGCTACCTGCCGTCCCGGGTCGCCGCTACCACGGCGGCCAACTGCCTGCTCGAACTGGCGCGCGACTCTTCGATCGACGTCTTCTACGTCGATCCGCGCAATGCGACCGACACGGCGTCGGCCTCCGGCCTCGTCGACCCGTTTGGCGTGGTGTTCGACTCCACCACCGGCGAGCCGCTCGACGGCATGCGCGTACGCCTGCTGAATGCGGCGGGCCAGCCCGCGACCGTGTTCGGCGACGATGGCGTCAGCCGCTACCCCGCAGAGATGATCACCGGTCAAGCGGTGACCGATGCCGGAGGCACCACCTACCGACTGCCGCGCGGCGTGTATCGCTTTCCGCTGGTCGCCTCCGGCACCTACCGCCTGGTCGTCGAACCGGTCGCCGGTCACGTGTTCCCATCCGGCGCGACGGTCGATGCACTGCAACGCTTGCCGGGCGCGCCGTACCGGCTCGGCGACGGCGCGTTCGGCCGTGCGTTCGCGGTGGCCGCGCCGGTCATCGCCGCGGTCGACCTGCCGCTGGATCCGCAGGGCAACGCGCTGTCGCTGCGCAAGACGGCCAGCACCGACGTGGCGGCGGTTGGCGACTTCGTGGCGTACGAGCTGGTCGTCGAGAACGGCAGCCGCCTGGCCGCGATCCGCAACGTGACGATTGCCGACCGGTTGCCGCCCGGCGTGCGCTATCGGCGGGGTTCGGTGCGGGTCGACGACCGGGTCGCCGTCGAGCCGACCATCGCTGCGGACGGCGAGCACCTGAGTTTCGAGGTTCCGCTGCTGCCGGCGGGGCGCAGCCTGCGGATCCGCTACGTCACCGAACTGACCGTCGCCGTGCGCGGCGAAGAGCTGGTCAACGTCGCCGCCGCGACCGCGACGGGCGGTGTAGCCTCCAACGAGGCGCGGGCGCGCGTGCGGGTGCGCAACGAGCTGTTCAACGACCGATCGTTCATCGTGGGTCGTGTCG
>JAYTNX010000005.1:0-17529 GCA_043748075.1 Pseudomonadota bacterium
GCGCTGCACGACTTCCACTCCGAGGTGCACGAGATCGTGCGCGCCACCCCGGAAGCGCGCTGCCACAAGTGGGGACTGTTCGCACGCGAGCCACTGGCGCGCTGGGCGCGCGGCGCCGCGGTGCTGCTCGGTGATGCGGCGCACCCGATGATGCCGTGGTTCGGGCAGGGCGCGGCCTGCGCCATCGAGGATGCCGTGGTGCTGGCACGCTGCTGCGCCGATTCGCCGCAGATCGGGCCGGCGCTGCTTCGCTACCAGGCCGCCCGCGTCGAACGCGTGACGATGGTGCACCGCGAGTCGCTGCTCGGCGGCGAGCGCCTCTCCGGCAGCGACCCCGACAGCATCGCGCCCGGCCGGGTGCGCAACGAAGACACGCTCGGACTCTTCAGCTACGACCCGGCCACCGTCGTCGTCTGAACACGGCGCACTTGCCGAAGCCGGAGGCGCGCGAGAGCATGGACGGATGGAGTGCCGACCCTGAGCCCGCCGCGAACCGGCGGCCGCAAATCCGTCGCGGTCTGGCCGGAAACCCTGTGGTTGGTGCGGCACGGCCAGAGCGCCGGCAATGTCGCGCGCGAGGTCGCCGAAGCCGGTCGCCTGCCGGTGATCGACGTGCCGACCCGCGACATGGATACGCCGCTGTCGGCACTCGGCCAGCGTCAGGCGCTCGCGCTCGGCAAGTGGTTCGGTGGCCTGCCCCGTGAACGGCAACCGGATGCGCTGCTGTGTTCGCCCTATCGGCGCGCCTGGGACACCGCCCGCCTGATACTCGAAGGCGGGGGCCTCGAACTGCCGCCCGAGGCGCTGCGCGCCGATGAGCGCCTGCGCGAGAAGGAGTTCGGGATCCTCGATCGCCTGACCGTGCATGGCATCCGTCAGCAGTACCCGATCCTGGCCGAGCAGCGCGATCACGTCGACAAGTTCTACTTTCGACCGCCGGGCGGCGAGAGCTGGTGCGACGTGATCCTGCGGTTGCGCAGCACCACCGACACGCTGGCGCGCGACTACGGCGGGGCGCGGCTGCTGATCGTCGCGCATGAAGTGATCGTCACCTGTTTTCGCTATCTCTTCGAGGCGCTGGACGAGGCGTCGGTGCTGGCGCTCGACCGCGCGGGCGACGTGCCCAACTGCGGCGTCACCTGCTACGAGAATCCCGGCGGTGGCGCGGTGCGGCCGCCGCGGCGCCCGACGTTCAGCAACTACGTCGCGCCGCTCGAGGCCGGCGGTGCGCTCGTCACGCGGGAAGCGGACCGACCGGCCGCGCCGAAATCCTGAGGGCCGCGTCCCTGCGGCTCAGGGCGCGAGGTCGGCGTCGGTGATCAGCTGGCGCTTGCGGAACAGCGACAGGAAGAACCGGCCCGCGGCCTTCTTGCCAGTGAGCCAGGCGACGCGTCCGCCGGCCTTGTCGTTGCGCAGGATGCCTTCGGCGAGCCACGGCGTGACGGTCTCGACGCGGTCGGCGAGGATGTTGTAGACGCGCTTGGTGCGTTCCCAGTCCTTCGGGTCGTTGCTGCCCATGTCGCGCTTGAGCAGGTCCGTCAGCACGATGCCGGGGCTCAGGTAGCAGATCTTGACCGGCCCGTCGCGCGTCTCGGCGAGCAGGGCCTTGTTGAAATAGGTCAGTGCGAACTTGCTGGCGCCGTAGAGGCTCATGCCGGGCGTCATCATGCCGTTGGAGCCGAAGCCTTCCATGTTGTAGATCAGGCCGCCGCCGGGTTGTGCCTGCATGCCGCGCAGCGCGACCTGCGTCGCGAGCATCATGCCGAGCAGGTTGGTCTCCTCGACGCTGCGGATGTCCTCGGCGCGCATCTGGCCACCGCGCTGGCGCGGGTGCGAGATGCCGGCGTTGTTGACCCAGATGTCGATGCGACCGAATTGCCGGGCACTCTCGTCCCAGAGGCGCTGCAGTTCGTCGACGCGCGAGACGTCGCAGCCGAGACCGATCGCGCGTGCGCCACCCGTCGCGAGTGGCTGCAGCGCAGCGACTGCCGCATCGGCGGCGGCCTGGCTGCGGCCGCTGATCGCGACGTTGTGGCCGCGACGCAGCAGTTCGCCGGCGAGTCCCTTGCCGATGCCACGCGTGCTGCCGGTGACGACGATCTGCCTGGCGTTGCTCATGCGCGCATCGTAGGGGCTGGTCGGAGGCGGGCGGGGTGGCAAGCCGGAGGCGTCCGACTCGTGGTCAGGGCGGGCGGCCCGACGCGAGCGAGGTGAGCCGCCAGTATCCTCTGCGCATCGCGGGGTCCGGCCCGCGACCTCCGGAGACCGCACAACGTGGCGCAGCAGAACGTCGTGATCACAGGCAGCACCCAGGGCCTCGGCTACGGCTATGCGCGCGAATTCCTGCGTCTCGGCCACAACGTCGCGATCTGCGGCCGCGACCCGGCTACCGTCGAGGCGGCGGTCGCGCGTCTCGCGGCGCAGGCGCCTGCCGGCGCGCGCGTGATCGGGCGCGCCTGCGAGGCCTCCCGGCTCGAGGATCTGCAGGGGCTCTGGGACGAGGCGGTTGCCCGCTTCGGCCGCGTCGACATCTGGCTCAACAATGCGGGCTACGCGCGTACCGGCGCGCGGTTCGTCGACAACACGCCGCAGCAGATCGAGGCGATGGTGCAGGCGAATGTGATCGGTTCGATGAATGCGGCGCAGGTCGCCATCGCCGGCATGTCGCGCCAGGGTGGCGGCAAGCTCTACCTGACGCTGGGCGGCGGCGGCGCCTCCGGCCGCGTCGTGCCCGGCATGGCCGTGTATTCGACCACCAAACGCGCAGTGAAGTACCTCGCCGATGCGCTGGTCAAGGAGCGGCGCGAGGCGCGGGACGACTCGATACTGGTCGGTACGATCAGCCCGGGCGTCAACGTCACCGAAGGCATGCTGCGCGAGTTCGCCGACCTGGCGCCGAGCACGCGCGCGGCGGCGCTGAAGCAGCTGAATTTCATTGGCGAGCACGTCGAGACCACGACACCGTGGATCGTCGGTCGCATACTCGCCGATACCCAGCAGGGCAACGCCATCACCTGGCTCACCACCGGCCGGCTGCTCGGCCGCGGGGTCTCGATGCTGTTCGGCGGCAAGCGGGACGTTCTTTCACGTTACGGACTGAAGGCCTGAACCATGACTGCATCCACGCTCCAGCCCTGGGTCCGAGGCGACCTGTTCCTGGCCGTCACCGAGCTGAACGATCCGGCCGACGACCACGCGGGCCGCGGGCGCATCCTGCAGTTCGGCACCGACCTGCAGCCCAAGGGTGCCCTGGCGCTCGCGGACACGAATCACCTGGTCGGTGGCCTCAAGTTCGACCGCCAGGGCGTGCTGTGGGCGTTCGACAGCCAGGGTTTCGTGGTGCTGAACATCCACCGCGACGGCCGCGTGGTGCGTCGCACCGAGTTCGGTGCGCGCGCCTATTCCCACGTCAACTTCACGCGCGATGGCGCGCTGCTGTTCGGTGAACACGTGGTCGGGGCGGCGATCAAGCCGGAAATCGCGGCGCGCATGCACACGACGATTCCGCACATGCCGGGCAGCACGCGCTTCGGCGACGGCCATGTCTGGAAGTTCCGGCCCGACGGCACGCTCGTGAAGGAATATGCGACCGCCGTGCATGGCGGGATGGGCGGCTTCCTCGGCGTGACGATGTCGGCGCTGTCGCCCGACGAGTCGACGCTGGTGTACTGCTCCGAGACCGGACCACGCCTGTTGCGCTACGACCTGGTCAACGACCTGCAGTTGCCGGACCTGCAGTCGTTCTCGCCGCCGTATCCACCCGGCCCGCCACCGATGTTCTTCGGCATGGACTACGGTCCCGACGGCACGCTCTATGTGCTGCGCGGCGGCGGGATCCACGTCGTCGATGCCCAGGGCCAGAGCACGCGGCAGATTCCGCTCGAAGGCTTCGGCTGGGCGCTCATGGACGTCGCCGCCGACGGTCGCAGCGTGTTCGTCGCGAGCTTCTTCAGTGGTGAGGTCGCGCGCATCGATCTGGCCAGCGGCGCGAAGGTGGGCAGCATCGCCACGGGCGCCGTGAAGTCGCTGGCGGGGCTGGTCGAGTACGCGGGAGAGGGCTGAAACGCCGACCACGGGCCGCAAAGCGCCGAAACCGCGGCCGACGCCGGTCTCACCGCAGGCGCGGCCGCTGCGGTCGCTCGCGCACGCGGCGATCCTCGCGCAGTTCGAGGCCGCGGTCGCCGGCCGCGACGGTGTCGGCGGGGCACATGCCCTGCACGAGTTGTGGATGCGCGGCGAATTCGCTGCGGTGATCGAGGCGCGCCTGGAGCGGCTCTGGTCGGCCTGCGCCGAATCGGTACCCGAATGGCTGCCAATGCAATACGTGGATTGGCTGCCGCTGGCCTACGAGGTCGCGGCGCGCTGCCGGCCCGCCGCCCGCGGCCGATGCCATGTCTATCTGGTGCTGCTCGATTTCTCCGACCGGCGCGGCGCTCCGCTCGGCGTGTATGTCGGCATGAGCCGCTATCCCGCGTCGCTGCGTTTCGACCAGCACAAGGCCGGCCTGCGTGCCTCCGGCGCGGTGCTCAAGCGCGGGCTCGAGGTGCTGCACGGACCGACGCTGCACCTGCAGAGGATCTCGCGCGCCGAGGCGCTGCGCATCGAGGGCGATCTCGCGCGGGCGCTGGCGGCGGCGGGGCTGGTGGTCGCAGGCGGGCACTGAGCGCGGGCACAAGACCGTAGGCTTGAACGCATTGTTCACTCGGTGTAAATGATTGCCCATGGATCGTTTCGAGCAGCTCCGCACTTTCGTGCGCGTCGCCGACCTCGGCAGCTTCTCGCGCGCCGCGGACGACCTCGAGCGTTCGCGGGCGCTGGTCAGCCAGCAGGTTGCGGCGCTCGAGCGCCGTCTGGGTGCTCGGCTGCTGAACCGGACCACGCGGCGTGTCGGCCTGACCGGCGAGGGCGTCGAGTACCTCGACCGCGCGCGACGCATCCTCGCCGAGCTCGAGGCGGCCGACGAGTCCATCATGCTGACGCGCGAGCGTCCGCAGGGCCGGCTGCGGGTCGACGTGCCGACGGCATTCGGTCGTCACCTGCTGATCCCGGCGCTGCCGGCGTTCACGCGCCAGTACCCGCAGCTGTCGCTCGAGGTGCAGCTGAACAACCGCGTGGCCGATCTCGTCGCCGACCAGGTCGACGTCGCGCTGCGCGTCGGCAAGGTCGGGCAGGCCGGGCTGGTCGCGCGGCGCATCGCGACCATGCGTCTCATCACCTGCGCTTCCCCGGGGTATCTCGCCAAGGCCGGCGTGCCGCGCACGATCGAGGAGCTGCGCGGGCACCGTTGCATCGGCGGCCTGTCGCCGCAGAACGGTCGCCTGCGCGACTGGACGTTCCGCAAGGGCAGTTCGCGGCTGCGCTTCCGCCCGAGCTGCGCGCTGTCGTTCAACCTGCCCGAGGCCGTGATCTCCGCCGGCATCGCCGACGGCGGGGTCTTGCAGACCGTCGATCTGCTGGTCGCCGCGGCGATCGCGTCGGGCCGGCTGCGCCAGGTGCTTCCGGAACATGCCACCGAGGGTCCGCCGATTTCGGTGGTCCACATGCAGTCGTCGCGTCAGTCCGCGAAAGTGCGCGTGTTCGCGGACTTCGCCGCGCGGCTGCTGCGCGATTGGAGCCAGCGCATCCACGCGCGCGCCGGCGGTTGAGTGCAGGCCCTGTCAATGCCACGGAGATCCCGATGATCCATGCCTTCGGCGAGCGCCTCGCCGATCTCGCACCCGACAGTTACGTCGCGCCGTCGGCGCAGTTGATCGGCAGCGTTCGCCTCGCGTCCCTGGCCAGTGTCTGGTTCAACGTCGTGATCCGTGGCGACTGCGACTGGATCGAGATCGGTCCAGGATCCAACGTCCAGGACGGCACCGTGATCCACACGGATGAGGGCCTGCCCACGCGTATCGGCGCCGGCGTGACCGTCGGGCACATGGCGTTCCTGCACAGTTGCACGGTCGGCGACGGCAGCATGATTGCCAACGGCGCCCGGGTGCTCGATCGGGTGCAGATCGGCCGCCATTGTCTGATCGCCGCAGGGGCGCTGGTGCCGCCCGACAAGGTGATCCCGGAAGGTTCCGTCGTGATGGGCGCGCCGGGCAAGGTGGTCCGCGAAGTCACCGCTCGCGATCTCGCGTTGCTCGCGCGCGCCGCGGAGAGCTATCGGCAGCGCACGCAGCACTACCGCGCGTTGCTGCGGCCCGATGGCCGATGGAGCACGGCGGGCACCAGCGCCTAGCAAAAACTAGGCCATTCCCCGGCTCCGCCGGGGGATGGCTGCAATCCGCCGACCTGATGCCTCTGTTCACCGCGCTCGAGGGCGTCGCGCTGTTCGCCGTCTGGCGACTGGCGGGACGCGGGCTGCCGCCGTGGTCGATCGTTTCCTGCCTGGTGCCCGGGGCCTGCCTGATGCTGGCGCTGCGCTGGAAATACCTGCAGCTTGACCACGCGCTACACGGGCTCGGGTTGCGCCGGCGCGTCCGGGTCGAGCGCCACTTCGATCATTCCGTCGACGATCCGTACCCGATGCGTGGCCAGTGGCCGGGTCGCCGGCCCGGCCAGCACCCGACCGTCCTGGACGTCGAAGCTGGCGCCGTGCAGCGGGCAGACCACGCGGTTGCCGCGCAGGCGGCCTTCGCTCATCTTCGCGTACGCATGAGTGCAGACGTCGTCGAGCGCCCGCACGCCCTCGCGTGTATGGCACAACACCAGTGCGCGGCCGTCGACGGTGCAGGCCTGCATGCGGCCCTCCGGAAGCGACGCGAGGGCGGCCACCGGGTGATGACGCAGGGGATCGGTCACCGGACCCGCGGCCTCTAGAGTTCGATGGTCGTTTCGAACACGAGGACTGCCTGGCCGACGATCCAGACGCCGCCGGGCGCGCCCTCGGCGTGCTCGAGCTCGACGTCGACGCGGCCCGGACGATGCATGGACTGGCCCTGCGCGCCGGAGAAGCGGGCGCGTCCGTCGATGGGTTCGGGCAACAGGCCGTAGCGCGCGAGGTAGGCGCCGAGCAGGCCGTGGGCGTTGCCGCTGACCGGGTCCTCGGGAATGCCGAGCGCCGGGCAGAACATGCGCGATTCCGTGAGGCAGCCCGGGGTGCGCGAATTCAGCGTGAATACGAAGTGGCCCGCGGCGCCGAGCTGCGCGGAGAGGGTGTTGAGCCGGTTGAAGTCCGGCTTCAGCAGCTTCAGCTGCTCGGTGCCGCGCACGCCGATCATCAGCCGCGTGCTGCCGCTGCCGACGATCTGGATCGGGCAGCGCGTGTCGAGGTCGGCGCTCGAGAGCGCGAGCGCGTCGAGCACGGCGAGACGCTCGCGTTCGTTGAGCTCGCGACCGAGCGGCGGCATGGACTGGCGCACCGCGATGCAGCGTCCCGGGCCGTGACCGCGAACCTCGACCTCGACGCCGCCGCCCTTCTGGCGCTGCCGCAGGCGCGTCGGCGTGCCGTCGCGGCGCGACAGCACGTAGTGCGCCGCGACGGTGGCGTGGCCGACGAAACTCGCTTCGGTGCGGGGTGTGAAGAAGCGCACGCGCAGGTCGTGGTCGGCCGCGTCGGGCTTGAGCACGAAGGCGGTGTCGGCGTTGTTCAGCTCGCGTGCAATGGCGAGCATCTCGTCATCGGCGAGGAGGTCGGCGCCGAGCACCACGCCGGCGGGGTTGCCGGTGAAGCGTCGATCGGTGAAGGCGTCGACCTGGAAGACGTGGATGCTTCGGGACATCGAGCGGCCTCGGATGGCGCCTCGGGGGGCGCCTCGGGTGACGACTGGGGGCGCGATTGTATGTAACCCGGCTGCGCCGCGCACGCCGATCACGGCCCTTGCAAAGGACGGTGGGCGGCCTACCATGACCAGACCTTGGGGTGGCCCTGGCGGGCCTGAGATGCCGATCTTGCGGCGAACCCGTTGAACCTGATCCGGTTAGTACCGGCGTAGGGAGCAGGTGATGTCCATGGTTCCAGGCCCTCGGGCCCGTGCCGCGTCGCTCGCGGCATGGGCCGTTTCAACGACGATCGCGACAGCATTGCCGCCGTCGCAGGCCGCCGAGCCGCGGCCTGCGCGGGCGCCGGATCCGGACGCGGTGGGCCCGCGGCCGCTGGATCCGCCGCCGCTCGATGAGGTGATCGTCACCGCCAGCCTGCGGCGCGATCGCCTCGCGGAACTGCCGGCGAGCGTCACGGTGCTCGACGCGGCAACCGTGGCCGCAGCCGGCGTGCAGCACCTGCAGGACCTGCTGCCGCTGGTGCCGAATCTCAACTGGGCCTCCGGCACGTCCCGCCCGCGCTACTTCCAGTTGCGCGGCATCGGCGAGACCGATCAGTGGCAGGGCGCACCGAACCCGTCGGTCGGGTTCCTGATCGACGGCATGGATTTCTCCGGCATCGGTTCACCGGCGACGCTGTTCGACCTCGGCCAGGTCGAGGTGCTGCGCGGCCCGCAGGGCACGACTTACGGTGCCAACGCGCTGGCCGGGTTGATCAACCTCGAAACGCGGCGCGCGACGCGCGAGCCGGAGGCGCGGGTCGAACTGACGGGTGGCGACTACGCCAGCCTCTCGGCCGGTGCCGTGGTCGGCGGCGCGCTCGGTGAACGGGCGGCGGGCCGGCTGGTCGTGCAGCGCTATCGCAGCGACGGCTTCCGTGACAACGCCTACCTCGGACGCGACGACACCAACGGCTTCGACGAGACCACGCTGCGTGGTCGGTTGTCGTTCGAGCCGCGGCCGACGTTCGGCGTCGACCTCTCGGCGCTATGGCTCGACCTCGACAACGGCTACGACGCGTTCTCGGTCGACAACTCGCGGCGCACCTTCTCCGACCAGCCAGGCCGCGACGCGCAGCGATCGCGCGGGGTGTCGGCGGCGCTGGAGGCGTCCGGCAACGACGCGTTCCTGGTGCGCAGCGTCAGCGCGTGGACCGATTCCGACATCGTCTATTCGTTCGACGGCGACTGGGGTTTCGATCCGGGCTATGACTTCACGTCGCGTTTCCTGCGTCGGCACCGCACCGTGAGCCAGGACCTGCGCGTGCTGTCGCGTGGCGGCGCGGAGCAGGCCGGAGACTGGGCCTGGCTCGGCGGCCTGTATGTGATCGACGTACTCGAGACCAACGACCAGCTCGACCTGTTCGACGGCGCGGTGTACCGCGCCCTGCAGAGCCGCTACACCGCCACCAGCCTCGCGGCCTACGGCCAGCTGGAGTGGCGGCCCGCGGCGCGCTGGCGACTGACCGCCGGGTTGCGTGGCGAGCGGCGCGAGGCCCGCTACCTCGACAGCGATGGCAGCGCGTTCGCGCCGCGCGACAGGATGCTCGGCGGCCATCTCGCCGCGGAGTTCGCCGCCGCGCCGGGACGCACGGCGTACCTGACGTTGGCGCGTGGCTACAAGGCCGGCGGCTTCAACCTCGGCACGCGGGTGCCGGACGCTCGCCGCCTGTTCGATCCCGAGTTCCTGCGCAGCGCCGAGCTCGGCCTGCGCCTGCAGCGCCCCGACGCGCGCGCCTCGCTCGCGGCCGCGGTGTTCTACATGCGTCGCTCCGACCTTCAGGTCAGCACCTCCGCACAGCTCGACCCGGGCGACCCGCTGTCCTTCATTTTCGTCACCGACAATGCCGCGAGCGGCGAGAACTATGGCGCGGAGATCACCGCGGACTGGCGGCCGGCGCGCTCGCTGCGCGTCAGCGGTACCCTCGGACTGCTGCGTAGCCGCTATATCGGCTATCGCATCGGCGAGCGGGACCTGGACGGTCGCGACCAGGCGCATGCGCCGCGCGGGCAGTATTCGCTGACGCTGGAGTATCGACGACCGCAGGGCCTGTATGCGCGCGCCGACCTGCAGGGTGTCGATGCCTTCTATTTCTCCGAGAGCCACGACCAGCGTTCGCGCCGCTACCGGCTGCTGAACCTGCGCGCCGGCTGGGATGGCGGCCGCTGGGATGCCAGCCTCTGGGTACGCAACGCGCTCGACGCGGACTACGCCCAGCGCGGATTCTTCTTCGGCAACGAGCCGCCCGACTATCCCGAGAAGCTGTACCTGCAGCCCGGCGACCCGCGCCAGGTAGGTATCACCGTCACCTACGACCTGCGTTGAGGAATCCATGGACATCGCCGTCGAGATCAGCCTGTATCCGCTGGAGCGTGACTTCGTCCCGCCGATCCAGGACTTCATCGACCGGCTGCAGGCGGACTCGCGCCTGAAGGTCGTCGCCAACAGTCTCAGCACGCAGTTCAGCGGGCCGTACGATGCGGTGATGGCGGCGCTGGCGCGCGAGTTGCGGCCCAGCTTCGAGCGCGATGTGAAGAGCGTGTTCGTAATGAAGGTGCTGGGCCCGTTGCCCGCGTACTGAAGTGGAGGTGACGCTACTGCAGCAGTTCGTCGCGGGCCTGCGCGAGACCTCCGCGGCCGAGGCGGTTTCCGTCGTCGCGGGGGTCGCCTATGGCGTGCTCGCGGTGCGCCAGAACCGGCTGTGCTGGGTGTTCGGCGGGCTCTCGTCGGCGATCCTCGCCGGGCTCGCGGCGCGCGCGCAGTTGCCGATGCAGGCGCTGCTGCAACTGGCCTATGTCGTGATGTCGATCTATGGCTACTGGCACTGGTCGCGGCAACCGCAGGGCGAGGGCGCGATGCAGATCGGCCGCTGGCCGCTGCCGGTGCACCTCGCGATCGGCGTCGGCCTTGCGCTCGCCACCGGCGTGCTCGCGCCGTGGATCGCCGTCTCTACGGAGGCCGCCTGGCCGCGCCTCGACACGGCGACGCTGCTCGCGAGCCTGCTCGCCACCTGGATGGTGGCGCGGGTGCGCCTCGAGAACTGGCTGTACTGGATCGTGATCGACGCGGTCTGCGTGTTCCTGTACGGCGCGCAGGGCCTGATGTTCGTGGCGGTGCTGTACCTGCTGTACCTCGCCATCGCCGTGTTCGGCTGGTTCGCGTGGCGCGCGCGCCTGAGCCGGCAGACGGCGCCCGCCGCGTGATTGCGCCGGCGGCGCTGGCGGCCGTGCCGGGGTGCGGTCCCGGCGATCCGGCGCCGCGGATCGAGCCGCTCTCCGGCGGGCGGCTGAATCGATCCTTTCGCATCGACTCCCGGGCGGGCAGCTTCGTGCTGCGCCTGAATGCGCCACAGCGCGCGACGCGCAGGCTCGGTGTCGATCGCCGTAACGAGATCGCGGCGCAAGGGCTGGCCGCCGGGCTCGGCCTGGCGCCGCGTGTGATCGCGGTCGCACCCGATCATTCCTTCCAGGTCTGCGAGTACGTGTTCGGCGGCGCAGCCGACGCGTCGCAGCTGTCGGACCGCGACGGGCTGGCGCGGCTCGGCGCGACGCTGCAGCGCCTGCGCACGCTCGAGCCGCCGTCGACATTGCGCGGCGCGAGCCTGATCGAGCGTGCCCGTCGCCTCGTGCGGCGCGCACGGGCGCAGGCGCCGGGTGAGCCGGCGTCGCTCACGGCCGCGCTCGCCGCGGCCGAGACTGGCTGGCGACTCGCCGGCCAGGGCCGTGCACCCTGCCTCGTGCACAGCGATCCGAATCCCGCCAACGTCGTGCTGCCGCCGGGTGCCGGGCCGGCGGTTCTGCTGGACTGGGAATACGCCCATGTCGGCGATCCGTTGCAGGATCCGGCGGCCTGGTTGCAGGCCTGCCCGGCGCTGCAGGGCCGCGAGGTGGAGGTACTGCGCGACTGTGGACTCGAAAGCGAGGCCGATGCCGCCATGCTGACCGGCATGGTCGCCGTGTATGCCGCGCTCGACGCCGCCTGGACGTGTGTCGCGGC
Organism: Pseudomonadota bacterium; assembly: GCA_043748075.1. Taxonomy (GTDB): domain Bacteria; phylum Pseudomonadota; class Gammaproteobacteria; order Steroidobacterales; family Steroidobacteraceae; genus UBA964. The sequence continues at coordinate 11,746 of JAYTNX010000005.1, forward strand.
AACGGCGGCTGGCGTCGCCCCCGACGGGCGGGCAAACTAGTCCGGCCAGTGACCGGTGCCCCACCGTGGCATCCCGGCCTGGCAATCCAGTCTATTCGCACAGGGAAGAAGGCATGCCTCTGCTGAAGGTGATCGATCGGGACGGCAAGGAACACGAGGTCGAGGCCAAGTCGGGTCTCAAGGTCATGGAGACGTTACGCGAGCTCGACTACGGCATTGCCGCGATCTGCGGCGGCATGTGCTCCTGCGCCACGTGCCATATCTACATCGACCGCGAATGGGCCGGCAAGCTGCCCGCGGCGATGTCCGACGAGCGCGAGCTGCTCTCCGAGCTGTCCCATCACAAGGACAACTCGCGCCTCTCCTGCCAGGTGGAGATGGCGGACTCGCTGGCAGGAATGCGCGTGACGATCGCGCCCGACGAGTAAGTCGCGCGGGTCGTCTGACCAACCTTCACCTGGCCTTCGCGGTCGTCACGGAAGTCGACATCCATGTCCTGGCTCTATGTGTTCCTCGCGATCGGCGCCGCACTCGCGATCGCGCGCATCGGATTCTCGATCAAGAAGCTGCGCGAGCAGCCCACCGATGACTGGGACACGCGGCTGATCGAGCGGCTGCGCCGCGGTGGTGCCGATCCGTTCCGACCGCTCGACATCGACTTCTTCCTGGCGCTGCCGTCGGAGGCCGCGGTCAGTGCCGCGACCGCACAGCTGCAGGCCGAGGGATTCAGCGTCGACGCGCGCCCGGTCAGCGAGAGCATCGAGCACCCGTTCAGCGTGCACGCGACGCGGTCGATGCAGTTGAGTGCCGACGGCATCCGCGCAGTCTCCACGCGCATGCGCGAGGTGGCCGCCGCGCAGGGCGGCCGCTACGACGGCTGGACCGCGAGCCCCGGCAGCGCCTGACACGCTCGTGACCGCGCCCGTCGAAGAACGCGCGCGCTTCGAGCGCGTGACGCGCGGCTTCGTCACCGCGGGCCATGAACGACTCAGCGTGACTGCGCCTGCTTCGCCACGGCGTCGGCGGCCGCCTCGATCGCCTCGGCATCTCCGAGATAGCGGCTCGACACCGGACGCAGGTGCGAGTCGAGTTCATACAGCAGCGGCACGCCGGTCGGGATGTTGAGCTCGACGATCTGCGATTCCGGCACCTCGTCGAGCATCTTCACCATCGCGCGCAGGCTGTTGCCATGTGCGGCGACCAGCACGTTGCGACCCGCGGCCAGTTCCGGCCCGATGCGCGTCTCCCACAGGGGCAGTACGCGCGCGAGCGTGTCCTTCAGCGACTCTGTGCCCGGCAGCAGCGCCGGGTCCAGGTCGCGATAGCGCAGGTCGTGGCGCGGATGGCGCGGGTCGTCGAGCGAGAGCGGCGGCGGCGGGATGTCATAGCTGCGGCGCCAGATCTTCACCTGTGCGTCACCGTGCTTCGCGACGGTCTGGGCCTTGTCGAGGCCCTGCAGCGCGCCGTAGTGGCGTTCGTTGAGGCGCCAGCTGCGCTCCACCGGAACCCACATGCGGTCGGTCTCGTCGAGGATGATCCACAGCGTGCGGATCGCGCGCTTGAGCACCGACGTGAACGCGACGTCGATGTCGATCTTCTCTCGCAGCAGTTCCTGTCCGGCGGTCCGCGCCTCGATGCGGCCCTGGTCGGACAGATCGACGTCGGTCCAGCCGGTGAAGAGATTCTCCTTGTTCCAGAGACTCTGGCCATGGCGCACGAGGACGAGCTTGCCGGGCACGGGATGTCTCCTCGAGTCTTCGCGGTGGCGCTTTATAGCACAGGCGCGCGCTAGGAGCGGTGCGCCGACAGGCCGCGCAGTGCGCGCGTGCGACGGCTCGCCAGCGTGTCGGCGAGCACGCGCTCGTTGTCGGCGCGCCGCTCGCGCGCGGCCGGCGGATGCTCGAGATGCCAGGCGATGCCACCGAACAGCAGGGTCTGTCGACGGACTCCCGCGAACGACAGGCGCGCGCAAAGTTCCTTGTCCTCGGGTCCCCAGCCCTGGATCGCTTCCTCGAAGCCGTCCACCGCCAGCAGGTCCTCGCGCCAGAAGCCCTGGTTGCAGCCCTTGATCGCGATGAAGCCATTCGCGAGCCGGCGCATCGCCGGCTGCAGGCCCGGCAGGTGCAGCGCGTAGGCGCGGCGCAGCCTGCCGAGTCCCGGGGCGTTCGCGCGCAGCTCGCGCAGCGGATCGGCGAGCGTCGCGGCGGTGGCCTCGGCGTCGAGTGCCACGCGGACGCCCTGCGTGAACCAGCCGCGGCGCGCAAGCCGCCGGTGGTCCGCGACGAACTCGCGGTGCAGCATCATGTCGCCGTCGACGAAGACGAGATAGTCGCCGTGCGACGCGGCGATCGCGAGATTGCGCAGGCGCGTCAGGCGAAATCCCTCGTGGGCTTGCCAGGCGTGCCGCACCGGCATCGGCGCCGCCGTGGCGACGGCAGCCACGACCTCGCGAGTGGTGCTGCCCGAACCGTCGTCCGCGACGACGATCTCCTCGGGCAGGTCGCGCTGTGCCAGCGCGCTGCGCAGCACGGCCTGCAGCGCGTCGGGACGCTCCCAGGTGGTGATCGCGAGGGTCAGCGCGGGCGGGTGTTGCGCAGTGGGCTGAGGTCGCATGTCCAGAACCGCGACTACTCGACCAGCTTGCGCACCGCGTCGACCCCGACCGACAGGGTCGCGAAATCGGCGTTGCCGGCGGCGCGCATTTCCTCGAGCGTGCGCCGCCAGGCCCCCAGCGCCGACGCGTGGCGCGCCAGCGCGCGCTCGAGGCGCAGCGCGAGCGGCACGGCGCCCGGGGTATCCAGCACCTGGCGGGCAACGCCGCGTTGCACGCGCAGCGCGGCGTCGCGCAGGCCGCTGCGTGCGATGGCCTGCCACGGGCCGTCGACGACCAGACGGCCGATCTCGCCGCGCAGCCAGTCGAGGCCGAGCACGGCGCCAGCCTGGAAGTAGACGCTCGCAACGACGGCGATTCGCGCGCGCCCGCGGGCCGCGACCTCGACGATGTCGAACGCCGAGCCGAGCGCTCCGGTGGCCGCCATGAACGCCGCGAGCTCGCCCGGCACGCCCGCGGTCTCGTGCGTGGCCAGCGCGCGCGCCCAGGCGGCGCGATCCTCTCCCGCCAGCGCCGCCGGCAGCGCGTCGACGAGTGCGGCGATCGCGGGGCCGAACTCGCGCACCGTGGCGTCGACGTCGAGCCGGCCCTGCCGGTGGCGCAGCAGCCAGTACGTGGCGTGACGCAGCAGCCGCGCCGTCTCGCCGTTCATTGCGTACTGCACGGCCGCCGGCACCCGGTTGTCCAGCGCTTCGATCCGCGACCAGTGGCCGCGCAGGTCGAAGACCTCGCGCGCCACGCTGTAAGCGCGTGCCACCTCGCCGGCGGGCGCGCCGGTGTCCTCCATGGCGCGCGGCACGAAGCTCGGGCCCATCCGGTTGACCAGGCTGTTGGTCGTGGCCGTGGCGATGATCTCGCGGCGCAGACGGTGCCGCGCGATCGCGCGCGGAAAGCGACGCGCCACGGGGCCGGGGAAGTAGCGCTCGAGTTCGCGCGACAGGTAGGGGTCTTCCGGCACGTCGGAATCGAGCAACTGCTGGTTGAGCGCGATCTTCGAATAGGCGAGCAGCACCGCGAGCTCCGGCCGCGTCAGCCCGAGCCCGCGCTTGTGGCGCTCCGCGAGACTGTCGTCGTCGGGCAGGAATTCGACTGCGCGGTCCAGCAACCCCGCGCGCTCCAGGCCGCGGATCGCGTGCTGCAGCTCGGGCAGGCGGCGCACGGCCTGGGTTTCGAGCGTCGAGAGCGCCTGGCTCTGCAGATAGTTGTTGCGCAGCACGAGCGTTGCCACGGCGTCGGTGGCGCCGGCGAGCAGCCGGTCGCGGTCGCGGCGCCGCAGCGCGCCGCGGTGCTCTTCCGCGGCCGTGAGGATCTTCAGGTTCACTTCGACGTCGGAGGTGTTGACGCCCGCCGAGTTGTCGATGAAGTCGGTGTTGAGACGCCCGCCAGCGAGCGCGAATTCGACGCGACCGCGCTGCGTGAGACCGAGGTTGCCGCCCTCGCCGACGACCCGCGCGCGCAGTTCGCGTCCATCGACGCGCAGCGCGTCGTTGCCGCGATCGCCGGCCTCGGACTGCGACTCGGTGCTGGCCTTGACGTAGGTGCCGATGCCACCGTTCCACAGCAGGTCCACCGGCAGCCGCAGGATCGCGCGGATCACGTCGTTCGGTGCCGCCGTGGCCACGGCGAGACCGAGCAGGCGCTGCACCTCGGGGGTCAGCGGTATCGACTTCGCGCTGCGCAGGTGGATGCCTCCACCGCGCGACAGCCGCCGCGCGTCGTAGTCGTCCCAGCCCGAGCGCGGCAGGCGGAACAGGCGTTCGCGTTCGCGCCGGCTGGCCTGCGTGTCCGGCGCGGGATCGAGGAACACGTGCTGGTGGTTGAAGGCTGCGACCAGGCGGATCTGCGACGAGAGCAGCATGCCATTGCCGAATACGTCGCCCGACATGTCGCCGATGCCCGCCACCGTGAACGGCTCGGCCTGGATGTCGGTGCCGAGCTCGCGGAAGTGGCGCTTGACGCATTCCCAGGCGCCGCGTGCGGTGATGCCCATCTTCTTGTGGTCATAGCCTGCCGAACCGCCCGAGGCGAACGCGTCACCGAGCCAGAAGCCGCGCTGCAGCGCGATCGCGTTGGCGGTGTCGGAAAACGTCGCGGTGCCCTTGTCCGCCGCGACCACGAGATAGGCGTCATCGGCGTCGCGCCTCACCACGCGCTGCGGCGGGACGATCCGGCCGTCGCGATAGCTGTCGGTGACGTCGAGCAGCGCGCCGATGAACGTGCGGTAGGCCTCCAGGCCATGACGCTGCGCCTCGTCGCGGCTCGAGCTGGCGAGGATGCGTCGCGGCACGAAGCCGCCCTTGGCACCCACCGGCACGATCAGGGTGTTCTTCACGTTCTGGGCCTTCATCAGGCCGAGCACTTCGGTGCGGAAGTCCTCGCGCCGGTCGGACCAGCGGATGCCGCCGCGCGCCACCGCGCCCATGCGCAGGTGGACGCCCTCGACGGCTGGCGCGTAGACGAAGATCTCGAATTTCGGTCGCGGTTTCGGCAGGCCCGGGACTCGCTGCGACTCGAGCTTCAGCGCCAGCGCCGCACGCGGCGCACCGGTCGTGTCGCGCTGGTAGAAGTTGGTGCGCAGCGTTGCCTGCACCACCGCCAGGAACGCGCGCAGGATGCGATCTTCGTCGGCGCTGCCGACCGACTCGAGTCGACGCAGGATGCCCGCGGCGAGCCGCGCGGCGCGCGCCTCGCGTCCACGCGCCGGCGCGTCGGGATCGAACTGCGCCTCGAACAGCCGCACGAGGTCGGTCGCGACCGTGGCGTGGCCAAACAGCACGCGCTCCATGTACGGCTGACTGAAAGGCAGCCCGGTCTGCAACAGGTAGCGGCCGCAGGCGCGCAGCACCACGATCTGGCGGATCGTCATCCCGGTCTGCAACAGCAGCCGGTTGAAGCCGTCGTTCTCGACTTCGCCGAGCCAGGCGGCCAGGAACCCCTGCACGAAGCGCGCTTCGATGCGCTCGATCGGCAGGGTAGCGCCGGCGCTGTGCTCGAACTCGAAATCCTGCACGAAGGCGCCGCCCCGCAGGTCCGGGAGGTCGACGCGCCACGGACGCTCGGAAAGCACCCGCAGACCGAAATTCTCCATCATCGGCAGCAGGTCCGAGATCGCGATCGGCTCGCCGGTCTTGAGGATCTTCAGGTGCACGCGCGACGGCGGCTGTCCGGCGCTG
>JAYTNX010000006.1:0-4251 GCA_043748075.1 Pseudomonadota bacterium
CTGGCGCTCGATGCGACCTTCCGCGACCTCGCGCAGCGCTCGCTGCGCGAGCTGCTCGATGCGCAGATGGTCGCGCTGATCGCGGCGGCGGAGACGGACGACACGGGACGCATCCGCGCCGCCGCCACGCAGGCCGAGTCGCGCTTGCAGACGCCGGGCTCCGGGCTCTACGCGCAGATCCGCGGTCGCGGCGGACCCGCGTTGTGGCGTTCGCCGTCGGCGACGGGCACGTTCATCGATTTCGGTGGTGACGTGGCGCCGGGTGGCGTCACGTTTGCGTACGTCATGCTGCCCGACGGGCAGAGACTGGCCATCGCGCGGCGCGGTATACAGTGGGAAGCGGGAACCTCGGCGCCGCAACGGCTGACGTTTGCGGTGGCCACCAGCATGGCGCCGTACGACCAGCAGCTGCGCCGCTTCCGCACCCAGCTCGGCAGCGGCCTGCTGGTGCTGTCGCTGCTGCTGCTGGTGACGCTGGCCGTCCTGCTGCAGCGGGTGATGCGGCCGTTGCGCCGCCTCGAGGGCGAGATCGCGGCGGTCGAGTCCGGCGCGCGCGAATCGCTCGGCAGCGGATATCCGCGCGAACTCGCCGGCGTGGCGGGCAACCTCAATGGCCTGCTGCTCAGCGAGCGCAGCCGCATCGCGCGCTATCGAAACACGCTCGGCAACCTGGCGCACAGCCTGAAGACACCGCTGGCGATCCTGCGCGGCGCGTTGTCGCAGGAGCCGAGTCCGCAGCGCGCGGCCGAGCTGATCACGCGCGAAGTCGACCGCATGAACGGCATCATCGAGCACCAGCTGCATCGCGCCGCCGCGAGCGGCGGCCAGTTGCTGGGCCAGCCGCCGGTGGATGTCGAGCCGGTCGCGCAGGAGCTGCGCCGCACACTGTCGCGTGTGCACGGCGACAAGGACCTGGCGATCGAGATCCAGGTGTTGCCGGGACTGCAGTTCCTGGGCGAGCGGGGCGATCTCACCGAGGCGCTCGGCAATCTTCTGGACAACGCCTGCAAGTGGTGTCGTGGCCGGGTGCGGCTGGTCGGCAGTACCGCGCAGTCGGGCGAGCCGATGCCGGGGGGGCGCGTGCCGATCTTGCTGGTGGTGGAGGACGACGGGGCCGGTCTGCCCGAGGCGCTGCGCAGCCTGGGCCCCGCACGCGGACGCCGCGCCGACGAATCCACGCCCGGACACGGCATCGGGCTGGCGATGGCCCAGGAAGTGGCCGAGGGCTACGGCGGAAGGCTGAGGCTCGGCACCTCGTCGCTGGGCGGGGCGCGCGTCGAACTGCAGCTCCACGGACGCGTGGCGTCCGTGGCCTGAAAACCGGTCGGCTGGCGCAGGCTTTTGCCGCCGTGGCGGGCGTGGGGTACGATCCCGCGGGCAATGAAAACGCCCGCCCACCAGTCCTGGAATCCTGCCAGCTGGCAGACCAAGCCCGCCCAGCAGCAGCCGACCTACCGCGACCGCGCGGCGCTCGAGGGCGTCGTCGCGCAACTGTCCCGCCTGCCGCCGATCGTGGTTTCGTGGGAGGTCGATCGGCTGCAGCAGGAATACGCGGCGGCGCAGCGCGGCGAGCGCTTCCTGCTGCAGGGCGGCGACTGCGCCGAGAGCTTCGACGACTGCGAGTCGGACAAGATTGCCAAGCGGCTGAAGATCCTGTTGCAGATGAGCCTCGTGCTCACGCACGCGATGAAGAAGCCGGTGATCCGCGTCGGCCGCATGGCCGGGCAGTATGCGAAGCCGCGCTCGACGGATACCGAGACCCGCGATGGCGTCACGCTGCCGTCCTACCGGGGCGACATCGTCAATCGCGCGGCGTTCACGCCCGAGGACCGCGAGCCCGACCCGACCCTGCTGATGCGCGGCTACGAGCGCGCGGCGCTGACGATCAACTTCGTGCGTGCCCTGATCGATGGGGGCTTCGCCGACCTGCACCACCCCGAATACTGGGACCTCGGCTTCCTCGGCCATTCGCCGTTCAAGGCCGAGTACGAACGCATCGTCGCGGCGGTCGCGGATGGGCTCGAATTCTTCGAGACCGTCAGCCGCCGTGAAGTCCATCAGGCGCTGCGCACGGATTTCTACACCAGCCACGAGGCGCTGGTGCTCCACTACGAGCAGGCCCAGACACGCTTCATTCCGCGCCAGGACCGCTGGTACAACCTCTCCACGCACATGCCGTGGATCGGCATGCGCACGGCGCAGATCGACGGCGCGCACGTCGAGTACTGTCGTGGCATCACCAACCCGGTTGGCGTCAAGATCGGCGCAGCGATGAACACCGAGTGGCTGCAGCAGCTCGTCACCACGCTGAACCCGCAGAACATTCCGGGCAAGCTGGTGTTGATCCATCGCTTCGGCGCGAAGGACGTCGAGGCGGCGCTGCCGAAGGCGATCCAGGCCGTCAAGGCGACCGGGCATTCGGTGCTGTGGGTCTGCGACCCCATGCACGGCAACACCGAGAACAGCCAGAGCGGGCTGAAGACCCGGCGCTTCGAGAACATCCTGCGCGAACTCGACATCTCGTTCCGAGTTCACGAAGAGATGGGCTCCTACCTGGGCGGCGTGCACGTCGAACTGACCGGGGAGGACGTCACCGAGTGCACGGGCGGGGCTCGGGGCCTGACGGACGTGGACCTGCAGCGCGCCTACAAGTCGAGCGTCGATCCACGGCTCAACTACGAGCAGTCGCTCGAGCTCGCCATGATGATCGCCGAGCGTGCGCGGGCGCCGCGCCGTCAGGCGTCCCGGGTCGGCGTGCAGGGCTGATTCCGCGGGCAGGCGCTGCTTCGCGGGCAGATGAGGCTCGCCGGAGTGGCCAGCGCTTCGGCGACCCAGGCGATGTTCAGCACGTGAGCGACGGTGCGGATTCTCTCCGCCGCCGCGACGGGCACCGACGCGCTGCCGCCACCGCGCCGGCAGGCGGCGTCCACCTCGCCGATCAGCGATGTCGCGTCGAACCCCTGCGCTTCCAGCGCCGGCGCCAGATCGATCCCGACCGACAGCACATGGTTCGTGTCGGCCGCGTCGCGCGTCAGCAGGGAGTGGCAGCAGTACAAGCGCGGCGCCTGGCCATCGTGCATCACCGAGATCTGCGAGGTGGCGGGCGGGCTCTTCCGCGACTCGCCCGCGGGCTCCTGCAAGCGACGGAACACGGCCCAGCGCGGGCAGGGATCCGGCACCCGGCTCATGTTGCCCCAGGGCAGCGGAATCCCGTTGCCGCGATAGACCGCCCGCAGGTAGCCGGGCGCATAGCCATCGAAGAAATGCCAGTGGCGATACGGTGACACCGCGGTCATCCGTCGCATCATCACCGCCGGCGTCACGCCGAGCCGCGTACAGGCGCGCACGTCGTGCGCCTCGCGCGCGAGGAACTGCCGGAACGGCTGCTTCGGGCACAGCAGTGCCCCAGCGAAGGCGCTGCATTCGAAATCGCGCCAGGCCAGCAGCACATCCTGCGAGCCCATGCCGGGGATCGCCTCGTGCGGCTGGTCGTCCGCGCCGACGCCTGCGGCACTATGCGGCGGGATCACCCCGTCGCCGTTGTGCAGGATCTTGTGGCCGATGAAGAACGCCAGCGTGTAGCGCAGCCGCTCCGGCTGCGCTCGCAGCTTGCGGTTGATCAGGATCGTGACCGGTGCCTCGAACCGGGCCCGCAGCAGACGGCGGGGCGACTGCGGGCGATCGTCGTCGAACCAGCGGATCGCGAGCCCGGAGTCGCGCGCGATCTCCAGCACGGACTCCAGCGACAGCGGCATGCGGCGGCCGCCCGCGGCCTCGGCTGCCCGCTCGATGTCGGGGAAGTCGTTCTGGTGGTTCTCCTGCCAGACGCGCACCAGCAGGCGCGCGAACTGGCGGCCGCTGGTTCCGGTTTGCGCCAGCAGTTCCGGCAGGGCGCTTTGCAGCAGGTCCCTGGAAAACAGGAATGCCGGCTCGAGCGGCATTCCGGCGCCGCGCGCCGCGCGCCCGCCCCCGCCGCGTGGGAGGCCGCTGCGGAGCGCTTCCGCGGCCGCCGGTTCCACGTCCGTATTCTGGTCGAGGAACCAGCGCGGTTCGCGACCGAATACACCGGCCAGCAAGTCGAGCATCGCGGGCGAGGGGACACGCTTGCCGGTCTCGACCATGCTCAGATAGGACACCGACGGCGCCGTGCCCGGGTCGAGCTGGACACACCGGGCGGACAGCTCATCCAGCGTCAGGTTGTTCCGCTTGCGCAGACTGCGAAGCTTCGAACCGAGGAAATGACCACGACGC
>JAYTNX010000007.1:0-7396 GCA_043748075.1 Pseudomonadota bacterium
CGTCGACGCCGAAGGCCTTCTGCGCGGGCGGGGACATGCGGCTGATCCGCGAGCACTGCCTCGCGGACCGGCATGCCGAGGCCGAGCGCTTCTTTGCCACCGAGTACGCGCTGAATCGGCGCCTCGCGGCGCTCGACCTGCCGATCGTCGCGCTGATCGATGGCATCTGCATGGGGGGCGGGCTCGGCCTGGCGGTTCACGGGCGCTATCGTGTGGCCACCGACCGCGCCGTATTCACGATGCCGGAGACGGCCCTCGGATTCTTTCCGGATGTCGGCGGCAGCTTCTTCCTGCCACGACTGCCGTCGGCGCTGGGACGCTGGCTCGGGTTGACGGGCGCGCGGCTCGATGGCGAGGAAGCGGTCGCCCTCGGACTCGCAAGCCATTTCGTGCCGCACGCGCGCCTCGGCGTGCTGCTAGACGCCCTGGCACAGCGCGGCGCCGAGCCGGTGGCGAGCGTGCTTCGCCGCACAGTCTCGACGTCACGTTGGCGCTGTTCGCCAGCGGGCAATGGGCGCCGCTCGCGGCCTGCCTGGGCTATGAGCTCGAGGCCGCGAGGGCGATCATCCGCCACCCCGATTTTGTCGAAGGCGTACGTGCGGTGCTGGTCGACAAGACGCGCGACCCGCGCTGGCAAGGCCGCGAGCTCGAGCTGTTCCAGCGCGCGGCGCCGGAACGGCAACCGGACGCGGAGACCTGAGTCCGCGTCAGTGCGCGACGTCGGCCGGAACGGGCCGCGAGTCCGCGCTCCTGCGATCGACCCGCAGCGCGAATACCAGCGGCAGGGCGAGGCAGGTGGCGGCTGCGAGCACGTAAAAGTCGTTGCTGTAGCTGATCGCCGCGGCCTGCCGCGAGATCTCGCCGAGCAGCTGCGCGCTGGCGGCCGGGTCGCCGGGCTGCGCCCCGAGCGCGGCCCAGCGCATCGCCGAGTAGGGCGTGAAGTGTTCGGCGAGGTAGCTGTGGTTCATCTGCGCAGAGCGCGCCAGCAGGGCCACGGCCATCGAGATGCCGACCGAGGCGCCGATGTTGCGGGTCAGTGTCAGCAGCACTCCCGCCTCGGTGCGCTGCGCGCCGCCGAGCGTGCCGAACGCGGCGAAGGTCAAGGGCACGAAGGTCAAGGGCGCGCCGAAGCCCTGCAGCAGGCCGGCCGTCACCACCATGTAGGCGGGAGTGTCGAGGCTGAATAGGCCCATCATCCACAGTGAGACCGCCGCCGAGCCGACGCCGACGGCCATGATCAGTCGCAGGTCCATGCGGCCGATGAGGCGGCCCGCGATGAGCATGGCGGCCATCGACGAGAGCCCGCGCGAGGCCACCAGCAAGCCCGCCTGCGTCGGACTGTAGCCCTGCAGCTGCTGCAGGAAGCCGGGCATCAGCACGGTCGGGCTGAACACCGCGATGCCGATCGCGAACATCACCCCCAGCGAGACGGTGAAGTTGCGATCGCGGAACAGGCGGAAATCGACGAAAGGACGCGGGCTCGTCAGCGAGTGCGCGATGAACATGTAGAGGCAGACCACCGCGAAGAAGCCCTCGGCGAGAATCTCGGTCGACTCGAACCAGTCGTTGGTCTGGCCGCGGTCCAGCATCAGTTGCAGCAGCCCGAGCGCGAGCGACAGCAGGATGAAGCCCGTCGTGTCGAACGGACGCCGCACGTCGCCGCCGCCGCGTCGCAGGAAGGCCAGCATGCCGAGGAACGACACCAACCCTACGGGCACATTGATGTAGAACGCCCAGCGCCACGAGAGCTCGTCGGTCAACCAGCCGCCGAGCGTCGGCCCGATCACCGGCCCGACGAGCACGCCCATGCCCCACAGCGCCGTCACCCTGGCGTGCTGCTCGCGCGGGAACTCCTGCAGCAGCACCACCTGCGACAGCGGTAACAGCGCTGCGCCGGCGGCGCCCTGCAGGATGCGGAACACCACCATCTGTCCCAGGCTGCTCGAGACGCCGCACAGGATCGAGCCGAGCGTGAAGCCCGCGATGCTCCACAACATGACCGGACGCAGCCCGAAACGCGTGCCGAGCCAGCCCGCCAGCGGGGTCATGATCGCGCTGACGACGATGTAGGACGTGATGATCCACGCCGACTGGTCCTGGGTCGCCTGCAGGCTGCCTTGCATATGCGGCAGCGCGACGTTCACGATCGTCGAGTCGATCGTGTAGAGCATCGTCGCGAGCACGGTCGAGATGGCCAGCAGGTTGCGGGAACGGCTGGGCAGTGCGCCCGCCGTCGCGCTCGCCGTTGCGGGGGCGGCCACGCGCGCGCCTCAGCGGGCGGCGCGCGCGAACCAGCGATCGAAGCGGCGGTGTGCGCCGGTGTCGATGCTGACGGTGGCGCTCATGCCGTCGCGCAGCGGCGGATCGTCCTTGCCGGGCTGCAGCGCGATGCGCACCGGGATGCGCTGCACCACCTTGACCCAGTTGCCCGACGCATTCTGCGCCGGCAGCACCGAGAATGCGGCGCCGGTTGCCTGCGAGATGCTCTCGACCTTGCCCTGCCAGCGATGCTCGCCGTAGGTATCGATGTCGACCACCACCGGCTGGCCGGGCCGCACCCACTCGAGATCTGTTTCCTTGAAGTTCGCTTCGACCCAGAGGCGGCCGTCGGCGACGATCGCGAACGCGGCGCGACCGGAGTCGGCGCGATTGCCGACCTTGGGCAGGTGGCTGACGATGCCGGCCTGCGGCGCGTTGACTCGCGTGTGCGCGAGGTCGACCCGGGCGCGCGCGAGGTCGGCCGCGGCAGCGCGCACCGCCGGGTAGGCGCGGGTCGGGAGCATGGCATTGCCGCCGAGTTTTGCGGCCGTCTGGGTGATCTGCAGCCGCAGCACGGCGACGGTGCCGAGTGCAATGTCGGTGGAGCGCTGCACCGCGTCGAGCTGCGAGGCCGGGATAAGCTGGCGCTCGGCGAGCTGCTGTTGGCGATCGAGCTCGCGCTTGGAGAGTTCTGCCGCTCGCGTGGCGACCGCCGCCTGGCCGACCCGCTCGCGGTAGGAGGCCTTCATCGACTCGACCTCGGCGAGGGCCGTGCCGAGGCGCGCCTCGGCGGCCGCCACCGCGATCGTCGCCATCGTGTCGTCGAGCCGCAGCACCGGGTCGCCTGCCGCGACGCGCGCGTTCTCGGCGACGAAGACCTGCAGCACGTCGCCACTGACTTGCGGCGCGACGTCGACGCGATCCTGCTCGAGGTAGGCGTTGTCGGTCGAGACGTAGCGTCCGGCACTGCCGTAGAACCCGACGGCGAGGCCGACCACGATCAGCGGCAGCACCCAGACCAGCAGCCGGCGGCGCCAGAGGGCAGCCGGGGTGGAGGTTGCAGTCGCGGACTCCGGCTGAGGCACTCCTGGACCATCCATATCAGGTGGCTGCCGAGGCGAGATTGGCGCGCATCCGCTCCAGCGTACCGCGCATCGCTGCCTGTTCTGCCGTCGGAACGCCCCGCAACGCCTCGCCCATGGTGCGCTCGAGTACTTCGTGCATCCGGGCGACCAGGGTGGTGGCGGCGGTATCGAGATGGATGCGGAACGCGCGCCGGTCGCTCGCATCGGGCAGGCGGCGCACGAACCCGCCGCTCTCCAGACGGTCGATCATCCGCCCGACCGTGGCGGAGGTGACGTCGATGAAGGTCGCCAGCTCGGCCTGGCTGCAGCCGGGCTTCTGGTCGACGTAGAACAGCAGCCGCGACAGTGCGGGGGTCAGGCGCAGACCGGTCGCCTGACGCCGGAACTCGCTGCGCGTCAATCGCAGTACATCCGCGAGCAGGAATCCCAGTGAGTACTCGCGCGACGAGTCGGCGTTGACCGGGCTGCGGGACTCGAGGGGAAGCGGCGAGGGCGAGGACATCGAGATGCGCCAGGAGGTAAGCCTGGTGCATAATAAGCAATACTTACTATTTGCGCAAGTCGTCGCCCCATGGCCCTCCTTAGGGCGCGACCACCTCGAGCTCCACCTCGACCACGCCGCTGCGGGTCACGCCGAGGTTCCGGGCCGCGGCCTGCGACAGGTCGCCGATGCGGTCCGGCTGGGTCGGACCGCGATCGTTGACGCGTACCACCACGCTCCGCCCGCTCTCGACGTGGGTCACCTTGACCTTCGTGCCGAACGGCAGCGAGCGATGCGCCATGGTTAGCGCGTTCGGATCGAAGCGCTCGCCGCTGGCCGTGCGGCGCCCCGCGAAGCGCTTGCCGTACCACGCCACGCGTCCGGACTCCGCGCGGGCCGAAACCGGGGTCGCCGCCGCCGCGCTCTCGGCGCGCGGCTGCGCCGTGGCCGGCGCGGCCGTTAGCGCGATGGCCAGCGCGCAACCCAGCAGCGCCGCGCCGACTGAGCGGCTGCCGGCGCGGACGGTGGCCTTACTCATGACTTTTTCAAAAGGTCACGGATCTCGCCCAGCAGCACTTCGCTGGCGGGCGGCGGCGGCGGCAGCGCGGCAGGGTCGGGCTTTTTCAGCCGGTTGATCGCCCGCAGCGCCAGGAACAGCACGATGGCGATGAGCAGGAAATCGAATACGGTCTGCAGGAAAGCGCCCCATTTCAGGATCACGTCGGTGCCATCGGCGCCGGCGCCGAGACTCGTGCCCAGGTTGCTAAAACTGACCCCGCCGATGGCCTTGCCGAGCGGTGGCATGATCACATCGCCGACGAAAGACGAGATGATCTTGCCGAACGCACCGCCGATGATCACGCCGACGGCGAGATCGACGACGTTGCCCTTCATCGCAAATTCCTTGAACTCCGCACCGATGCTCATGGTCCCGACCCCGCGATTGTTTGAATGGAAAGAGGCGCCGACCCGCCGCCGGTGCGCATTGCAGCACCTTGGCGGTTGCGCAACTGTCAACGAGTGTGACGCCCGCGCGCGCCGTGCGCTGAGGTTCCGGCCGATCCGTCAGGCAGGTGGCGGCGCAGGCCCCCGGCAAGCCGGCCCGCCGAGTTACGATGAGCGCTGGGGTGAATGCCCGGGGTGGCGCTTTCTAATGACCGACTTTTCCCGCACCGACCGCGAGGTCGACCTCGAGACCCGAACCCGACGGTTCATTCGCGAGGTCGTGATCCCCTACGAGCGCGATCCGCGCCTGACGCCCCATGGGCCGGCCCCCGCCCTGGTCGAGGAACTGAGGGGCCACGCGCGCGCGGCCGGCCTGCTCGCGCCGCAGGTACCCGAGGAATGGGGCGGCTACGGCCTGAGCCATTGCGAGACCGCCACCGTGCTGCGGGCCTCGGGCTACTCGTTGCTCGGCCCGGTGGCGATGAACTGCATGGCGCCCGACGAGGGCAACATGCACCTGCTCGAGCGGGTCGCGACCCACGAGCAGAAGCAGCGCTTCCTCGCGCCGCTCGCGGCCGGCACGATCCGCTCGGCCTTCCTGATGACCGAGCCCGACGGCGGCGCGGGCTCCGATCCCGACATGCTCGCGACCACGGCACGCGCGGTGGGCAGCGACTGGGTGATCGACGGCCGCAAGTGGCTGATCACGGGCGCGGTCGGCGCGAAGTTCGGCATCGTGATGGCGCGCACCGGTGAACACTCGACCATGTTCCTGACCGACATGGACGCGCCGGGGATCACGATCGAGCGCGTGCTCGACACGCTCGACGAGTCGATTCCCGGCGGGCACGCGGTGGTGCGCCTCGAGGGGCTGCGCGTGCCCGCCTCGCAAGTGCTCGGTGCTGCGCACGAAGGCTTTCGCTACGCGCAAGTGCGTCTCGCCCCCGCGCGCCTGACGCACTGCATGCGCTGGTGGGGCGCCGCGCAGCGCGCCCACGACATTGCGGTCGACTACGCCTGCCGGCGCAAAGCCTTCGGCAAGCCGCTGATCGAGCACGAGGGCGTCGGCTTCAAGCTGGCGCGCAACGAAGTGGACCTGCGCCAGACGCAGTTGATGATCGACTGGACCGCGTGGACGCTCGACCACGGCGCGCGCGGCACCACCGAGTCGAGCATGGCGAAGCTGTCCTGCGCCGAGACCCTGTACGAAGTGGTCGATCGCAGCATGCAGGTGATGGGCGGGCTCGGGATCACCGACGACACGCCGGTGGCGCAAATCTTCCGCGACATCCGCCCGTTCCGGATCTACGACGGCCCGACCGAAGTGCATCTGTGGTCGCTGGCGCGGCGGCTGCAGCGCAATCACGGCAAGGCGCAGGCGGCGGCGGCACGGCCCGGCTGACACGCGTTCCGCCTGCGTGGATAGCCGAGGTCGCGGGCCCCGCGCGAGCCCGGCGCGGAGGCCCAGTCCGACGGATCAGCCCGGCGCGGGCGTTGCCTCGGCCAGCTTCGCGAGCTCGAAACGCATGACCTTGCCGACGCTGTTGCGCGGCAACTGGTCGATGACCAGCAGTTTCTCGGGTTGCTTGAAAATCGCCATTCCGGCGGCCGCGAAGTGCGCCCGCACGGCCTCGAGCGTCGGCGCCGAGCCCGCCCGCGGCACGATCACCGCGCAGATACGCTCGCCCATCACCGCATCGCGAAAGCCCGTCACGGCGCCTTCGAGCACCGTGGGCATCTGCGACAGCACGGTGTCGAGTTCCTCGGGCGCGATCTTCACGCCGCCGCGGATGATGATCTGCTTGAGCCGGCCGACGAAGCGGTAGAACCGCAAATCGCCCGGCTGGCCCTCGAGCTGGAACAGGTCGCCAGTACGGAACCAGCCGTCGGCGGTGAATGACTGCGCGGTGACCGCGGGCGCGCGGAAATAGCCGTCGAAGACGGTCGGCCCGGTGATCTGCATCTCGCCACTGCGGCCCGCTTCGAGCACTTCCTCGCCATTCGCGGGATCGACGAGCCGCGTGCGGATCTTCGACGGCGGCGGCGCCGGCCAATCAATCTCGGCGCGACCCCAGCGCGGGAAGAGGCGCGCGCGGTGTTCCGGGTCAGTCGCATTGTCCGCATTGCTCAGCAGCGAGACGCCTTCGTTCGAGCCGAAAATATTGACGACCTCGATGCCGAAGCGGTCGCGGTAGCCGCGGATCATGTCCGGGTCGAGCGGCGCGGAGCCGGAGCCGATGCAGCGCAGCGACGACAGGTCCACGCCTGCCAGCAGCGTCTCGTCCTTCAACAGCATGTTGAGGATGGCGGGTGGGGCGATCGCATACTGCGGACGCTCGACGGCGATCTGGCGCAGGTAGACCGGCAGGTCGAGCGGATGATGTAGCAGCAGCGTGCCGGCGCAGTGCAGCCAGCTCATGAAGCAGCCGCCGATCGCCGCCATGTTGATCAGCGGGAACGGGTTCAGCAGCCGCTCGCCCGGCTGGATGCCGGCGCCGTGCAGGTGCGCCCAGCTGATCGCGATCCAGTGGTTGTGCGAGCGCGGCACACCTTTCGGCAGGCCTTCGGTGCCCGAGGTCCAGCAGATCGTCGCGATGTCGTCGGCCGAGATGCCGAGCCCGGCGAC
>JAYTNX010000008.1:0-1804 GCA_043748075.1 Pseudomonadota bacterium
GCCCGCCGGTCCGCTGAAGTACGACGTCAAGACGGCGTTCGGCGCGATCGCGCGCATCCATACCAGCCAGAGTCTCGAGCTCGATCCGCGGCAGCGCGCGCGGCTTGACGCCTTCATCAAGCGGTACGTCGCGCGGACGCCGAAGTCCAAGGCCTACACCACCGAGCATCGGCCGCATCTCGCCGATCCGCGCGTCGTCAACGGCTTCCGGCCGCTGGTGAAGGAAATCATCTACCAGGTCGTCGTCGACCGCTCGCGCGGCTCGCATGTGTGGGACATCGACGGCAATGAGTACGTCGACGCCTTGAACGGCTTCGGCACGAGTCTGTTCGGCTGGCAGCCGGATTTCGTCATGAAAGCGGTCCGCGAACAGCTGGATCGTGGCTACGAGATCGGCCCCATGCATCCGCTGGCCGGCGAGGTGGCGCGACTCACGGCCGAGATGACCGGCTTCGATCGTGCCGCGCTGTGCAATACGGGTTCCGAAGCGGTGATGGGCGCGATGCGCATCGCGCGCACCGTGACGGGCCGCAGCAAGATTGCGATCTTCTCCGGCTCGTATCACGGCATCTTCGACGAGGTGATCGTCCGCGGTACCAAGAAGCTGCGTGCCGTGCCGGCGGCGCCCGGTATCCTGCCGAACACGGCTGAAAACGTGCTGGTGGTCGACTATGGCACCGACGAGGCGCTGGAGATCATCCGCGCGCAGGCCGACGATCTCGCGGCCGTCATGGTCGAGCCCGTGCAGAGTCGCCGCCCGGACTTCCAGCCGCGCGAGTTCCTGCACAAGCTGCGCGACATCACGCAGAAGTCGGGCAGCGTGTACATCTTCGACGAGGTCATCACCGGCTTCCGCGCCCACCAGGGCGGGGCGCAGGCGCATTTCGGCGTGCGGGCCGACCTCGGCACCTATGGCAAGGTGGTCGGCGGCGGATTCCCGATCGGGGCGATTGCCGGCAAGCGCGAGTTCATGGACGCGCTCGACGGGGGCCACTGGAACTTCGGCGACGACTCGATCCCGACGGTCGGCGTCACCTACTTCGCCGGCACCTTCGTCCGCCATCCGCTGACGCTGGCCGCGGCCCATGCCTCGCTGCTGCACATGAAGGCGCAGGGGCCGGACCTGCAGCATCGCCTCAATGCACGGGTGACGGCCTACGCGGAGGAGCTGAACCGCTTCCTGCGCGAGGTCGGGGCGCCGATCGAGATCCGGCACTTCGCCTCGCTGTGGCGCACGCACTTCCTCGAGGACCATCCGCTGCAGGACCTGCTGTTCGCTATGATGCGCAACCGGGGCGTGCATATCCTCGACAACTTCCCGTGCTTCTTCACGACGGCGCACGGCGAGGCGGATTTCCAGCTCATCACCAAGGCCTACAAGGAATCGGTGCTGGAGATGCAGCAGGCCGAGTTCCTGCCGGGCAAGCCGGTTATGCAGGCGACGGTGTTCGATGCGTCGCGTCCGCCGGCGCCTGGCGCGCGGCTCGGCCGTGATCGCGATGGCAGTCCGGCCTGGTTCGTGCCAGATCCGGACGAACAGGGCAAGTATCGACGATACGGCGGCTGAAGGAGACGAAACATGGCATCGAGCAAGATCGAGCTCGCCCGCAACGGCGACGTTGTGGTGTACAAGAAGGCCGGCATGAGCGTGGAGGAGTTCCGTCGTGATCACCTGAAGCCATTCCTGCCAGTCGTGATCGCGGATGCGACAATCGACTGGCCGGCGCGCAAGGCGTTTACGTGGGAGTTCTTTCGCGAGAAGTACGGGCAACGCCAGGTCGAGGTCCATGGCGACCGGTTCCCG
>JAYTNX010000009.1:0-2253 GCA_043748075.1 Pseudomonadota bacterium
CTGGTGTCCGGCAACGAGCTCGAGACCGCGCCCAAAAAGACGGCGTCGATCGCCGTCGAGTACCGCACGACGATCATGAACGACTGGACTTTGACGCCGCGCGGCAACATCCAGTATTCCGACGGACAGTGGGAATCGGAGATGAACCTGGCGAAGTCCCCGAGCTGGTACATGCTCGAACTCGGACTCGGTCTCGAGAAGGACAAGCTGTCGTTCGAGCTCTTCTGCCGCAACTGCAACGACGAGCTGTCGCCGATGCGCACCACGCGCCTGACGGATCCCTACGCCAGCAACGCGCCAATCGCCGCGGGCGGCACGGCCTACAACCAGACCATCGGCAACAATCCGCGCCGACCGCGCCAGTACGGCGCGCGCGTCGCCTACAAGTTCTGAGAGGGCCCCCTCGCGTCAACGGGCGCGAGGGGGTTTTTCGCGAACGTGGCCCGGATGATCGCCCGCCGGACTGACGAACTACGGCCACCCCGGCGACGAGGTGGCCGTATCTTCTGGTGCCGAGGAGATTCCGCCGATGACTGACCGCTCGATGCCCCGTCGCCACCCTCTCTTCGCACTGGCCGTGCTCGCAGGCCTCGTCGGTTACGGGGAGCCAGCCGCAGCCGCGCCGGACACCCCGGACGACGCGCGCTGTGCCGGGCTCGTCGGCTCGCGATTCGCCAGCGTCCCCGATGCGCCGACGCAGATCATCTCGGCGTCGACGCGCGCCGCCAGCGGCGACCAGCCCGCGCTCTGCGAAGTGAAAGGCTACGTCACGCCGCAGGTCGCCTTCGTCGTGCAGCTGCCGCTGGCGGGCTGGAATGGCAAGCTGATGGTGATGGGCTGCGGCGGCTTCTGCGGCAGCTACGAGAACTCGATCAACTTTCCGTTGCGCGACGAGGCGCTGCGCCTGAAGTCGGCACAGGAGGGCCTGCGGCGCGGCTATGCGGTCACCGCCTCGAACATGGGCCACTACAGCACTCCACGCGATGCGAAGTGGGCCTACAACGACTACACCGCGCAGGTGGACTTCGCCTGGCGCGCGACCCACGTCAATACCGTGGCGGCCAAGGCGATCATCCAGGACTTCTACGGCCGCCCGCAGAACTACGCCTATTTCCAGGGCTGCTCGACCGGCGGCCGGCAGGGCACGATGTCCGCGCAGCGCCATCCCGAGGATTTCGACGGCATCATCGCCGGCGCCGGCGTGATCCACTTCAGCACCAGCGGCTTCCAGCTGATCTGGTCCGGCACCGCCAATCTCGACGCCGAGGGAAAGCAGATCATGAACGAGCGGGACGTGCGCCTGCTGCACGCGACCGTGATGCAGTCCTGCGACGCGATCGATGGGCAGCGTGACGGCATCCTCGACGATCC
The DNA here is from genome assembly GCA_043748075.1 of Pseudomonadota bacterium. Lineage (GTDB taxonomy): Bacteria > Pseudomonadota > Gammaproteobacteria > Steroidobacterales > Steroidobacteraceae > UBA964. Next base: position 1,372 of record JAYTNX010000009.1, read on the forward strand.
GCGGCGCTGCAACGTCGATCTCGCGGCCCTGCAGTGTCGCGAAGGCGGGCCGGCCGCCTGTCTTACGCCGGCGAAACTCGAGGTGGCGCGCAAGATCTACCAAGGTCCGCGCAATTCACGCGGCCAGCCGATCCATGTCGGCGCGTCGACGTACGGCTCGGAGCTCAACTGGCTGGGCCAGTACGTCGACTCCGAACAGTCGCCGGCGATCTTCGTCAGCTGGTCGGAAGACCGCTTCCGCTATCTCGATTTCTTCGAGGACCCGGGCCCGCGCTGGACCTATCGCGACGTCGACTATGATCGCGATCCGCCGCGGGTGCGCGGCAACAGCCTGATCTACGACGCCGTCAATCCCGATCTGCGGCGCTTCAAGGCCAATGGCGGCAAGATGATCGCGTTCAGCGGCTGGGCCGATCAGCAGGTCGTGCCGGCGAACTTCACCGACTACTACGAGACCGTGGTGCGCACGATGGGCGGTCTCGCGCCGACGCGCGAGTTCTACCGGCTGTTCATGATGCCGGGCGTCGGGCATTGCCAGGGCGGGCCAGGGGCGGACACGGTCGACTACCTGACCTATCTCGAGAACTGGGTGGAGAAGGGCGAGGCGCCGGAATCGATGCTCGCCGGGCACTACGAGGACGGCAAGCGGACGTTCACGCGGCCGCTGTTTCCCTACCCCGACGTCGCCCGCTTCAAGGGCAAGGGCGACAGCAAGGACGCGACGAACTGGAAGCGTGTCACTCAGCCGTTGTCGCCGTGAAGTGCGGTGCGCGATGCGGCGTGCGGACCGCCGCGGCCGTGTTGGGCGCGGTGCTGTACGGCATGACGATGCCCCTCGCGCTGGCGGCGACCGATCGCGAGCCGCGGGCCGCCCCAGCGGGT
>JAYTNX010000010.1:0-2916 GCA_043748075.1 Pseudomonadota bacterium
GCGGCACTACGCATCGTGCACCTGGCGGCGCCGGATGCGGACTATGGCTGGGTGGGGCTCTACGCGATCAGCGACACGCAGCCGGCGCCCATGGCCGCCTTGCCGCGGCCTGACGGGTTCCCGCGCTATGGGCAGGCGACGCTCGTACTGACCGTGCGAGCGCTGCCGGCGATCGTGGCGCGCCTGCGTGCGACGTCGGGCGTGCAGTTCATGACCGAACCGACCGAGTATCGAAAGACGACGCCGGGCGACGCAACGCCGCCGGGTCTTTACCGCGAAGTGATCTTCTTCGACCCGGACGGGGTTCCTGTTTCGCTGATGGAATACGTACCCGACTGAGGCGGGCACTCAGCCGGCGGCGGCCGGCGGCGTGGCGGGTGGCGAGGCCGGCGGCGTGGCCGGTGGCACGTCTCGATCCCAGAATTCCTCCATCCGCCGGCGCATCGCCGCATCGGGCAGCGCGCCGACTCCGCCTTTCACGTTGTCCTCGAGATTCGCGAGCTTAGTCATGCCCGGGATGGCGGCGGTGACGGCGGGGTGGCCGACCACATACTTCAGGAAGAACTGCGCCCAGCTTGCCGCGCCGAACTCCGCGGCCCACGGCGGCAAGGCGACATCGCGCACTCGCGCGAACAGATTGCTGTCACGCCGACCGCCGAAGGGCAGGTTGATCAGCACCGCCTGGCGGCGCTGGCGGGCCAGGGGCAGGATCGCTTCGGCGGCGCCTCGATTGCCGAGCGAGAAATCCACCTGGATGAAATCGAGTGGGTGTTTGCGCATCGCCGCGATCAGCAGCGGATACTGAGACGCCCGCGACGTGGTAACGCCGTGGTAGCGGATGCGTCCGGCGCGCTTCAGCGATTGCATCTCGGGCATCAGCAGGTCCACGCCGTCGATGTTGTGCACCTGCAGCAGGTCGATGCGCGCGGTCTGCAGCCGGCGGAAGGATTCCTCGATCATCGCGCGGCCCTGCTCGACGCTGTCGCCCGGGGCAGTGACCTTGGTGGCGAGGAACAGTCGCTCGCGGTTGCCGAGCTCCGCCATCAGCTCACCGAGAACTTTCTCGGAGTCGCGATAGGCAGGAGCGGTATCGACAACCCGACTGCCGAGCTGCGGCATTCGCTCGAGCACGACGCGGCGCGCGACGCGCTCCTCGCGGCTCGTGGGGCTGTAGTTGTTGGTGCCGAGACCGATGACCGGCAGCTTCTCGCCGCTGGAAGGAATGCTGCGGAGGATCGGCGTATCCGAAGTTGCGGAGGTGCCGGTGGCCGCGTGCACCCTGCTGCCAGCCACGCCGGCGGCGACGGCCGCTGCGGTGGAGAGCCATTCGCGTCGCGTGATCATCGGTCGGTGTCTCCGCTGCGTGGCGCGAGCGTCTCAGTCACTCCAGCTGTCGATCAGACGCGCGGCATCACTGGTGGCAGACCATAACCCGCGAGGTGTGATGCAGTCACCGACCGCGAAGGCACCCTCGGGGGTTGCTGTCGCGGCGGTGCCAGTCGAGAGCACGATCTGGTCGAACGGGCCGAGACGCGGACCGCTGGAAGTATCTATGTAATCAAAATCAATTATTTGTGCCGTAGTCTTCGCCAGAATTCGAACATGGCCGGTGGCGACCCAATCGTGCAACGGTCGGAGCGCGCCCGACTCGAAGCTCACGGCGACTGTGGACGCCCCGAAGGCGCCGTCCGTGGTGAGCACCGTGATCGTCGTCACCGCCGGTTCGGTGGCGAGCCAGGCCACCAGCGACAGCGCCGCCCAGCCACCTTCCTCGTCGATGACCGCCACCTTGCCGGAAGCGCTGCGATGTCCGGCCATCAGTTCGCGGCCGTGGACCGCGGTCGCGGCGCCGGGAATGCCGTCGAACAGGTAGGGACGCAGCCGCCAGACCGCCGTCTGGGCAGGCTGCGCGCCCGTGGCCCAGACGACCCGGTCGGCCACGGGCGGCGCGGCCAGATCGACGCGGCGCCGGAGCTGAATGTCGACGCCGAGGCGGCGCAGTTCATCTTCCCACCAGCGCAGCGGCAAGCCGAGTTCGCCCCGCTGTGGCGTCGCGGCGGCCAGACGCCATTGGCCGCCGAGCACTTCACCGGCTTCGTACAGCGTCACGGCATGGCCGCGCGAGGCGGCGAGCCGCGCCGTTTCCAGGCCCGCCGGGCCGCCACCGATCACGGCGAGCGTCGGTCGCCGTGCGCCAGCCGCCACGGAGTCGCGAGGCGGCCAGTCGAGTTCGCGTCCCGCGCGCGGATTCAGCACGCAGGTGCCAGGCATGCCGCGAAACACCGAGCCGACACACCCCTGGTTGCAGGACATACAGGGGCGCACCTGCGCGGCCAGGCCCTCTTGCAGCTTGCGCGCCCACTGCGGCTCCGCAATCCAGCTGCGCGCCATCGCGACGACGTCGGCATCGCCGCGCGCGAGCAACTGTTCGGCTTCGTCGGCAGTGCGGATGCGCCCCGCAACGAACACGGGCACGCGCAGCGCCTCGCGGAACGCCCGGGCTTCGGACGCCAGGCAGACGCGCGGATGATGCAGCGCCGGAATCGACACACCCTCCGACCAGCCCGAGCCGGCCATCACGCTGACGTAGTCGACGAGGCCCAGGCCATCCACGTGTGCCATGGCCGCGATCGATTCTTCGAGCGTGTAGTCGACGGTGGCGCCGGGGATGTCGTGGCGCGCAGAGCAGCGCACGCCAACCGCCATGCTCGGCCCTGCGGCCTCGCGCACGGCCGTCAACACCTCGCGGACGATGCGGGCGCGATTCTCGCGCGAGCCGCCGTACTCGTCGCGACGATGATTCAGCGCCGGCGACAGGAACGAGCCGAGCAGGTAGTCGGTGGCGGTCTGCACCTCGAGGCAGTCGAGACCCGCGGCGCGGCAGCGCGCCGCGGCGGCGCCGTACGCTGCGACGAG
>JAYTNX010000011.1:0-6720 GCA_043748075.1 Pseudomonadota bacterium
ATCAGAACTTGGCGGTGAACCTGAGGCCATACTCTCGCTTGTGCGGCAACGGACCGAAGGTTTTTCGGTTCAGCGAACCGACAATCGAGGTATCGCCACCTGCCGTGCTCCAGCTCAGGTCGTTGGTCAGGTTGTCGCCGTAGAGCTCGACCGCGAACATCTCGTTGACGTTGACGCCTGCACGGGCATTCAGCTTCCAGTAGCCCTCCACCTTCTGAAACTCGAAATTATCGATGAAAAAGCTGCCCTGGTAGATCGCGTCGAGACGCACGAACGCTCCAGGTTCATAGCCGATCAACTTGCCCAGCTCGACATTTCCGGAGAGGCTGCCCGCCCACTCCGGTATGTATCGCGGGCGCTTTCCCTTGGAGTCGATGCCCACGCCCGGCGCCAGGCCCGGCGCGAGAACCGCGGCGGCGATTGACCCCGTGCCACCGAAATCGGTGAACTCGACGTCGGAGTAGGTCAATGCGGTGCCGAGCTGGAACCAGTTCGTCGGCGCCACCTGCGCTTCGAAATCGACACCCTTGATGCGTGAGTCGCCTGGGAGGTTGACCGCCACGAACGTCGGGCTCAGGTCGAAGAAAGTCTGGTTCTCCCAGTCCATCGTATAGACCGCGATCGAATAGTTCAGCCGCTCGGAGATCTGCTGCTTGAAGCCGACTTCATAGGCGGTCAATGTCTGCCGCGGCGTGAAGAATCCAATGTTCGAAGGATTGATGCCGGCCGCAGGGATCGCAGCAGCATAGTTGGCCGCATTGGTCGAGATGCCCTGCAGGTAGCTTCGGGCGTAGCTCGCGTAGAGGTTCATGTCGTTGGTCGGTTGATACGAAAGGATTACCCGCGGCATGAAGGCGTCGTAGTGCTGCGGCACATTGCGGGTTTGTGACGCAGGCAGGCCCGTCGGACCGGAGAGCAGGAGGATCTGCGTATCGTCATTCCAGCGACCTTCCAGGGACAAGGTCAACTGGTCGGTCAGGTCGTAATCGACCGAGCCGAACACGCCGTAGTTCTCCCCTTCCTCGAAGTTCAGGTTGTTGCGCGTTCCGACGAACGCCGGGAAATCCGCCTGGCGTGTGTCCTGCTTGTAGTAGCTTGCTCCCAGCGTGTAGCGAAGCCGGCCGTCGCTGGCAGAGGTATAGCGGACCTCGGCATAGGAATCGCGAGTCCAATTGACGAAGCCCGTCAGCCAGACATTCGGTCCCAACGTCGGCGACGGCGTGCCGAACTGATTGTCCGAGATGCTCCAGTTGCTGGTTTCCCCGAGGGCTGCGATCGCACTGAAGGTGCCACCACCGGCCAGTTGATAGTCTCCCGAGAGTGACAGGCGCCACAGGTCATATTCGACGCCCAGGCCGTCCGGTGCCGACACGGTAGACTTCGTGAACTCGGGTGGCGCGGTCTGCAGGAACGCCAGGGTATTGCTGAACGCGAATCGCGGCGTCGACGCGTCGATTTGCCCCACCGGAGAGAGATTCGGCGGCTGCGTATCCCAATCCGGAATCACGCCACAGAAGAACGCACGTGCCGAATTCGCGAGATTTGTCGAGAAAGAACCGACGACGGCACCGGTGCCCACCTGGCGAAAGTTGCCTGAGTACGTCCGATTGCACTGACCGGGCGCTGTCGTCGCCGACTGTGACTGCAGGCTGCGCGTATCGTCGGAGCGGACGTAGAAGCCATTGGCCTTGAGCTTCAGGCTGTCCGTCGGGCGCACGACCAGAGTCGCGGTCACTGCCTTGGTGTTTTCCTCACCGGCAGGGTTCCCGTTGTCGTAGAACCAGTCGGCGCCGACCCGGTCGATCTGACCGGCGATGCGCAACCCGACCCTCTCGCCAAGCGGGCCACCCACGGCGCCCGTCAAGTTGTAACTGGCATCGTCGGTCGCCGAGTAGGAGGCCGAGGCCTTGCCGCTGAAGACCTCACCGGGTTCGGCCGGGATGAAATTGACTGCGCCGGCGAAGGTGTTGCGGCCGAAGAATGCGGTCTGCGGGCCCTTGATGACCTCGATTCGCGCCAGGTCCATCAACGGCAGGATTCCTGCGCCGTCCGAAATGTACGTGCCCTCCCAGAAGACGGCACCAGCGCGCGACGCGCCGCTTTCCTGCTGCACACCCAGGCCGCGAAATCGGATGTTGGGATTCTGCCGTCCGCCGTTTCCGCCCTGTCCGACGTTCTGGAACGCGAAACCCGAGGTATATGCGGATAGCGCCTCCAGGCTGTTCGCGCCGAGCGCGTCGATCTTGTCCTGCGAAAACGCCGATACCGCCACGGGAATCTCGAGTAGAGATTCGTCACGTTTGCGCGCCGTGACGACGACTTCATCCAGCTCGTTGGCGGCCGCGTTGGCCGCGGATTCGGATTGGGCCATCGCTTGGCCAGCCATTGTCGTTACCGCAATACCCGCTATAACGCACCACAGCGCGCTGAGCGGCTGCGACCTCTTTTTCTTCATCCTTTTTTCCCCCCGATTTGAGTGGGATCGAGTTTGCGCAGTAGTGACTGCATTGCAGCAAAACTACGTCAACGGGAGCCCGGACGCTCCGATAGTCCCAGAATCCTGCGAATCTGCAAGGTTTGTTCAACCCCATGCTCACAGCTCGAGCCGGACCGCGCGGCGAGAAGCATCGCGAGGTTTTTACGTGGATTTGGAGACGAGCGGGCGGCCCTTAGCTGGGTGATGCAGAAGCGGCCGACACAAGGTCTTCAGCCAGCCGAAGATCTCCTCGATCCCCTGGCGCTTGCGCTGGCTGACCCGGTAGCTTTCGTGCCGGGTCGTGCGACTATCGAGGCCGTCAGTTCTCCGGTTCTCGATCCGCGCGATGTTGGGTCGCCCAACCATCGCAAATAGAAAATGCCCTGCGTCAATGGTGGTCGTCTGCGCAACCGATTTAGCCGCTGATGGAAGCTACATTCAGTCGTACGTATCCCACAAATGCAAACCGCTGGTCTTGGTCACCCGGCCGTTGATCATGTTGTTATGCGGTATTCTCGTTGAGCGCAGACTGAGAGGCGGAACCCATGGACCAGGTCGTCATCTTCAAGCCGTTCCTTGCGACCATGCTATTGACGCTGGTCGTGTGGGTCTACATGTACGGCCGTCGCCTTCCATTCATTTTTGCCAGTGGTCTCGATCCGAAGCAGATGACGCCACTTGAGCTGGCTCGACTGTCTCCGCCTCAGGTGTCCACTCCATCGGACAACCTGAAGAACCTGTTTGAGATGCCCACGGTCTTCTACGCGGTCGTGCTCTATCTCTACGTAACCCACCAAGTGGATCCAGCGTACCTGAGTGCGGCTTGGGTGTTCTTCCTGTTCCGCGCGCTGCACAGCTCGGTGCATTGCACATTCAACTTCATTCCGCTGCGATTTGTCCTGTACGTGATCTCTGCGGGTTCGCTCGGGTTCATGGTGATACGGGCCGCAGTGGCTGCCATATCGCAATAGTCTGTGGAAGGGAGCTTCTTGGCGACTAACGGTCTCGGCCTCACCGGCTCATACTCGTCTGTTCGCTCGATCGCAATCGATACCCCGGGGTATGGCTTGTCGGATCCGCCGCAGCGGCAGCCCTCGATCAAGCATTACGATATGCGGCCTGACCTAATGGCGCTCAAGGGGCCGGGGCTGATTCTGTCCGATGCCACCGATTGAGGCCGGGCCTCACTGCTCAGCGAAGAAGGAATCGACAGCCGCGAGGCAGAACGGCGCCACCAGCGGCGCGTGGTAAACCTCGGCCACGGCGCGTGCACCGCCATCCGTGGCGCCCTGCACCACTGCCGAGTAGGCCACGAATTGCTTGGCGCGCGCAAAGCGCTCCTTGATGCTCGCGTACGGATCGCCGTCGGTCGCTGCGGAGTCCACATCCAGCACGCTGATGCGCGCCGTCGCGGGCGCGCGCGGCGCCCAGTAGCCCGCCATCAGCAGCGTGTTGGACCAGAAGACCACTGGATCGGCGCGTCCACCACACAACAGTATCGGCGCGGTCGGGATCCAGTTGCGCAGGTCGTTCCGGCGCAGCGCCTTTCGCAACTCGAGCGCTGGTGCGGCAGGTGGCGCCCCATCCAGCGTGGTCGGCCAGCCGCCGTCCGGACTCAGTTCGGCGTCACGCAAGTAGCGGAGCCGGTAGCTGTTGCGGATCAGGTTGTCTCGGCCGAAGCCGTTGGCGAACACTGGCGCAAGAGCGGCGGGAACGGTTGCGGGCGTGATGTCCGCGAACACCGCATCGGGTGGAGAAAGACTGAACAGCGCATCTGCGGGCAACCGGCCTTGGGCATAGAGTGCGCTGCGCGGCACAGACGTCGGCAATAGCGATTCGATGCCGCTGGCGTACTGCGATTCAAAGATTTCGTCGGCCGTTGAATAAATGCGTCCGTAGGCCCGCTGATAGGCATTCGTCAGCAGCACGGACGTCACGGTCGAACCGCTGTTGACGCGTCCGGCGAAGATCGCGTCGCCGAACGCCGCGAGCGCATACGGGCCAGACATCGGCGCCGACGCCGTGACCGTCATGCCAAGAGCCTGCATCGCGCGATGGGTTGCCATCGCGACATAGCCGCCCTGCGAGTAGCCCGTGATGAACAGGCGACCGTTGTTGCTCGTCGTGATCGGCGCGGCGGCCACCGGCAGCGCGCTGCGCGCGGCAGCCAGTGCGTCGATCATGTCCTTCGACTGTTGATCCGCAACGAGATAAGGGTGGTAGCCGAGCGTCGAGCTGTCATAGCCCGCGTAGTTCGGGGCCGCGACGATGTAACCCATGGCCGCGAACGCCGCCATGAACATCCCCTCGGGGTTCTTCTGCACGCGCAGATCTGCGATGTTGAAGTCGCGATCGGGCGAGGTGCCATGCGCGTAGAGCAGCACCGGCCGCGGGCCCCGGCAGCGACGATCCAGCCCGACGGGCACCATCAGGGCTCCCGAGGCGGTGGTGGCCTCGCCCGCTGCGCCCACCGTCGCATACTGGATGCGATGCACAGCAACGGCGCAGCGCACGTTGCCACCGAGCGTGAGCACCTGTGCGTTGGCGAGCGAACCGAGCTCGAGCAGCAACACGGGGGCCGCGATCGTGGTGATGAGCTCGGGTCGGCGCTGCAGCAGCGTGCCCCGCGATGGACTTACCGCGCCGGGCGGTGACTGTGCGTTCGAGACCGGAGCTGCGCCGGATGCGGCCGCCAGCAACAGGGCTGCGAGTGCGGCACGCGCGCGGGGGGACTTGGCTCGCATTGTTGGCCTTGGAGAGACGCGGAAGGGGGGCGATGACGCGAAACTATCCCGTTGAGACCAGCACGCCGCTAGAGAAGTTCAAACCGACGTGCGGCAGGCCCGCACGCAGCTCGTTGGCATTCGCAACGCCCTCGACCCGCGCTGGCTCGCGGCTGGATCGATACCACGCGAGAGTGCGAAGGGCACGCGGGAAGCTGGCACTGGCACAGTCGGTACGATGGTGCCGCCGCAGCGGATGCACCGAATGAGCTGTCAGCGCGTGTTCGCGCTGGTGGCCATGGGTACCGGGCCCCGATGGTAGCGGTGCACTCAGCCTGCAAATGCTGGTATCGCTGGCGCTCGACTGGATGCTCGTGAATGGTGGCCGACGGTGCAATGGGCTCAAGCGCGCTACGCGTACAGCCTCATGTCATCCGGGGCGACGATCGCGGTCAGGGGAATCTATCGGTCGTGAAAGAGTGCATCGACATTCGGCAGCAGGTCGAGCCGGGAGAACGTTCCCGAGTCTGCAATTTCCCTCGCGACGTGCAGGAATCCGGCCCATGCTGCGCGCGCGAGCGTGCCGCCCACACTAATCCGGCGAACGCCCAGAGCAGCCGCCTGCTCAACCGTCATGAACGGCGCGTTGATCAGCAAGTTCACCGGCTTGGGAGATACTGCGGCAACGATGGCGGCAATGTGTTCTGCGTTGTGAACCCGCGGAGCGTACAGGCAATCGGCGCCGACTTCCGAATAAGCGCGTAGCCGCCGGTGCCGCTTTTGTCAATCGCCCGCCGGGCGGCGCGCACCCGCGCTACCGCTAGCTCGAAGTCATGAAGCGGGTTCGTCTCGTCGCGCGTGGAGTCTTCGATCGAGAGCCCAGCGATCCCAGTCGCCGCGGCCAGCTTGACGTTCGCGGCGATGTGCTGCGGATCGATCGCGGAGCCACCTTCGAAATCTGCATTCACCGGCACGTTGACGGCGGCCACGATGCTTCGGAGATGCTCGAGCGCTTGATCGAGAGTGACGTGATTGTCCGCGCGGCCCAACGTCCAGGCGAAACCGGCACTGGTCGTCGACAAAGCCTTGAAGCCCGCCTGCTCCAGTGCTCGTGCGCTTCCTGCATCCCACGGATTGGGCATCACGAAGCATCCTGAGGTGTGCAGCGTGGCGCCTCGGAGGCCGTTCTGGCGCATCAGGCGCGCCACACGCTTGCGGCCCACCCGGATGCCGTGATCGTCGGCGAGTTCCGCGTGGATGTTCGGCGCGCCGTAGGTGTCGCGCGAGCGGTGGTGAATGGCGCAGATCCTGCCCGTCAGCTCCAGATCCCGCCGTCGCCGCGCGCACATCGGCCGATCCACCCAGGCGTAGAACCCGCTTCTCGAGACCTCCAGCAGTCGGCACATCATCCCCACCGAGTGGGTGGCCTGGTTCACCTTCACGAACCCGAAGAGCGCTTCGAGGGCGCGCTCTCCGTGGCGAACCAGGCCGCGGCTTTTGAGAGGATCTCGCGCTCCTCCT
>JAYTNX010000012.1:0-3690 GCA_043748075.1 Pseudomonadota bacterium
CCGATGGCGTTCACCGGATGTTCCGGAACCGTCCGGTTCGACCGACCCGCCGACGAGGTGGCGGCCACGATCATGGCCGAAGGTCTCGAGCACCATTTCGCGCTCGCCTACGGCGAACATCGCGCGGCATTGCGCGCGATCGCGTCGCGGTGGCAACTGCCGGTACTCGAGCTCAGCTGAGCGACGCCGCGTTGCGTCACGTCGCGTGAGGAGAGGGTGACAGTCATGCCGGCGGCAAGCCGCATCTTCGACGTCGAGCCGCCGGACTGGAGCCGCATCACTCCGCTGCAGTGGGCGGGTGCCGCCCGCGCGTTGCCCTCCGGCGAAGTGGAACTGCCGACGGACGCCGGCGTGCTGCGGGTGTCGATGCTCGAATGCGGCGTCCGCTTGCGCCTCGGACCGGCGCCGCGAGACTACGGCATCCTCGCTGATCCGGTCGCCCTCGCGCCGCGCGGCGCGAGCCTGGAAGCTGGGCCCGGCGAAACGATCATCCGCGCGCTCACCGCGGCGGGTCGTCACCTGGAGATGCGGATCGGGCACGGGCCGCTGCATTTCGAGCTGCGCTGCGACCAGCGGGTCGTGCAGTCCTCGCCGGGCGATGGTCACTTCGTGCGGCGTTTCCGCCTGCCGCCGTTCGCGAGGCTCGAGCGCGGCTGGATGCTGTCGCTGGAGCTGGGCGCGGCGGAGCCGGTGTACGGTCTCGGCGAGAAGTCGGGCCGGCTCGACAAGCGCGGTCAGCTGCTCCGCTCCGTGAATCGCGACGCGCTCGGCCTCAACGCCGAGTGGAGCTACAAGAACACCCCCTTCGCCTGGAGCCCGGAAGGCTGGGGCGCCTTCGTGCACACCGCGTTTCCGGTTACACATGGCGTGGGCTACGGGCCGTGGTCGCAACGGGTCTATGCGATCGCGCTCGAGGACGACAGCTTCGACGTCTTCCTGTTCTGCGGCACCGACGGTGCCGAACTGCTCGCGCAGTACACCGCGCTGACCGGTCGCGCACCCGTGCCGCCGTTGTGGAGCCTCGGCGTCATCCTGTCGAAGGCCTACTACCGCGAATCGCAGGAGATCCTCTCGGTGGCGCAGGAGGTACGCACCCGCGGCATGCCCTGCGACGTGATCACCTTCGACGGACGGGCCTGGCAGGACACCGACACCCGGTTCGCATTCGAATGGTGCCCGAAACGCTATCCGGATCCGCGCCCGACCCTCGATGCCCTGAAGGCGCTCGGGTTCCGCATCTGCGTCTGGGAGTATCCGCTGGTGTCGGTGCGGCATCCGTTGTTTGCCGAGCTCGCGGCGAAGGGTTGGCTGCTGCGGGATCGACGCACCGGCGAGTCGTACCGCTACCGCTGGGACCTGGAGCCCTTCGGTCCGGTGCTGACGCCGCTGCCCGAGTCGGGCCTGATCGACTTCACCCACCCGCAAGCCTACGCCTGGTGGCGCGATCGACATCGCGAGCTGTTCGATCTCGGCGTCGACATGATCAAGGCGGATTTCGGCGAGCAGGTCGAGCCGGACATGCTCGCCAGCAACGGCGCGACGGGCGACGAACTGCATAACGTGTATGCACTGCTCTACAACCGATGCGTCTATGAAGCTGCGGAGCGCTACGCGAAAGCCGGACCGTTTCTGTTCAGCCGTGCCGCCTGGGCGGGTTCGCAGCGCTACCCGTCGCAGTGGGGTGGCGACCCGCAGGCGGACTGGGGCGGGCTCGCGGGCAACCTGCGCAGCGGGCTCAGCTGGGGCTTGAGCGGCGCGCCGTTCTACGCGACCGACGTCGGCGGCTTCTACGGCGATCGTCGCGACCCGGTATTGTTCGTGCGCTGGGCGCAGGCGGCGGTGTATTCGGCGCACATGCGCCTGCACGGCATCGGCGCGCGCGAACCCTGGTCCTACGGTGCTGCGGCGGGCGCGGCGGCCATGGCCGCGCTGCAATTGCGCTACCGCCTGATTCCCTACCTGCTGCGCGCGCTGCGGCAGGCGGCAGCGTCCGGTCTACCGGTACAACGCCCGATGGTGCTCGTCTGTCCCGACGATCGCGCCGGCTGGGCGTTCGAGGACCAGTTCTTCTGCGGCGACGATCTGCTGGTCGCGCCGTGCCTGCGCGCCGACGGCATCGTCGACGTGTACCTCCCGGCCGGCGAGTGGGTCAGGTTTCCGCAAGGCGGGGCGATCGCAGGCGGCGGCGTGCGGCGCCTGCGACTGGCGCTCGAGGACACGGCGGTATTCGCGCGCCGCGGCGCCCGCATCCCGCTCGGTCCCGACGTGCGACATTGCGGTGAGCTGGGCGGCGAGCCGCGCGTCGAGCGCTGGTTCGAGGCCTGAGGTGCCAAACGAGCTCGATCATGGCGTCGCCGATGTCGCAGCGGGCGACTCGAGCAGCGCGGTGGACGGAGGAGGGTCACGATGAAAGTGCTGTTCGTGGATGCCGGCAACTACTGTCGCTCGCCGGTGGCGGAACTGGTGGCACGTAGCCTGGCCGCTCGCGCGGGGGGCGCCGGCTGGGTGTTCTCATCCGCGGGACTGAAGGACAAGCACGCCGGTGACACGGCGGACCCGCGATCGATCGAGCTCTGCGCGCGTCGCGGCTATGACCTGGCGGGGTTCCGCTGCCGCGAAATCACACCGGACGATTTCGCGTCGCATGACCTGATCCTGGCCATGGACCGTGACAATCAGTCGCAGCTGGAAGCCCGACGTCCGTCGGGAAATGCCACACCCATTCGCCTTTTTCTGGGCGATTCCGAGATCCCGGACCCCTACTATGGCGGCGGCGACGGCTTCGACAGCATGATGGACCTGGTCGAACGCGGGGTGCGCGAGCTGCTGGCTAAACCCTGAAAATCCCGGGTTTGCAGGTGACCTGGCGAGGCTGCCAGAAACCGCCGGCAGCGAGATTCGTGCGCTGCAATACGCAAACCGCTGAATTTGGCCGAAAAAACGTTGCGTTCTGACGCCCTGTGGTATTCTCGCGCGCGATCGTTGCCCTTCCGTCTGCATCCCCTGGCGCAAACCTGCGCCCGTCTGCATCGCCGAATCGTCTTCGATCAGGTGGCCTGGACGCCGCCCGAGGACTTCCAAACCGGCGAAAACCCGCGTCTGAAAGTCCAGGATCGCAGTCCTGACCGTTGTGTGTTTGTGTTCTTAGAGAGTGTTCTAGAGATGGCGAAAATTTACGTTGGCAACCTGCCTTTTTCGGCTGACGAAGCTGCAGTGCGGACCCTGTTCTCACAGCATGGCACGGTCGAGTCCGTGTCCCTGCCGGTCGATCGTGACACCGGCCGGCCGCGTGGCTTCGGCTTCGTCGAGATGTCGCAGGCGGATGCATCCCGCGCGATCCAGTCCCTGAACGGTTACTCGATGGAAGGTCGTCCGCTTCGTGTCAACGAAGCGCAGGATCGTCCTCGCGGTGGTCCGGGCGGCGGTGGCGGTGGTGGTGGCGGTCGTCCCGGTGGCGGCGGCGGTGGCGGTGGCTATCGCGGCGGCAGCGGCGGTAGTGGCGGCGGCGGCGGCGGTCGCTGGTAAGCGGACCCGCAGTCCACACCAGGAAGGCCCGTCCCTGACGGGCCTTCTTTTTTCAGAGCCCGCTCGCCGATGGGCTGGTTTTCCCGGCGCGCATGGTCCGGATCGTTCAACTGACCGGCGAACGCCTGCACGGGACCCGTGGTGCCCGCGCGCCGTTGCGGCGCC
>JAYTNX010000013.1:0-1578 GCA_043748075.1 Pseudomonadota bacterium
GTCGAGCCCCGCCTCCAGGCGCATGATCGCGACGCCGGTCTCGGCATCGCCCGCCAGCACGGCGCGGTGGATCGGCGCCGCACCGCGCCAGCGCGGCAGCAGCGAAGCGTGGATGTTGAGGCAGCCCTGTCGCGGGATCGCCAGTACCGGAGGTGGCAGGATCAGCCCGTAGGCGACCACCACCAGCAAATCCGGCTGCCAGGCCAGCAGCGCCGCGCGCCCCGCCTCGTCACGCAGGCTCGGCGGCTGCGCCACCGGCAGTCCCGCGCCCAGCGCGTACCGCTTCACTGCGCCCGGTGCGAACTTGCGCCCGCGCCCCGCAGGCCGGTCCGGCTGCGTCAGCACGCCGACGACCTCGTGCGCCGGCGCCGCACGACACAGCGCAGCGAGCGGCGGCACGGCGAACTCCGGCGTGCCGGCGAAAACGATACGCATGGGGCTGCGGAGACAGAAGGCGGGCGGTGGCGGGGACTGACGCGAGGCCGTGCGTCAGAGCGCCGAGGCCGCGCCGGACGCGCCCCGCGAGCCGCCGTGCGCACCGCGCTCGCGTCGCTCCTTGTCGAGCTTCTTGCGGATGCGCTCGCGCTTCAGGCTCGACAGATAGTCGACGAACAGCTTGCCCTCGAGATGATCCATCTCGTGCTGCAGGCAGACCGCCACCAGCCCGTCGAGCTCGCGGTCGAATGTCGTGCCGTCGCGGTCCTGCGCGCGCACCCGCACGCGTTGCGCGCGCTCCACCTTGTCGAAGATCCCGGGCACCGAGAGACAGCCTTCTTCCGTGATCCCGCCGCCCTCGCGCGCCAGGATCTGCGGGTTGATGAACACCTGCGGTTCATCGCGGCTCTCGGACAGGTCCATCACGATCAGCTGCCGGTGGATGTTCACCTGCGACGCCGCCAGACCGATGCCCGGCGCCGCATACATGGTCTCGAACAGGTCGTCGATCAGGCGCGACAACGTGGCGTCGAATTCCGTGACCGGCACGGCGCGGGTCCGCAGGCGCGGATCGGGGTATTCGAGGATGCTCAGGAGGGCCATCGGGCGGGGTTCCAAGGTTCTTCGTGTATTTGACGCAGAAGTTTTGCTAATGTTCTCAAACTGTTGACATTTAGCCGTGGCTAAACCGGTTCGAAGGTCACCTTGTCGCTGGCGTGACCGTGAACCACTGCACAAAGCCACCATTTGACGATGCTGCTGCCGCGGGCAGGCGAGTATAACAGCCAGGGTCGCTCGCCCCACCCGTCACGAGGAGTGGAGGATGTATCTAAAACAAGCACTTAGCGCGAACCCAGCCGGGTTCCGTGCGCGGTCCCTGCTGGCGGCCTTGCTGGCCGCGGTCACGCTTCTGCTGCTCACCGGCTGCGCCGGTTTCGGCCGCAAGGACGCCGCCGTCGCCCCGAAGGCCTCCGCGCCCCGGGCAGCGGCCGACACCGCCCCCGCCGAACCCGCGGTGACCGCCACCGAGGCCGCCGTTGCCGCCCAGCCCGAAGGCGCCCCGTCCGAGTCGGCCCCGCCGGTCATCGACCGTTCCGCGGTGAACCCGAGCGCGCCCACGAGCTATACGGTCAAGCGCGGCGA
>JAYTNX010000014.1:0-27026 GCA_043748075.1 Pseudomonadota bacterium
CGGACGCGCTTCGGCAGGTTGGCGCTCGCGAGGGCTTGGCCTACGGTGTCCCGACCAATGTCCGCGATTCCCGCCAGGCCCTCGGCGAGGCCCAGCGCCTGCAGAACGGCGGCGTAGATGCCAATTCCGACCGCCGGGTCCCCCGCTTCAACCCGTTGCAGGGTCGAGCGGGACGTGAATGCCCGATCGGCCACCACCGCCATGGGAAGCCGACGACGGCGACGCGCATCCTGGATATCTCCTCCCAACTTCCGAAGCACGCGTCGCACGTTGGCGGAAGGGTGGTGAGGGGTCGGCATAAGTGATCTTGGCGCTCCGATAAAGTCTTTAATGTAGCGTGAAGACTACATTAGCGCCAGTACGGAACCCACGGATTGCACACCTACCCGGGCGCAACGGGGCCAGAGCCCCACAATCCCTTGCAAGGATTGAGCGGCGGTTCAAAGCAGCAGCCGCTTCTACTTCTGCTGCGTTTCCGCCTCCGCCATCACATTGCGGCCATCGTCGCCCTTGCCGCGCGCCCGGCCTTGCTCTTCGGCGGCAGCCAGTTCGCGCTTCTCCTGCTCGGTTCGAGGTGCGGCCGCGTGCGCGGCGGCATCCACGTCCTCCGTCGCGACGAAATCCTCAACATCCTTGCGATAGCGGCGCGCTGCGTCGTAGTCGCCCTCGCCCTGGATCTGGGGCTTTGTCGGCTTGTTTGTCGTCATGGTCTGCTCCTTGGTCCGTGGTGTGCGCGGCAGTAACGAGCCGGGACAAGTGTGCGAACGTCCTGCGCCCTGCGGCATAAGCCTCGGGGAAAGACGGTTGTAGGCGGGCGCCCACACGGGCGCAGGGCGGCACGAGGCTGGCACGTCGATTGCTAAGTCCCGGAGGCGCACGACCGCGCTGCTCTACACCACCACGAGGAGAGTCAGACATGAACTGGGATCGCATCGAAGGCAACTGGAAGCAGGTCAAGGGCCGGGCCCGTCAGCAATGGGGCAAGCTCACCGAGGATCACCTGGACGTGATCAACGGCAAGCGCGAAGCGTTGGCCGGCAAGATCCAGGAGACCTATGGCATCGGCAAGGACGAAGCCGAGAAACAGGTGAAGGACTGGGAGTCGAGCCTCGACGACTACGACCTGGACAGCCGGTCCGGGCAGAAGCGCGCCAACCAGCGTTGAGAGCTGCATGATCCGAGCGCCCGTTGCGGTGTGGTCGACCGACCGCAACTGGCGCCCGGGTCGCGCGTCACGCGTCGCGCGGGGCGAAGGCCCCGGCGCGGTAGGCCTCGCGGAACGCGCGCCAGTCCTCGCGGCATTTGTGACTCAGCTCGAGCGCCGCCGCTGCGGCACGCGCCGACCATTGCGGCGCCTCCTCGGCGAATGCGTCCAGCTCACCCGTGGAACCGGCGCGGCGCGAGGTTCGCCGGTGCGCTCGCGCAAGTGACTCGCCGAGCACCCGGCCCAACCTCGTGGAATAGGTCAGCGAAGGTTCGAGCCGTACGCCGGCCGCCTGCAGTTCGCGGACCGTGAAGCGATCGTCGAAGAGGCCGATCGCGGCGACCGGCGATGAGGGGCGCTCGAGGATGAGGGTCTGCGCCGCGACGATTCGGTCGGCGTCATCGCCCTCGGCCGCTTTCCCCTCCGGGAGTCCGAGGCCCTCGGAGAGTGCCGAACGGCGTGCCGCCTTGATGTCCAGCAGGCGCGCGCCGGCGGCATCGCCGCGAACCATCAGCAGAAAGCGCGGCAGCCCGAGACTGCCCAGGCCGGAGATCCGCCGTGCGGCGTCGATCGGCTCGAAGATCGACTCCGCGCCGAACGAACGTCCGAGGTCCCCCGCGGCGCGGAACAATGCGTGTCGTTCATCTTCCGTGGCGGCGAGCGTCTTGACGCGGTCGAGCGTGAATCGCCGCTCGCCTTGCGGCCCAAGGACGGTGCGTTCATCGAGCCAGTCGGTGCGCTTCTGCTCCCGCCTCGATGCGAGGCGAAAGAGATCGGGCAGTGGCGACTCGCGATGCTCCGCATCGAGCGCGGCGTGCGCCTGCGAGGACAGAGTCGTCACATACGCCTTGTGGGCGAACGCGGCCATCTCGACGCCGGATTCGGCATCGGGCGTCGTCGTCAGGAACGCCGCGAGCAGGCGGATCAGATCGTGCAGGATCGGCGCAGTCGCGGATTCGTCGAAATCGTTCAGGTCGAAACGGAGCCGCCCGTCATCGCCGCGGTAGATGCCGAAATTGCCGACATGGACGTCGCCGCAGATCGGCAGGGCCGGCGAAGACGGCAAGGTCGTGCGGCTCGCGCGCAGGTAGAAGAGACTGCAGGTGCCGCGCACGAAGTCGGCGAGTGACGCGCTCATCGCCTTGTACTTCAGGGCGAGGCGAACGGGATCGCGGCCGGCATGCCAGTGATGCAGGTGCTCGATCACGTGATGAAATCGTAGGTGGCGATCCGGTTGCCGTGGCGATCGCGCACGATCACTTTGTCGGGAATGGTGGTCATGATGCGCCTGCTGTCGGACGGTACGCCTGCGCCGTCCGCTAAGCCAATGCCCCCACGGCAGCCGATGTGAGGATGCGCGTGCACGGGGGTGTGGCGGGTCAGTTGAACGGATCGAACAGCTTCACGCCGAAACACTTAAAGTCAGCGACGTTTCGTGTCGCCACGGTCAGGTCGTGGACGAGGGCGGTCGCCGCAATCAGCGCACCTTCGAGGTGGTGATCAGGCCGTCGGTGCATCAACTGTGCCCAACGGCGAAATATCGTGGCATCGACGTCGATGACACTGGTCGTCGCGGCGAGATCGTTCAGCCAAGCTTCGAGCTCATCGGCTTTCGCGGGATCCAGTTCGCGTGTTCGCTCGATACCCGCCTGGATTTCTCCGAGCGTAACGGCCGAGAGGCGCAGGGATTCCTCGGGAATTGACTGCATCCACGCCACTACCGCCCCGTGTGGCTTGCGCTTGCGCAGCTCGGAGACGACGTTGGTATCGAGCAGGTAAGGCATCAGCCGCGTGGGCGTGCAGTGCGGCGGTGCAGCTTCCCACGCGGCGGAATTGCCAACTCCTCACGGGCAGTTGTCGCGAGCAGAACAGCCTTCAGACCCGTCCGGGCACGCTCATTCAGACGACGCCACTCGTCGACCGGCACGAGCACCGCGGCCTCCGCGCCGCGCATCGTGACGAGCTGCGGACCGTGCTTGAGGCTGGCCTGGAGAAACTCGCTGAAACGCGCCTTGGCATCCTGCACTGGCCAGCTTTTCATGCGATGCTCCACGGACGCAAACTAGTCTGAATACTAGTCAGCGGAGTCGCGATGGTCAAGTACGGGAGATGCCGCGACGCGTGTTCAACCTCGAGTCGTCTCACGTCGAGGTGAGCGTGGCCTACGGCAGATCCGTTCGCCCCATCAGGTACCGGTCGCACTCCCGGGCCGCGCCCCGACCTTCGTTGATCGCCCAGACCACCAGGCTCTGGCCGCGGCGGCAGTCGCCTGCGGCGAACACGCCCTTCTTCGAGGTCGCGTACTTTTCGTAGTCCGCCTTGATGTTGCTGCGATGATCGAGCTCGAGGCCCATCTCCTTGAGGACGCCGGTCTCGGGCCCGAGGAACCCCATCGCCAGCAGCACGAGCTGCGCGGGCTGGGTCTTCTCTGAACCCTCGACCTCGACGGGGGCGTGGCCCCCGGTGGCGGTCTTTTCCCACTTCACCTCGACGGTGACGATGGACTTCAGCTTGCCGGTCTTCTCGTCGGCGACCAGCTTCTTGATCGTCGTGAGATAGACGCGCGGATCGGTGCCGAACTTCGCCGCGGCCTCTTCCTGGCCGTAGTCCATCTTGTAGACACGCGGCCACTCCGGCCACGGATTGTCTTCGGCGCGGTCCAACGGAGGTTTGGAGAGGATCTCGAACTGGGTCAGGGTGCGACAACCCTGGCGCATCGCAGTACCGACGCAATCGGTGCCGGTGTCGCCGCCGCCGATCACGATCACGTCCTGGCCCTTCGCGTGGATCTTCGCATCGCCGGGCTTGCGGTCGAGCAGGCTCTGGGTGCTCTCGGTCAGATAGTCCATCGCGAAGTGGACGCCGGGCAGGTTGCGGCCTTCCA
The DNA here is from genome assembly GCA_043748075.1 of Pseudomonadota bacterium. GTDB lineage: Bacteria > Pseudomonadota > Gammaproteobacteria > Steroidobacterales > Steroidobacteraceae > UBA964. The sequence continues at coordinate 4,089 of JAYTNX010000014.1, forward strand.
CGCCGAGATCACGCGGCTGGGTGGCGCCGGTGCAGATCACGACGGCGTCGAAGTCCTTCGCGAGCAGGTTGGCTTCCACGTTCTCGCCGACGTTCGCGTTGCAGACGAACTTGATGCCTTCCTGCTCCATCAGCTTGACGCGGCGGTCGACGACGTCGCGCTTGTCGAGCTTCATGTTCGGGATGCCATAGGTCAGCAGGCCACCGGGGCGATCCGCGCGCTCGAGGACGGTGACGCTGTGGCCGGCCTTGTTCAACTGCGCGGCGGCGGCCAGACCTGCGGGGCCGGAGCCGATCACGGCGACCCTCTTGCCGGTGCGTTCCTCGGGTGGCTCGGGCAGGACCCAGCCTTCTTCCCAGCCCTTCTCGATGATGGCGTTCTCGAGGTTCTTGATGGTGACGGGCGGCGCGTTGATGCCGAGCACGCAGGAACCTTCGCAGGGCGCGGGGCAGACGCGACCGGTGAACTCGGGGAAGTTGTTGGTCTTGTGCAGGCGATCGAGCGCCTCGCGCCACAGTCCGCGATACACGAGGTCGTTCCACTCGGGGATCAGGTTGTTGACCGGGCAGCCGGAGGCGCCGCCGCTCATGACCTTGCCGGTGTGGCAGAACGGCACGCCGCAGTCCATGCAGCGCGCGGCCTGGTTGCGCAGGCCCTTCTCGTCCATGTGGTGATGGAACTCTTTCCAGTCGCGCACGCGCTCGACGGGCGAGCGGTCCATGGGGAGCTCGCGCAGGTACTCGATGAATCCGGTGGGCTTGCCCATGACGCTCTGCTGGTTGGATGGTTGTTCTTGTTGTGGCCGGGCGGCGCGCGGGGCGCGCCTCAGTTGCCGCCGACGCGCGACAGGTCGTGCGAGTTTTCCTCGAACGCCGCCATGATCGCATCGTCGCCCGAGAGACCCTGGTCGTGCGCCTTCTTGAGGCAGGCGAGCACGCGCTTGTAGTCCTTCGGGATCACCTTCAGGAAGCGCGCACGGCTGGTCGCCCAGGCGGCGAGGATGCGCTTCGCATTGGCGCTGCCGGTGGCGTCGGCGTGCTTCTGGATCAAGGCCTTCAACTCCGCGGCTTCATCGGCGTCGTCGACGCGCTCGATCTCGACCATCTGCAGGTTGATGCGCGGCATCTGGTTACCCGACTCATCGAAGAGGTAGGCGATGCCGCCAGACATGCCGGCGCCGAAGTTGCGCCCCGTGGGGCCGAGCACGACGACGCGGCCGCCGGTCATGTATTCGCAGCCATGGTCTCCAATGGACTCGACGACGGCGTCGACACCGGAGTTGCGCACCGCGAAGCGTTCACCCGCCATGCCGCCGACGAACACCTCGCCTGCGGTGGCGCCGTAGAGGGCGACGTTGCCGATGATCATGTTCTCTTCGGGCTTGAACGTGCTGCCCTCGGGTGGACGTATGGTGATCCTGCCGCCGGAGAGGCCCTTGCCGAGGTAGTCGTTGGCGTCGCCTTCGAGGCGGAAGCTCATGCCGGGCGGCACGAACGCGCCGAAGCTCTGGCCGGCGGACCCCTGGAAGGTGAGCTGGATGGTGTCTTCGGGCAGACCCTTCGCGCCCCACTTCTTCGTCACCGCGCTGCCGGTGATGGTGCCGACGACGCGATTCACGTTGCGCACCGCGACGGTAGCCTCGACGCGCGTGCCGTTGTCGATGGCCGGCTGGCAGATCTTCAACAGCTGCGTGACATCGAGCGAGGCCTCGATGCCGTGGTCCTGGGCGATGGTCTGGTAGCGGCCCACCTCTTCGCCCATGTCGGGAGTGTAGAGGATGTTGCTGAAGTCGAAGCCCTGGGCCTTCCAGTGGTCCACGGCGTGCTTCGCCTCGAGCCGGTCGACGCGCCCGACCATCTCGTTGACGGTGCGGAAGCCGAGCTGCGCCATGATTTCGCGCAGGTGCTGCGCGATGAAGCGCATGTAGTTCACCACGTGCTCCGGCTTGCCGGCGAACTTCTCGCGCAGGCGCGGGTCCTGCGTCGCGACGCCGACCGGGCAGGTGTTGAGGTGGCAGACGCGCATCATGATGCAGCCGACTGCGACCAGTGGCGCGGTGGCGAAGCCGAACTCCTCGGCGCCGAGCAGCGCAGCGATCGCCACGTCGCGGCCGGTCTTGAGCTGGCCATCGGTCTCGACGCGGATGCGGCTGCGCAGGTTGTTCAGCACCAGGGTCTGGTGGGTTTCGGCGAGGCCGAGTTCCCAGGGGAGGCCCGCGTGCGTGATGGAGGTCAGCGGGGAGGCTCCCGTGCCGCCGTCGTAGCCGCTGATCAGCACCACATCGGCATGCGCCTTGGCGACGCCCGCCGCGATGGTGCCGACGCCGACCTCAGCCACGAGCTTGACGCTGACGCGCGCTTCGCGGTTCGAGTTCTTCAGGTCGTGGATCAGCTCGGCGAGATCCTCGATCGAGTAGATGTCGTGGTGTGGAGGTGGGGAGATCAGGCCGACGCCGGCGGTGGTGTGGCGCGTCTTCGCGATCCACGGATACACCTTGGTGCCGGGCAACTGGCCGCCCTCGCCCGGCTTCGCGCCCTGGGCCATCTTGATCTGCAGTTCACGGGCGTTGACGAGGTATTCGCTCGTCACGCCGAAGCGCCCCGAGGCCACCTGCTTGATCGCGCTGTTCTTGCTGTCGCCATTGGGCATCGGGACATAGCGCTCGGGGTCTTCGCCGCCCTCACCCGTGTTGCTCTTGCCGCCGATGCGGTTCATCGCGATCGCCAGCGTCTCGTGCGCCTCCTTGCTGATCGAGCCATAGCTCATCGCGCCGGTCTTGAAGCGCGCCATGATGGTCTCGACCGACTCGACCTGATCGATCGGGATCGCATCGTGGGCCGTCTTGAATTCGAGCAGGCCGCGTAGCGTGCTGAGGTTCTTCGAGCGCTCGTCGATCAGCTCGGCGAAGCTCTTGTAGGTCTGGTAGCTGCCGGTGCGCGCGGCCTTTTGCAGCCGATGTATCGACTCGGGGCTGAAGAGATGGAACTCGCCGTCCTTGCGCCACTGGTATTGGCCGCCGGTGGGCAGCACGGTGGCGTGCAGCTCGCGGTCCGGGAAGGCGGCGCGGTGGCGGATCAGCACTTCCTCGGCCACGACCTCGAGGCCGATGCCGCCGACTCGGCTGGAGGTCCCCGCGAAGTATTCGTCGATCACGTCCTGGCGTAGACCCACCGCCTCGAACACCTGGGCACCGTGGTAGGACTGCATCGCGCTGATGCCCATCTTCGACATCACCTTGACGATGCCCTTGGTGCCGGCCTTGGCGAAGTTCTGGCAGGCGAGCTTGTGGTCGACGTTGCGCAGCAGGTCGTCGCGGATCATGCCGTCGAGGGTCTCGAAGGCCAGATACGGATTGATCGCGCTGGCGCCGAAGCCGACCAGCAGCGCGAAATGGTGCACCTCGCGCGCGTCGCCGGTCTCGAGCGCGATCGAGACGCGCATCCGCAGGCCTTCGCGGATCAGGTAGTGGTGCAGGCCGCTGATGGCGAGCAGCGAGGGGATCGGCGCCAGGTCCTTGTTCACGCCGCGATCGGAGAGGATCAGGATATTGACCTCGTCTTCCTCGATCAGGCGCTTCGCCTCCTCGCGCAGTTGCTCGAGCGCCTTGACGAGGCCTTCTTCGCCACGCGAGGCGCGGAACAGCATCGACAGCGTACCAACCTTCAGGCCCGGCAGCGCCACCTTGCGCACCTTGGCGAATTCCTCGTTGGTCAGCACCGGGCCCTTCAGCTCGATGCGGCGGCAATCGGTGGGCTTCGGCTCGAGCAGGTTGCCCTCGGCGCCGAGCCAGACGTCGCTGCTGGTCACGATCTCTTCGCGGATGGAATCGATCGGCGGGTTGGTCACCTGCGCGAACAGCTGCTTGAAATAGTCGTAGAGCAGCCGCGACTTGGTCGACAGCGCCGCGAGCGGTGTGTCGTTGCCCATCGCGCCCATCGCCTCGATGCCGTCCTTCGCCATCGGTGCCATCAGGATGCGCTGGTCTTCGAAGGTGTAGCCGAAGGCGAGCTGGCGCTGCAACAGGGTCTCGGCTTCCGGCGTCGGCAGCGTGGGGGCGGACGGCAGGTCCTTCAGGTTGATCAGGTGTTGCTTCAGCCAGTCGGCATAGGGCCACTCGCTGACGACGGTGCGCTTGATCTCCTCGTCCTCGATGATGCGGCCCTGCTCGGTGTAGACGAGGAACATGCGGCCGGGTTGCAGGCGGCCCTTGCGCACGATGTCCTGCGGCGGGAACGGCAGCACGCCGGCTTCGCTGGCCATGACGATCAGGTCGTCCTTGGTCACGTAGTAGCGCGCGGGGCGCAGGCCGTTGCGGTCGAGCACCGCGCCGATGCATTTGCCATCGGTGAAGGAGATTGCGGCCGGGCCGTCCCAAGGCTCCATCAGGCTGGAGTGGAACTGGTAGAAGGCCTTGCGCGCCGGGTCCATTGACTCGTGCTTGGACCAGGGCTCGGGGATCATCATCATCATCGCGTGCGGCAGCGAGCGGCCACCGAGCACCATCAGCTCGAGCACGTTGTCGAACATCGAGCTGTCGGAGCCGTTCACATTGACGATCGGCTTCAGGCTCTCGATGTCGTCGCCGAACACCTCGGACTCGAGCAGCGCCTCGCGGGCCTTCATCCAGTTGATGTTGCCGCGCAGCGTGTTGATCTCGCCGTTGTGGGCGATGTAGCGGTAGGGGTGCGCGCGGTCCCAGCTCGGGAAGGTGTTGGTGCTGAAGCGCGAGTGCACCAGCGCCAGCGCCGATTCCATCGACGGGCTCTTGAGGTCGGGGAAATACTCGTCGAGCTGGTTGGTCAGCAGCATGCCCTTGTAGACGAGGGTCTTGTACGACAGCGAGCAGACGTACCAGTACTCCGCGCCGCCGATCGTGGTGGCGCGGATCTCGCTGTAGGCACGCTTGCGGATCACATAGAGCTTGCGCTCGAACGCGGCTTCGTCGGCCGTGTCTTCGCCGCGCTGGATGAAGACCATGCGGATGAACGGCTCGCTGGCCTTGGCGGTCTCGCCGAGGCTGGCGTTGTTGGTGGGCACGGTGCGCGCGCCGAGATAGACCTGGCCCTCGGACTGCACGACGCGCGCGAAGACCTCCTCGATCTTGCGGCGCTGGGTCGCGTTCTTCGGCATGTAGATCAGGCCGGCGGCGTACTCGCCCGGGCTAGGCAGCTTGATGCGTGCCTTCTTCGCCACTTCCCTCAGGAAGGCGTGCGGCGTCTGCATCAGGATGCCGGTGCCGTCTCCGGTGTTGGTCTCGGCGCCGCAGGCGCCGCGGTGGTTCAGGTTCTTGATGACCTGGATGGCCTGCTGGACGATCGCATTGGATTTGCGCCCCTTGATGTCGGCGACGAAACCGAATCCGCAGGCGTCCTTTTCGAACTGCGGGTCGTAGAGGCCCTGCTTGCCGGGGCGGGAGGTGCGGGGCTTCGGGCTCATGGTCAACTCCTCGACAGCGGGCGCGGTGGCGGGCACGCGGGCCCTCCTGAAGGCGACGGGTGCCAATTAATCTTATTATTCATTGGCTTGGGTGGACTGGGCGCGGCCTTGGGTGGGGCCTGGGGCCCTGGGACTACGCGGCGTCTTCACCGGCCAATCGAATATACCGGCTGGGGACCGGGGGTCAATGAAGATCTGGTGTTGTTTACTCATGTTAATGAGTCATTCAGACTGCACTAATGACTAAACGACTGCAGGTGTTGCTGGAAGATCCCGAATACGAGGCGCTGCAGCGGGCGGCGGTAGCGCGCGGGGTGTCGGTGGCGGAATGGGTGCGGCAGGCGCTGCTGGCGGCACGGCGGCGGGAGTCCAGCGGGGACGTAGACCGCAAGCTCGATGCCATCCGCACGGCGATCCGGCACACCGGGCCGACCGGACAGGTGGAGCGTATGAACGTCGACTTCGAGCGTTCGTATCTCAGCGGCGTCGGGCCGGATTCAACGGGCGGCGGCTACTGAACGGGGACCGCGACCATGGTGTTGATCGACTCGCAGGTGTTCATGTACCTGGTCGGCGCGGCGCACCCGAACAAGGTGGACGCCCAACGGCGGCTCGAGGGGCTGGTGGCCGATCGGGTGCGGCTCGTCACCGATGCGGAGGCGCTGAACGAGATCCTGCATCGCTACACGGCGCTCGACCGGCGCGGCTACATCCAGCTGGCGTACGACGCGCTGCTCGGCGTGGTCGACGAGGTGCTGCCCGTGGAGAGCTCGACGCTCGAGCGGGCGAAGCAGCTGGTGCTGCAGTACCCGACGCTGCCGGTGCGTACGGCGGTGCACCTGGCGGTGATGCAGCTGCGCGGGATCGATACGGTGCTGAGCTTCGACCCGGGGTTCGATCGGGTGCCGGGGGTCTCGCGGTTGCGTTGAATCCGTCGGTCGCGCCCGTGCGCAAGATCCTGGCCGTCGATCGGTAGCGGCTCACCGAGCGTGTGCGCGCGCTGCCGACCGATCAAGGATCGAAACTCGACCCGTCCTTGCGGCGGAACCCGCCCTTGCCGCTGTAGCGGCCCGGCAGGAACTTCATGTCGATGTCGGAATACTCGCCCTCATCGGCGTCGTTGCGGGTGCCGACGACCAGCAGCCGCGCCGGTGCGCCTGAAAGGTTCTGGAGGCAGTGGCCGTCGCGGTCGCCGGCCTTGAAACCCGCGGCGTCACCCGCGCGCAGGGTCTCGGCGCCCGCGTCGGTGACGAGCAACACTTCACCGCTCAGCACGTAGACGAACTCGTCTTCGTGGGTGTGCCAGTGGCGCTGGCTCGACCAGACGCCGGGGTCGAGGGTGAGCAGATGAACACCGAACTGCGTGAGGCCAGCGGCGTCGCCGAGGCGGATGGCGCTGCGGCCCTGGCACGGGGCGTCGTGGGGCTTGGGGTAGCGCGAGCCGGTGACGACGGCGGCGCGGGTGGCGTCGATGCGGGGCATGGGGGTGTCGGCGGTAGTGGCTGATGGGTCAAGGCTACTCCGGCAGGACATGAGGCGGAACTACCGCCAGATTGACGCAGTCGTTCGACTCGGCTCACCAATCGTCGACGTCGGTGAATCCAAACGCCCGACACTGACGAAGAGGGAGGGCGCAGTCTGAGCTTGGTCGCCATCGGTGCCCTGGCGGACATACGGCGGTAGCACGACGGGCCTAGGCTGCGCTGACGGGGGTCGCTGGCAGGAAGCTGGCGCGAAGACAAAAAATATCGACTCATCCATCACGGAGGATTTCCTCAATGTTGCATTCCAAGGCGCTCGAGCGCCCTCTTTCCCGTTCGACGTTCCTGGCTGCCGCAGTAGCGGTGGCGGCCGTGATCGCGGTCCCGGCGTCCGCGGCGGACATGGCCATGGACATGGCGAAGAAGAAGGACATCGTCGACACGGCGGTCGCGGCGGGCAGCTTCAAGACCCTGGCGACGGCGCTGACGGCGGCGGGCCTGGTCGAGACGCTCAAGGGCAAGGGCCCGTTCACGGTATTCGCGCCGACCGACGCGGCGTTCGCGAAGCTGCCGGCCGGCACGGTCGAGAGCCTGCTGAAGCCTGAGAACAAGGCCAAGCTGGCGGGCATCCTCACGTACCACGTGGTCGCGGGGAACGTGAAGGCGGCGGACGTCGTCAAGCTGACGGAAGCGAAGACGGTGAACGGCCAGTCGGTAAAGATCGCGGTCGCAGGCGGCAAGGTGAAGGTGAACGACGCGAATGTCGTGACCACCGACATCGCGGCCAGCAACGGCACGATCCACGTGATCGACTCGGTTCTCCTGCCGAAGTAAGGCAGGCGGCGGGGCTCGCGGCGGACCTTCCCCCTCCGCCGCGGGCTACGTCGTCCCGCACGACGAGCAGTCCGTGGGGTGCCGTGTCAGAATCGCGCCATGCGACCGGTCAGCGGCTTGCGACTCGCGGGGCTCTGCGGCGGCCTCGCCATGTTGGGCTTCGCTCTCGCCACCCGCTCTTCATTCAGTCAGCAAGCGGCCGCGCCTTTGGCTGCGGTCGCAAGCAGTGCAAAGCGCCCAGTCGCTTCCTACGACGTCGCGCAGCTGCAGGACGTCATGGTGCCGATGCGGGACGGCATCCGGCTCGCCACCGATATCTACCTTCCGGCCCGCGGTGCCGCCGTGGCGGACGGTCGATTTCCGGTGATTCTCCAGCGTACCCCGTACAACAAGGCGGGCCGCGATCCGAGCCTGGTCCGGGCCATGGTGCCGCGCGGCTATGCCGTGGTGGTGCAGGACGTTCGCGGCCGCTATCGCTCCGAGGGGCGCTGGCAGCCGCTGCGCGATGACGCGCTCGACGGCTTCGACACGGCGGCGTGGATCGGCGCGCAACCCTGGGCGAGGTGCAGCATCGGCACCGTCGGCACGTCGTATGACGGCGCCACGCAACATGCGCTCGCGATCGCAGCAGCGCCCTGCCTCAAGGCCATGGTGCCGCGTAACGCGATGTCCAACTTAGGTCACTACGGCGTCCGCCATCACGGCGCCTTCGAACTGCGCTGGCTCAACTGGGTGTTGACGCTCGGCAACGCCGCCGACACCGCCAACGCGCTGCCGGCCGCGCAGCGTGCCGCGGCGAATCCGGTTGCCGCGCCTGCCCTCGTCGCCCTCGGTTCGCAGGTGCAGGAGTACGCCCGAAACCTGCCGCTGCGCCCGGGAACCACGCCACTGAAGCTGGCACCGGACTACGAAACCTGGCTGATCGAGGCCATGAGCCACGGCACCTACGACCGGTTCTGGAGCGAGCATGGCGCGAGCGTCGTGGACCATATCGGGCGCTACAAGGATGTTCCGGTCTACCACATCACCGGCTGGTATGACTCCTGGAGCGCGTCGGTTGCGAACCTGAACTACGTGGCGCTCGCCAAAGCCAAGAAAAGCCCGCAGCGTCTGTTGATCGGGCCGTGGATCCACAGCTCTGAACACCTGAGCTACGCGGGCGAGGCGCAGTTTACGGCTGATGCCGCCATTGACCGCAACGCGCTGCAGGTCCGGTGGTTCGATCGCTGGCTCGATGGCGACAACGCAGGCACCGCGGGCGACGGCGTCTCGAACGAGGCGCCGGTGCGCATCTACGTAATGGGCGGAGGCGATGCGCACCGGACGCCGGAAGGGCGGCTGTTCGTCGGCGGTCGCTGGCGCGACGAACAGGAATGGCCGCTCGCCCGGACGGCCTACACGCCATGGTATCTGCAGGCCGACGGCGCGCTGACGCCCGCAAAGCCAGCAAGCGGCAAGCCAATCAGTTTCCAGTTTGACCCGCGCGATCCCGTGCCGACCCTCGGCGGCAACGTCTCGTCGCAGGGCAAACTGATGTTCCAGGGCGCTGCCGATCAGCGCGGCCGCACGGGGTTCTGGCTCACTCCGGATACGCGGCCGCTGTCGGCACGCAACGACGTGCTCGTGTTCCAGAGTGCGCCCCTCGAAGCCGACCTGGAGGTCACGGGCCGCCTCGTCGTGACGCTCTGGGCTTCATCGGACGCGCGTGACACGGACTTCACCGTCAAGCTGATAGACGTCTACCCGCCCAACGCCGCCTTTCCCGAAGGCGTGGACCTGAACGTCGCGGACGGCATCGTGCGCGCGCGTTACCGCAACGAGCTCGATCGCGAAGAGCTCCTGCAGCCTGGTCGTCCCTATGAATTCAAGATCGAGATGTATCCGACATCGCTGCTTTTCCAGCGCGGCCACCGCATTCGACTCGACGTCTCGAGCAGCAATTTTCCACGGTTCGACGTGAACCCGAATACCGGCGAGCCCCTCAATGCCAATCGCCGCTGGCAGGTTGCGACCAATACGATCTACGTCGATGCGACCCGACCGTCGCACATCCTGCTGCCCGTCATCCCGCGATAGCGGCGCTGCGCGCCAGCCGACGACCCTTCGACTTAGCCGTCGTACGGGGCAATCGTGACCGGACTGCTATGGAAGCGCTCGATCACCGTGCGCTCGAAGGCCTGCGGGTCGCTGCGGATTCGATCGACGAAGGCGCGGGCACCGGCGGCATAGATCTCGGTTTCGCCGCGGGCCATCGCGTCGAGCACTTCGATCGCGTGTTCAGCAGGGCTCACTCCGCCCTTCGAGCCGACCGGCGAGGCGCGGGTGCGCACGCCGCCGGTGACGACCGCGCAGACCTGCACCGGGTCGCGATCGGTCTCGGCGCGCAGGCCGGCGGTCATCATCGCCGCCGCAGCCTTCGAGACGGAGTAGCTCGAGAACTCGGGCAGGCAGAAGAACGCACCGACCGAGAGGATGTTGACGATGGCGCCGCCACCGTTGGCGATCAGGCGCGGGATGAAGAGGCGCGCGAGCTCCGCGGGGGACCAGCAGTTGGTGTCCATCACCGCCTTGACGTCGTCGAGCGAGCTCGCGGAGCGGAAGCGGCGCTCGCTGGCTGTCTCGCTGCCGGGGTATGCCGCGTTGTTGATCAGCAGAGTGACGTCCTGCGCGGCCGCTGCGGCGGCGCGGCGCTGGGCGTCGTTCGTGACGTCGAGCACCAGCGGCACGACGCGCTTCGGATCGAGCGCGACCACGGCCTCGAGGTTCTTCATCCTGCGTCCGGTGGCATAGACGCGGCGCGCGCCGCGCTCGAGCAGCACTTCGACGAAGCCGAGGCCGACGCCGCGGTTGGAGCCCGTGACGAGCGCGGTGCAGTTCGTCGCCGCGAAGCGTTTGGGAGGCCTCGAGGTGGCGGTTGCGCCCGCAGCGCCCTGCCCGGCAAACGGTGCCGCAGATTCCGTCGCACGCCCTGCCACGCTGGCGAGCGTCGCGGCGGACGCGGTCGTCACGAGTCCGGCCACCAGCTTGCGGCGATTCACGCGCGCGCCGTCGGGCGGATATTGGCGTTGAGGCGGAACTGGTTGGTGGGGTCGTACTGGGTCTTGGCGGCGACCAGGCGCGCATGGTTCGGGCCGTAGTTGCCGGCGATGCGGCGCTCGTCGTCGTCGGCCGAGGCGGCGTTGACGTAGAAGCCACCGCCCGTGAACGGGTCGACCACCTTCCAGTAGCGGCGGCCCCAGTCGACGTACTTGTCGGCGGCCTCCCGCGTGCCGGCGTCGCCGCCGACGTCGATGTTGTGCATCGCCGTGCGGTGCGGGTAGGCGGTGCCGTCGACGGGGACCCGGTTCACCGCGCCGCCCATCAACAGCATCAGCACGCGGCCGCCCGGGAGCGGGTTCTCGGTGTAGTAGCCGAGCAGGCCGTCGAGCAGCTGGCCGCGGCGACTGCGGTTCTCGAAGGCACCGAGCATGCCGGCCTTCTGGTAGTGGAAGTTGCCGTAGGCGTTACCGCCGCCGTCGGCGGACTTCTGGATGTCGAGATACTTCGCCGAGCCGCTGCGCGTGCCGAGCGGAGTCGCGAAGCTCTCGAGCACCTTGAACGCGGGTTCGGCCTGGTCGGGCGCGCCCATCCAGTTGGCCGAGAAACTCAGCAGCGGCGCGCCCTGCGCGTTGCGGACCATGACGGCCGCCAGGAACAGCGCCTCGGGCGCCTGCGGCGCGTAGTCGAGGTAGCGCTCCAGCACCGGGCGGATATCGGCGCCGGCGTAGGTGACGGCGCGCGTGGTCACCGGGTACTCGAACGGGTGCAGGCCGAACTCGAACGAGACGACGATACCGAAGTTGCCGCCGCCGCCGCGCAGCGCCCAGAAGAGGTCGGGATTCTCGGTGGCGTTCGCAGTGAGCAGGCGACCCTCGGCGGTGACGACCCGGGCTTCGCGCAGATTGTCGATCGACAGGCCGTGCTGGCGCTGCAGACGGCCCATGCCGCCGCCGAGCGTCAGGCCGCCGACACCGGTGTGCGAGACGACGCCAAAGGTGGTCGCGAGGCCGACGGCCTGCGCGGCGGCGTCGAGGTCGCCGAGCTGGCAGCCGCCATCGGCGCGCACGGTGCGCGACTTCGGATTCACCTCGACGCGACGCATCAGCGAGAGGTCGATCACCAGGCCGCGATCGCAGACGGACTGGCCGGAAGCGCTGTGGCCACCGCAGCGCACGGCGGTCAGCAGCTGGTGCTCGCGCGCGAACTTCACCGCGGTCTGCACGTCCGCGACGCTGGCGCAGCGCACGATCAGCGCGGGGTGGCGGTCGAACATCGCATTCCAGACCTGGCGGGAGGAGTCGTAGCCCGCGTCGGTGGGTCGGATCACCTGGCCCTTCAGGCGCCGGGCGAGACGGGAAACCTGGGTGCCGCCGAGCACGACCTCGCGACCGTCGAGCGTGAGGGCGGGTAGGTCGGCCGCCTTCGCGGGGCCTTTCGCATAGGAGATGCTGGCCGTGGCCGCTGTGCCCATCAGGCAGGCGAGCACGGTGCGGCGGTCTAGCAGCGAGCCGCCGCCGCGGCCGGCGGAGCCGCGCTGCATTTCGGCACAGCGGGCGAATTCGGCGCGCAGGGTCAGGCGGGAACGTCGGGCGTCTTCGAACATGACGGGAACTCCTCGGGAAAACTCAGACCGCGCCGGCCACGGTCAGGCGACCGGCAGGCCGGAACGACGATTCGGCAGGAACAGCGCGGCGATGGTGGACGCCAGCAGCAGCGGCACGACGACGATCGACAGGCCGACTTCCCAGCCGACGCTCGAGATCGCCGCCGGCACGACCATCGGGAACACCGCAAAGCCCAGGCTCAGCGGCGCCGAGGCGCAGATCGCGAGGCCGGAGGCGCGGATCGCGCTCGGGTAGAGCTCGGCAACCAGCACCGGAACGACGGCCTGGGAGCCGTAGAACATCGTCGCCATCGCGGCGTACCAAATCATGTCGGCCGTGCGGCCGTCGGAGAGCCACAGCAGGCCGAGCAGCGCGCCTGCGCCGGCGAGGCACCAGATCACGAATACGTTGCGGCGCGACAGCACGAACTCGCCCATCAGCGCGGCGCCGATGTAACCGACGACGGCGATGCCGTTGGAGAGGCCGACCAGCAGGGCCGCGTCGGAGGGCGAATAGCCGCGCACCTGGTTGAAGAACGTGGGGAAGAAGAAGGCGGAGCCGGCGTAGGCGCCGCCGAAGGTGAAGAACAACAGGCTGCTGGCGAGGCTGCGGGCGCGGTACTCGGAGCCGAAGAGCTGGCGGAACGCACTCGGCGCCCGCGCGCCCGCGCGCAGCGCGGCCGACACCTCGGCGGGCGCGGCGCCGGCGGTCGACGCGGGGACAGCGGCCGCGTGGGCGGCGGGATGCGTGGCGTCGGGATCGGCGTCGGGCGCCGCCGCGGGCGTCGCGCCGGCGCCAGCGCGGGCGCGGCCGCCATCGCCGACGCGGGCGAGATAGACCCAGATCGGGATCGCCAGCGGCACGACGAGGAACGCGACGAAGCAGGCGGCGCGCCAGTCGTACTTCGCCAGCAGCGGCGCGGCCAGCAGCGAGGCGAGCAGCCAACCGAGCGGATAGCCGCACTGGAGCAGGCCCATCGCGACGCCGCGGTAACGGTCGGCGGCGTTCTCGACGACCAGCGCGTTGGTGATCGGCGAGAGGCCGCCGCTGAGGCCGAAGCCGAGCGCACGGAAGATCGTCAACATCACGACGCTGGCGGCAAAGCCCTGCAGGCCGACGAAGATCGCGGAGCTGACCAGCAGCAGCGCCAGGACCGGGCCGCGGCCCCAGCGATCGGCGGCGAGCCCGGCGAGGATGATCAGCACCGCGGCGAACACGAACGAAATCGTCAGGATGGTGCCGGCGGCCTCGAGCGGCAGCTTGAATTCGGCCAGGATCCCGGGGATCGCATAGCCGAACAGTGACTGGTCGAGGTTGGTGAGGGTCCAGGCGAACAGGCAGATGAAGAAGATTCCGGGGCGCGCGCCGAACACCCGGTTCAGCCAGGGCGCGGGGGGCTCGGGTGTCGAAATTGCGGCCATGACGGGGTCTGCTCTGGACGGACGTCGCATCATCGGGCAAGCGTGGAGGGGGTGCCAACTTCGTGGTGCTTTCGGCCACCCGACGAAACCGGCTGGCCGTTGTATCGTGGGATCGAAGAGGTGGAGCGAATCGACGCTGGGTCCTGGGCTCGAAGGGTCCTCGTCCGCGGACGCCCACGAGCACGTCCGTGTGGGGCTCGGAGCGCGCCATCCATGGCGCGCTACGCCGCGGACGAGGACCCTTCGAGCCCAGGACCCATCGCCCACCCACGTCGCCTCGTCGATCCCGCGAGAACGTGCAGGTGGTGCCCGGAGACACCGGACGTCGAGTGCCGCGACCTCGTCGCTTTCGTCGAGGCGGGCGTCGACGGTGGGCGGCGCGGGGCGTGCTCGAACCCCTTTTTCACCGAGCCGATAACGGGCGGCGAATGAAAAAGGGGTTCGAGTACGCCTCGTGCCGACGATGGCCTCAACTCCCGTCTCGAAGAGGCGCAGTCGTCGGGGCTTTTCCGTGCGGTGCTTCGTGGTTCTGGCAGATCGTTCTTGTGGGCGAGGTGCGGGCGTCGCAGAGTCAGAGGCAGCGTCCGGGCGGCGCGTGCGAGGAGAATGCGATGTTTCGACTCGTCGGGCTGTTGATTGCGATCGGGCTGGTGGCCTGGCTGTCGATGAGGCAGTTGGATGGGGCGGGAAGCAGCGCGTCGCAGGCAGCCGCGGAGGCGTCGCGGCAGGCGGGCGTCGAGGATGCGGTGAAGATCGATCCGCACAGCTCGCCGGACCAGATCGCCGCGCAGGTCGGGCGGCAGGTGGAAGCGACGATCGCGGCGGGCAAGACGCGTGTCGACGACTTCGAACGCGAGGCGGGCGGCGGTGCGACGCGCGGCGATGATCCGACCGAGACTCGGTGAGCACGTGCGTGGCGTCACGCACACAGAATTATTTCGGCTGATGTATTGCGTCGACGGACCCTGTGCCGTAACTTTCGCGCGCGTCGCGAGGTGTGGTACCGCTCGTGAGAGCCGGAAACGATTCTCTGGACTCTGGTTGTCTTGACTCTGGGAGGTGTGACAAGACCGAAATGAAAAAGCAGTCAGTCCTCAACGGACCCCGTCTTCTAAAGGTCAACGAGTATCTCGAGAAGAACTTCCCCGACTTTTTCGCGGAGGCGCGATTCCAGGTCGGAGACGACGACTACTTTCTCTATTCGCGTTTCGGGCAATATCTGGCGCGCTCCATCGAGCACCGCCGTGCCCCCCGTGCCAAGATCAATCGCGGCTTCACCGTCCTGAACAAGATGGCTGCCGTCTCCCGCAAGGACCCCACGGTCCGCCGGATGCTGGTTTCCGGCCCCCTCGAACACCTGCTCGATGTCCCCAAGGCGCGTGCGTTGGCCATGAAGCGGCTGTCGCCCGTGGCGCAGGGGTACATGGAGAGCCTGTGCGAGTGACGCTCCCCGACCCCCGAGGGCGGTTTCGAGGCTGACAGCAGCCCGTGCAGCCGTGCGCCTCGTGCCACGGCTGCCCGGACTGGCTTCCTCTCACGAAGGGATGAACCCGACAGTTCATCCCTTCTTTTTTGCGCTTTCATTTTTGCGACTGGCGCTTGTCGCAGGCGCGCTCCCACGGCGGTTAAAGGCCCCGCCGCCGCCGCCGCCGATATCTCTCTCATGAGCGCCGACCAGTCACCCCAAGAGCCCGTAGTCCGGGAGCATCGACGTTGCGGCCCCTGCCGCGACGACATCGTCCTGCCCGACTTCACAATGGCCTTCCAGCCCATCGTCGACGTGGAGACGGGACTCGTGTTCGCACAGGAGGCGCTGGTACGTCCGCGCACCGGCGGAACCGCGGCCGACGTGCTCGGGCAGATCAACGAGCAGAACCGCCATGCCTTCGACCAGGCCTGCCGCGTCAAGGCGATCGAACTGGCGGCCCGTCTCGGGACGGGAATCCATCCTGAGCATCAATTTCCTGCCCAATGCCGTCTATCAGCCGGAAGCCTGCCTGCGGAAGACTCTTGAAGCGGCGGAGCGGGCGCAGTTTCCCGTCCACCATCTGATGTTCGAGGTGACCGAGGCCGAACCTTCCCGAGACGTCGGTCACCTGCGCTCGATCTTCAGCGCGTACAAACGCCACGGCATGATCACGGCGATCGACGACTTCGGGGCTGGGCACTCCGGCCTGAGCATGCTGGCCGATTTCCAGCCGGATGTGATCAAGATCGACATGGGGCTGGTCAGGAATATCCACGCCGATCGTGCGCGCCATGCGATTGCCCGCCCGATCGTGATGCTTTGCCGCGAGTTGAACATCTCGGTCATCGCCGAAGGCGTCGAGACGTTCGATGAAGCCATCACGATGCGGGAGCTGGGGGTGCGCCTCTTTCAGGGGTACCTCTTCGCCCGGCCTGCCGTCGAGCAGCTGCCGGTCGTGTCGGCGGCCACCTGCGTCGCGGTGCGCGACGGCCATGAAACGGCGCTGATCGACGGCAGCCTGCGAAGGCAGCGCGGTTCACCCTGAAACTCGCGGGTGTGCGGCCGACTCGACGAGCTGCGGAATTGTGCGACCATGGATCCTCGAGCGGGGAGGCCTCGGTGTATTGCATTTCGGATAGTGGCTTGATGGGGAGCGACAGACCGCGACGCGTCAACTCGCGTTGTCGGATCGCGGGACCCCGCGTAACGACAGCGTGAATGCATCGCGCGTCCTCGGCCGCAGGTGCGCCTGGCAGCAGGTCCGGGCGTCGTTGGCCCTCGCGCCGTCGATAGTGGGGCCTCTGGCAGCCGGCGTCGCGAATGCCGGCGCCACGGGGTCCGGCGCAGCACCGCCGACGATCGAGGCATTCCTGCGGGCGTTCGACGGCGAGTTCGACAGCCGCGACCAGGTGGCCGACGAAGCCCGCCTGTGCGTCGCGGCCGAGCTGCGTCACGCCGTGGCGCATTTCTCCCTCGTGTCAGTCACCGTCGCCGGGCTCGGCCCGGCAACCTACGTCGAGCAGAATCGCGATGGGCGGCCTGAGAACGTCGTCTACCAGCGCCTGTTCGTACATGCCTGGGATCCGGCCACCCGCGAGGTCGTGTCGCGCATTTACGAGCTCCCGGGCACGCCCACCGTGCGTCGCGGCGCGGTCGCAGAGCTCGATCCTGCGACTTTGAAGCCGCTTCCAGAAGGCTGCGCGATCCGCTGGCGCGCGCACCGCTTCGAGTTCCGCGGCCGACAATCGCCTGCGACCTGTCGACGGGAATCGGGCGGCCGCCTGGTCGTGTACAGCGACGCGCTGCTGCTCAGCGCGACAGAGTTCTGGACCAACACGCGAATCGCCCTTCCCGACGGCACCGTGCTGCGCCAGAACGGCGGCGGCGTGCCGCTGAAGATGCGGCGCGTCGGGAGCGACGATGACGAACGATGACCCGGCGCTGGGCCGGTCCCACCGGAAGGTGATCTTCGCCTCCTCGCTCGGCACGGTGTTCGAGTGGTACGACTTCTACCTCTACGGGTCGCTGTCGGCGATCATTTCGCGGCAGTTCTTTTCGGGCGTCAACGAAACCACGGGCTTCATCTTTGCGCTGCTGGCCTTCGCGGCCGGATTCTTCGTGCGGCCGTTCGGCGCGCTGGTGTTCGGGCGGCTCGGCGACCTCGTGGGGCGCAAGCACACGTTTCTGATCACGATCGTGATCATGGGCGTCTCGACCGCGACGGTCGGTCTGCTGCCGAGCTATGCGTCGATCGGGCTCGCCGCACCGGTGATCCTGATCCTGCTGCGCCTGCTGCAGGGGCTCGCGCTCGGCGGCGAATATGGCGGCGCCGCGACTTACGTCGCCGAGCATGCGCCGCCCGGGCGGCGCGGGTTCTACACGAGCTGGATCCAGACGACCGCGACGCTGGGCCTGTTCCTGTCGCTGCTGGTGATCCTCACCTGCCGCGTCGCGCTCGGCGACCAGTTCGAGGTCTGGGGCTGGCGCATCCCGTTCCTGGTGTCGGTCGTGCTGCTCGGGATCTCGGTCTACATCCGGCTGCAGCTGCAGGAGTCGCCGGCGTTCCTCGAGATCAAGCAATCGGGGCGGCTCTCGAGCTCGCCGCTGCGCGAAGCGTTTGGACGCTGGGACAACCTGAAGGTGGTGCTGCTGGCGTTGTTCGGCGCCACCGCCGGCCAGGCGGTGGTCTGGTATGGCGGGCAGTTCTACGCGCTGTTCTTCCTGGAGAAGATCCTGCAGGTGGAGTCCAAGGCCGCGAACCTGATCCTCGCGGCGGCGCTGCTGATCGGCACGCCGTTCTTCGTGGTGTTCGGTGCGCTGTCGGATCGCATCGGGCGCAAGACGGTGGTGATGACCGGCTGTGCGCTGGCGGTGCTGACCTACTTCCCGGCCTTCCAGCTGCTGACCGCCTACGCGAATCCGGCGCTGGAACGCGCGGTCGCTGACTCGCCGGTGACGGTGATCGCGGATCCGGCGGACTGCTCGTTCCAGTTCGATCCGGTAGGCCGCAAGGCGTTCACGAACTCCTGTGACGTCGCGAAGTCGGCGCTGGCCAAAGCGGGCGTGCCGTACTCCAACGAGGCGGCGGCGGCCGGCAGCATTGCCGTCGTGCGGATCGGACGCGGCGCGGGCGACGCGACGACGATCGCCTCGTTCGGCGAGGGTGCGGCGCTCGACAAGGCGGCGTTTGCGGCGGCCAGCGCGGGCTTCATGGCGCAACTGAAGACGGCGCTGCAGGCCGCGCAGTATCCGCCGAAGGCCGACATGAGCCAGGTTGACTACCCGCGCGTGATCGCGGTCTGCACCTGGCTGGTGCTGCTGGTGACGATGGTCTACGGGCCGATCGCCGCCTGGCTGGTGGAACTTTTCCCGACCCGGATCCGCTACACCTCGATGTCGCTGCCCTATCACCTCGGCAACGGCTGGTTCGGCGGCTTCCTGCCGGTGACCTCGTTCGCGATCGTCGCCGCGACCGGCGACATCTATGCGGGGCTCTGGTATCCGATCGTCGTGGCGGCGATCACGGTGGTGATCGGCACGATCGGGCTGCGCGAGACGCGGGGGCGGCCGGAGGTCGAGTGACGTGCGCCGCTACCGTCTGGCGATCGAGACAACTTGACAAGTTCGCGTCACCGGACCAGCATGAATGCGGGAGGTGCAGGCGATGAAGATCATGACCGTGGGTGAGCTGAAGAGCCGCTTCTCCGAAGCCCTGGATGCCGTTCGGGACGGCGAGACCATCGTCGTGTCCTACGGTCGCGGACATCGGAAGGTGGCCGCCATGGTGCCGTATTCAGCCCTGAACCCCACGAAGCGGCGGGTACTTGGGTTGTTGAAGTCCAAGGTCCGCGTGAAATGGGCGCGAGACTCGGCGTTGACCGACGAGCAGTTCCTGCAGTCGTGATTGCCCTGCTCGATACGCACAGCTTCTTGTGGTCGGTGGTCGCTCCCGAGACACTGTCCGCCAAGGCGCGCAACCTCGTCGCCGATCCCGGCAATGAGATTCATCTCAGCACCATCAGCCTCTGGGAGATCTCCCTGAAGGTGTCGCTCGGCAAACTCCAGATCTCGGGCGGTTCACCAGAGGACCTGGTTGCGGCGGCTCGGCAGATGGGTCTGACAATTTCCTCGCCATCACCCGAGGAGTCCGCCGGATTCCATCGGCTTGCCCGGTTTGAACACAAAGACCCTTTCGACCGCATGTTGATCTGGCAGTGTCTGCAGCGTCGCTGGACGCTCGTCTCCCGCGATCGTGGTCTGGACGAATACCGCGCGCTGGGGTTGCGAACGGCCTGGTAACCGACCGCGCACGATGCCACCTTCGCACGACGCCGACGAAACATTGCCCGACCGCCAAGGCGCCGCGGCCTTCGCCTGCGTCGCCTCATAGGCGCGCCAGTCGTCCGTCACCTTCTCCTCGTCGATCAGCGTGCGTCGCTGGATGCGGCCGTCCTTGAGGTACTGGGTGGCGCGCGAGCGGTACTTGCCGTCGGCGCTGCGGGCGACGATCTCGTAGACGTACTGGCCGGAGCCGTCCTTGTAGTTCATGACGATCACGGCCCCGCGGCCGCTGTCGTCGCCGGGTATGTCCATGCTCCAGCCCGAGAGGCGCTCGTTCTCGAACCAGATGCGACCATCGCGGATCTCGCCCTGCGATTCGATCACCTGCTGGGGCGCGCCGGCCGGGCTGTAGCGGTTGGTCTGGCGCAATATCTGGCGACCGTCGATCTGTTCGACGCGCGCGATGATCTCGCTCGGGAACTCGGCAGCCAGCTTGCCGTCGGCGTCGTAGCGGCGGAAGGTGCCTTTCCATACGCCCTCGTTGCGCGCCGTGGACGGGGCGGCGGCGGCGCGGTCGTAGGCCGGGCCCGTCTTGAAGAACCATTGCTCGGCGCGAATGCGCCGGGTGGCCGAATCGAACAACAGCGATACGACGCGCTGGCGGTGCGCACGTCCCGGCTGGGTGGCGCGGAATTCCTCGTAGAACAGCACCGTGGCGCCAATGCGGGGATTGTCGATGCGCCGCACCAGCATCGTGCGGCGCTCGCGCGTGAGCTCGGGCGCAGCCGGCTCGCCGCGGGCAAGGTTAGCGTCGACCCGCCGGCGATTGTCGAAGTCGCCGCTCCAGAGACGAACGATCTCGGCGATCTGCGCGGCGGTGTCGGACAGCGGCGGGACCACCGTCGTGGTCGGCTTAGCCATCGCGGGGGTGGCGGCGGTCGCTGCAATCGGGACGACCGGCGACGCGGGCGCCCGGAGACTAGGCTCGCAGCGCACCCCGCGTTCAACGGGGCGCGCCGCGAATCCTCGATCGCGGGCGGGTGGAGGCCGCCCGCCGGTGTCAGAACCGGTAGCGCAGGGTCGCACCCCAGGTCGACAGCTCGCCAAACGCGGTGCCGTAGCTGACGCCGGAGATGATGAAGAACGAGTTGGCGATGTACTTCTCGTTCAGCAGGTTGCGGCCCCAGAGATCGGCTGACCAGTTGTCCTTGGCGATACCCGCGCGAGCGTTCACGAGGGTGCGCGGCGGGATCTGGCCGATGTTCATCTCCTCCATCTGCATCTCGGACTGGTAGGCGACGTCGCCGCGGACGTAGTACTTGAACTCGTTTCCGAACGTCGACGCCCATTCCAGGCCGGCGACGAGCTGGGTCTTCGGCGTGCGGGGCAACGTGTTGCCGCCGACGCTGGTGTTGACCGGGCAGACGACGCCGTCGCAGCGATTGTTGAAGCGGAACGACAGCGTGCCATCCTTGAACTTCGGTTCGGTGTACGAGGCGCCGAAGTTGGCGGTCAGGTGATCGCTGACCGCGAACAGGCCTTCGAACTCGATGCCGGTCGACTCGGCGTTGCCGAGGTTGCGGTAGATCACCGGCGTGTTCGGCACCAGTGCCGGAGGCGTGTTCGATGGCAGTGCCTGAATCTGCATGTCCTTCCAGTCGACGTAGAACACCGCGACGTTGGCAACGATGCGGCCATCGAGCAGGGTGTTCTTGGCGCCGATCTCGTAGGTCCAGTTGGACTCGGGACCGAAGGCCTGCTCGTCGGCGGGGATCGTCACCGTGCCGGCGCGCACGCCGTTGAAACCGCCGGTCTTCACGCCCTTGGCCGCCGAGGCGTAGAGCAGTGTGTCGTCGTTCAGCTTGAAGTCGGCGGAGAAGCGCGGGATCACGTCGTCGAAATTGTCCTGGAGGGTGATGTTGGCAATGACGTCCCGGACTGACTTTTTCTCTTCGCTGTAGCGCACTTCCGCGCCCAGCGTCAGCCGCTCGGCAAAGGTGTACGACAGCGTGGCGAACACCGCCTCCGTCTTGCCCTGGTTGTCGAGGTTACGCAGGAAGAACGGGAAGCCGGTGAAGTCGAGGAAACCGCTGGTCGTGTCGACGAGCGGCACGCCCGGGGCCAGCGAGGTCAGGGCGAAGCGATAGATGTCCTGGAACTCCGAGCGATACGCGCCCAGGCTCGCCTTCAGTGCGCCGCCTTGCGGGGCGTACTCGAGACGCAGCTCATGGTTCTCGAAGCCGTTCGTGCTGCCCTCTTTCTGCGCGGCATTGGTTGGACTGAACGTCGTGAAGTTGCCCATCGCCGCGGCAATCAGGTTCAGGGTGACTGACGGCGTAACGGGGTTGATCGCAGGAGAACTCAGCTCCTGGCCGGCTGAATCCACCTTGCCGTATTGGTAAACGAGCGACAGGGCGTCGTTGAATTCCACCCCGAACTTGCCATGGTAGAACTCGGTCTCGTTCTTGAATCCGGGCGTGGCGATACCGAGGTTGACCGCCCCGGCCGGCCGCGTCGAAGCCGCCGAACGATAGTCGTTCGGGTTGCTGGAGATCTCGCCGCAGATGAAGGTCAGGCGCTGGCTCGTGCCGACCCGCGGGCCGCAGTTGCCGGTGTTCTGCAGGTCGCCGGAGTTGACGCTCCAGCCGGCGCGGTTACCGATCTTGCGATCGATATTCATGTAGGTCAGGTCGATCGAGAGCCAGTCGGTCGGTGTGGCCACCGCCATGAGGCTGTAGGTCTCGTTGTCCGACCAGCCGAGGCGCGCGTCCTCGCTGCTGAGGCCGGGAAACTCGTTCTTCCATGAGCCGTCAAACTCGCTGTGGCCGTAGTAGCCGCGCAGCCCGAGCTTGCCCTCGATCAGCGGACCACCGAACGCGGCCTTGTAGTCGAGACGGCCATCGGAACCGCCGGTCACTTCGCCATAACCGTCGTACTCGTCGCCCGGTTTGTTGATCACGTAGTTGATCGCGCCAGCGAAGGCGTTCTGGCCGTAGAGCGCGCTCTGCGGGCCCTTGACGACCTCGATGCGCTGCACGTCGGCGAGACCGATGTCGACGGCATAGTTGCGCTGGATGTAGATGCCGTCGACGAAGGTCGCGACGTTCTGCACTTCCGAGGATACGTTGACCTGCGTCAGGCCGCGCAGCACCGGCGCGGCGGAGAAGCTCGACGAAAAGTCCTCGAACGCGAGGCCCGGCGTGTTCATCGCCACGTCTTCGAGCTCGGTGATGCCGCGCTTCGTCATTTCGTCCGCCGTGAACGCCGTGACGGCGACCGGAATGTCCTGCACCGACTCTTCGCGTTTGCGCGCCGTGACGACGATCTCTTCGAGCGTCACCTGGGCCATGGCTTCACCGGCCACGGTGGCCGCA
>JAYTNX010000015.1:0-4063 GCA_043748075.1 Pseudomonadota bacterium
CAGCATGCGCGGCGACGCCGGCGGGTAGTCGATCACCAACTCGAGCCACTTGGCACTGGCGCGGCCACCGAGCAGTTCGCCAACGTCCTCCACCACGTCCCTGGGTGCGAACGGCAGGCTCTCGAGCTCCAGTCGGTTCGCCTCGATCTTTGAATAGTCGAGGATGTCGTTGATCACCGCGAGCAGGTTCGAGGCCGAGCGGAAAATCAGATTGCCGAAGTGCGCCTGCTTGGCGTCCAGGCGGGTGGCGAGCAGCAGTTCGGTCACGCCCATCACGCCGTTCATCGGGGTGCGGATCTCGTGGCTCATGCAGGCGAGGAACTGGCTCTTGAGGCGGTTCGCGCCTTCCGCCGCATCGCGCGCCTGGCGCATCGCCTCGGCGGCGGCGCGCCGCGCTTCGAGTTCGATCCGCTGCAACACGTACAGCGCGCTGCCCGCAAGCAGCATCAACAACACCAGTGCCGTCACGGCGATGCCTGAGGCGCGCGCGCCGCGCACTTCCGAGAGCCACGACGCCGCCCCATAGTCGACGCCGAGGATGGCCTCCACCCGCCCCTGCGAATCGCGCAGCGGCCAGTAGGCCGAGATCCAGGTTCCCCACCGATCGGTGACCGGTATCGGATCCAGCCCGCCCTGCCCCGCCGCCGCCGCCACCACGAATTCGCCGCCCAGCTCCAGCCTCTCGCCGATCTCCGTGCGCATCTCGCGTTCGCCCTCGAACACGCGGTTGCGGTCATAGTCCGTTTCCGAATCGACGATCAGTGCGACGTTCGCCGCGTCGACCGGACGGTAGGTGTAGAGATCGTTGACGACCGGGTTCGCCGCGAGCCAGCGTTTCTCGGCATCGATGATCGCGAGGTAGGTGGGGTCGTCGGCGGGCGTGTTCAACCCGACCCGGGCGTGACCCAGGCGCTCGATCTCCATGGCGTAGGTCGGCGCGAGCCCGATGATCGCCCGTTGCAGTCGCTCGACGGTCTGGGCCTCGAGCCGCTCGACGAGTACCGCGCCGAGCGCGAGCACCCCCACCACCGCCACCGCCACGCCCCACGGCAGCCCGAAGTCACGCTGGCGACGCCGCAGCCACAGGTGCAGACCCGCGAACACCAAAAGGGCCGCCGCCGAGAAAACGACAAAATCGAGGTGCAAAGTCATGGCGTGAGGCAGGCCGCTGCGACATGGCCTGTAACGGCAGCCCGCCGTCGAAAACCACCCGGAGTTGTCGCCTCGGGGCCGGTTTCGTGACCGGCATCCCGGAATCCGCGCCCCATGGCGCCCGGTTCAGCTGCCGCCGAACCAGTTGTAGCCCTGGTCTTCCCAATAGCCGCCCGGCGGAGTGTTGGTCACGAACAGTGACATGATGTGTTTCGGATTCTTGTACCCGAGCTTGGTCGGCATCCGCAGCTTCATCGGAAAGCCGAAGGCCCGCGGCAGGGTCTGGCCGTCGTACGTCAGCGCCAGCAGGGTCTGCGGATGCAGCGCCGTCGGCATGTCGATGCTCGTGTAGTAGTCGTCGGCGCACTTGAACCCGATGTAGCGCGCCGTCAGGTCGGCGCCGATCCGGCGCAGGAACTCCGCGAAGCGCACCCCACCCCATTTGCCGATCGCACTCCAGCCCTCGACGCAGATATGCCGCGTGACCTGGCTCTCCTGCGGCAACGCGGCGAGCTCGCTCAAGGTCCATGAACGTCGCTCGGTGACGAGACCACCGACCTCGAGGCGATATCCCGCGGCATTGACCGTCGGCGCCTTGCTCATCGGGTAGAACGCATTGAACGGGAACGGTCGCGTGATCATCGACTCGGGATAGGTCGGCGCGAGCCGGTTCGGGTCGAACAGCCGCGCCTGCACGTCATCGTTGAAGCGCGACACCTTCATCAGCATCTGCTCCACGCCGTCCGGTTCGGTGAGGCTGCAGCCGGTGAGCATCGAGAGCCCGCCGAGACTCAGGGCCTGGCGCAGGAAGACCCGCCGCGCGGAGTGCGGAGCAGCATCGAGCGCGGCGCGAAGAATGGCCCGGCGCTCGAGGCGGTCAGGTCTGCGAGGTGGCGGCATCGGGCAATCTCCGCGGTCAACGGGCGCGAAAGATCAGCGGGAAGGTCCTGGGCACGAGCGCGACCATGGCGACATGGACCGCGACGAAGGCAACCAGCAGGACCATGCCAACGAAGTGCACGACCCGCGCTGCATCGAACCCGCCCATCAGCTCACGCAGCAGCGGGAACTGCACCGGCTTCCAGACCACCAGGCCCGACAACACCAGCACCACGAGATCGAGGATGACGAACAGGTACGCCGCCTTCTGTACCGCGTTGTAGTGACGCAGATCGTCGTGCGCCAGCCGCCCGCGCAGCGCCTCGTTGAAATCGCGCCAGATCTCGCGCGGCGCGAGGGGCCAGAAGCGCCGTTTCAGACGTCCCGTGACGACGTTCATCGCCAGGTACGCGAGCCCGTTGAGAAACAGCAGCCACATCGCCGCGAAATGCCACAACAAGGCACCGCCGAGCCAGCCGCCCAGCGTGATCGACGCCGGAAACTTGAACGACAGAATGGGAAAGGCGTTGTAGATGCGCCAGCCACTCATCACCAGCGCGACGACCGCGATGACGTTCAACCAGTGCATCACGCGCAGCCACGCAGGGTGTACCGGTGTTCGATCGACTGGCTGGCTGCCGGATGGCATGAGGAACCTCAGACTTGGGAAACGGGCCTACGGGCTACGGGCTACGGGGATGAGGCCGGTGCTGCCGCCAGCAGTTTCTCGGCGCTGAGCCGCACCGTGTAGTCGGCATTGTAGTACGCAAAGCGGATCACGCCGCCGCGATCGACGACGAACACCGAGGGCACCGGCAGGATGTGCTCGCGGTTGCCCGCGACTTGCTCGAGGTCGAGTCCGAACGACTTGTACTTCGCTACGGTCGCCGCATCGACCCGGAACGCGACTCCGAACGCCCGCGACGCCGCGGCGCCGCTGTCGGACAGCAGCGTATAGCCGGCCGCCTCGCGTTCGATGTCGTCTTTGAGACTCGAATGCAGAATCTCGGGACGATCGGCTGACAGGAACAGCACCTCATAGCCGCGTGCGCGCAATTCCGTCTCGGCGGCCTTCAGCTCACCGAGATGGGTATTGCAGTACGGGCACCAGCCTCCACGGTAGAACACCAGCACCACGGGCACCTGCCACGCTGCCCGGTCTGTCGACGCGGGCCTCCCGACTCGGCCCCGTGGCCCCCGACACTCCCGCGGCGGCCAGCACGCTGAAAAGACCCACCACGATCGATTCAGCAATACGGTTCATCGTCGTTCTCCCTATACCCGTCGCGGCCGCTGCACGGCAGCGGAAAGTTCCATACATTCTCGACCAGACCGGCCGGAATCGCGGAATATTTCAACCTGGGACCATGGATTTCGATAAGGCCGGTGCGGGGCGGCATACTGCCAGTCCGCCATCTTCACAGAGCCATTCGATGCGTTCCCTCGAGACCCCTGCGCCGCGCATCCACCTCGCCGACGTCGAGGCCGCCGCCACCCGCCTGCGCGACACGCTGCCGCCGACGCCTTTCCTTCCCTCCGCCACGCTGTCGGAGCTGGCCGGCTGCGAGCTGTGGCTGAAGTTCGAGAACCTGCAGTTCACCGGCAGCTTCAAGCAGCGCGGCGCGCTCAACCGGCTGCTGCTGCTGTCCGCGGAAGAACGCGCGCACGGCGTGATCACCGTCTCGGCAGGCAACCACGCGCAGGGTGTGGCCTACCACGCGGCACAGCTCGCGCTGCGCTCGACCATCGTGATGCCGACGACCACGCCGTCCGTCAAGGTCGCGCGCACCCGCGCCTTCGGCGCCGAGGTGCTGCTCATCGGCGACTCCTTTCAGGAAGCCGCCGCCGCCGTCCCCGCGCTGATCGCGGAGCGCGGCCTCACCCTGGTGCATCCCTACGACGATCCTGCGGTGATCGCCGGTCAAGGCACGGTCGCATTGGAGATGATCGAGCAGGGTCCGGCGCTGGACAGCGTGGTCGTGCCGATCGGCGGCGGCGGGCTGATCGCTGGCATGGGCGTCGCGCTGAAGGG
>JAYTNX010000016.1:0-2388 GCA_043748075.1 Pseudomonadota bacterium
CGAGGCCGACTGCCAGACCCTGACCATGGATTTCGATGCGCTCTCGAAACTCAAATCCGGCCTGGGCACGGCTGCCATCATCGTCATGGACAAGTCGACCGACATCATCGCCGCCATCCGCCGCCTCGCCTACTTCTACAAGCACGAGAGCTGTGGCCAGTGCACGCCCTGCCGCGAGGGCACCGGCTGGCTCTGGCGCATCCTTCAGCGCATGGAACGCGGCGAAAGCAGCCACGCCGAAATCGACATGCTCTGGGACGTGACCAAGCAGATCGAGGGCCACACCATCTGCGCGCTCGGCGAAGCCGCGGCCTGGCCCGTGCAAGGCCTGATCCGCAACTTCCGCCCGGCCATCGAGGCGCGCATCGACAGCTTTACGGCGACACGGAAGCAGGCGGCGGAGTGAGGCGGGGCGGCTGGCGATCTTGCTCCGGAGCAGAACACGGCGCTCACAGAACAATCTCGACTCCCTCCCCGTTCTCCAAGAGCCCGTTGTAAAACCATCACCCATCCGATTATTCCTCCGACTGCGGATGGAATCGCCTTGGATGGCCCAGGATGCGCGCTGGCGGGAGGCAGCGGAACTGGCGGTTCGGCGCCGCCGGTGGAGGCGGGCCCAGGCGAGCGTCCACCGGCCGGCAGAACGCGTGGCGGCGACGGCTACCGCCCGCGAGAGGTTGTAGGCGGCCGCATGCAACATGAACTCCAGGCGCACTTTGGCCGTGCCCCGCCGGCGGAAGCGGCGCAGGCCTTGCACCGACTTGATGTGTGCGAACACCGGCTCGACCATGCCGGCGCGCTTTTTGTACTGCGCGCGGCCCTCGGGCGTGGCGAGCTTGGCGCGCAGTGCCGCCTTGGCTGCGTCGATGGCGTAGCGCTTGACGCGCCGGCCGTTGCGATCGGAGGTGCATTTGGCGCGCAGCGGACAGTCGGCACACGGCGCTTTTCCGTACAGCGTGTGCGCGGCAGCGTCGCCGTAGGCCGGCACGTCGCCGAGGCGGGTCAGCGTCTGTCCGGCGGGACAGCGATAAGTGTCGCTGGCGGCGTCGTAGCTGAAGGCGTT
Source organism: Pseudomonadota bacterium (assembly GCA_043748075.1). Classification (GTDB taxonomy): domain Bacteria; phylum Pseudomonadota; class Gammaproteobacteria; order Steroidobacterales; family Steroidobacteraceae; genus UBA964. The sequence continues at coordinate 1,064 of JAYTNX010000016.1, forward strand.
CTTCGGAAACTTCTTCTCGGACTGCTTCGCGCCGTCGGGATTGTCGGGCGACGTGCGGCCTTCCGGGCAATAAAGATCGATGCCCTGCTCGGCCGCGGCCTCGATCACGCCCGCCGAATGAAAGCCCGCATCGAGCAGCAGCACGCCGATCTTTCCGTGTACGGCGCTGTCGGCCAGGGCGGGTCCGAGGCAGGCCGTTTCGGAACTCGCATGCAGGCCGGCGCCGGTGATCACGCGTTTCTCGTTGGCGACCACGAACGGCTTGTAACTCGGTGCGTAGAGTTTCTTTTCCTTCTGCGGCTGCACCACGGCCTCGGGTTCGTCGGGGTGGATGCTGAGGCCTTTGGCGTCACGGCCCTTCTTTTCGCGCGCCGCGATACGGCCTGCGAGTGTCGTTTCGGCCAACTTCAAAGCGTCCAATGTTGCGATCGCGGCGGCTTTTTCTGCGTCGGCTTTGACGGCACTCGCCGGCGCGGCTTCGGATTTGTCCGGATGCGCCGGGGCGGCCGCTGCTTCGTCCGCATTCGCCGGAGCAGGCGCAGCTGCAGCTTCGTTCGCGTTCGCCGGAGCGGGCGCAACTGCAGCTTCGTTCGCGTTCGCCGCGGCGGGCGCAGCCTCGGCTTCGTCCGCATTCGCCGGAGCCAGGGCAGCTGCGGCTTCGTCCGAGTTCGCCGCGGCAGGCGCAGCTGCAGCTTTGTCCGCATTCGCCGGAGCCAGCGCGGCCTCGGCTTTTTCGCGCGCCGCAGCCAGCGCCTCGATCTTCATGGTGCCGACTTTGGCCGACACGGCCTGGATGATCGTGCCGTCGGCCGCGAGATTGGCCACGCCCGAACCGGTCGCCTTCAGGACCGAGCCGACCAGGCCGTTGAAAAACACGCCGGTCAGCGCCTCGGCGTGTTGCAGCAGAAATCGGCCGAGTACGGAATGATCCGGGCAGATGCCGCCCGTGACCCACATGGCGCCGAGATCGGTGCGCGCCAACGCCTCGAGCCCACGCAACGTGTCGATGCCCGACATGGTGCCGTACAGATACAGGCCGAGCATGTCGCGCGGGTGATAGCCCGGCCGACCGTCGGGACTGTATTTGGCAACGAACGGCGCCCAATCCTGCTCGTCGAGCAGGCGCGCTGCGACGAACGGCGTCTTGATCTTCATGGCGTCGAGATGGTCCTCGAGCGGCACCACACCGAGCGTGATGGCGCGGCCGTCGCGGCGGTTGAAGCGCACCGGCCGCCGCCCGGCAGCCTCGGCACCGGCTTCGGTACCGGCTTCGGCACCGACCGCTCCGGCAGGCGCGGCCGTGTCCGGCAGCGTCGAGGCGGCGA
>JAYTNX010000017.1:0-4624 GCA_043748075.1 Pseudomonadota bacterium
CCCCGTCTTCGCTACCAGGCGGTCCAGAAGCTGGCGGCGTTCCTGGGCCGGTCCGACCTCAGCCTGATGGCTTTGCTCCAGGTGAATGAGCGCACCGCCCTGCGCCGCAAGGAATCTGGCGAGCTCAGCGTCGAGGAAAGCGACCGCCTGTGTCGGCTCGCAAGGGTCACCCGTTCCGCGATTGAGGCACTCGGAGACAACACGCGCGCCCAGCAATGGATGACCCGCGAGAATCGTGCCCTTCGAGGCCAGATTCCGCTGACTCTCGCCGTCAGCGATGCCGGTGCCGAGCTCGTCACCGATGCGCTCGGCCGCATCGCGTACGGCCTGTTGTACTGAGCTCCTCAGGGCGTGCGTGTCTGGCGGCTGGCACGCGCCATGACCCGGCTCGAGGACGAACTCTCCGGGGAGGGTGCGCGTATCTTTGGGGGCCGCTGGAACAGCCCGGGCCACGCCTGCCTCTACTGTGCGGCCAGCCTCGAGCTGGCGTTACTGGAGACGCTGGTCCACCTCGATCTCGACCTGATTCCGGCCGACGTTCTCGCGATCGAGCTCGACGTGCCGGACCAGGATGTAGCACACCCATCCGTCGTCCTCCCCGAAGACTGGGATGCGCCGCCCCCCTACTCCTCGGCTGCACAGCAGATCGGCGACGCCTGGCTGCAGTCGCGCAGCAGCGTCGCCTGCGCATTGCCCTCGTCGGTCCTGCCACTGCGCTCGAACGTCCTGATGAACCCGGAGCATCCCTCGTTCGCACAGGTACGCATCGTCGAACGCAAACCGATGCAGTGGCCGCGGCGTCTTCTCGCCCATCTCGGGTCGCTGCGCATGTCCTGACCGCAGGCCATCGGTGCTGCAGCCAGGCGGGTTGCCGCGCGACCTCCTCCACCCTTGACGCGACCACTGGACGATAGGGGGCATTCTCCCCGAAATTCCGTAATGACGTTGACGTTACGTTGGGATACGATAATTCCGACGTTCGCCCGGACAATCCAATGAAAAGCAGCGCACCACCAGCTCCAACCGCTCCGCGCGAGACGCTCAACCTGCGCATCCCAGCGGTCGAGCGCGGCCTGATAGACCGTGCCGCCAAGGCCAGCGGCAAGACGCGAACGGACTTCATCCTCACCGCGGCACGTCGCGCTGCAGAGGAAGAACTACTCGATCGCACGCTCTTTGTCGTCAGCCCCGCCAGCTATTCGAAGTTCCTGGCCATGCTCGATGCACCGGCCAAGCCGAACGAGCGCCTCAGGCGCACGATGCGAACCACACCACCCTGGTCCGTCACCTGAGCCACTCGGGTGTTCGCGCCGCCTGAGCCTTTGACCGCCCGGCACGCGCTCGGCGGTTTCGACAGCGGTGTGCCATCCCTCGATGAATGGCTACGCCGCCGCGCCCTCCGCAATCAGGAGAGCGGTGCCTCCCGCACCTTCGTGGTGAGCGACACCAGCCGTGTCGTGGCGTACTACGCGCTTGCCGCCAGCGCTGTCGCCCCAGACGCGTCGTCGGGAAGATTCCGTCGCAACATGCCGGATCCGATTCCCGTCGTCGTACTGGCGCGGTTCGCGATCGCACGAGATCAGCAGGGTCGTGGGGTGGGTCGCGCCCTTTTCCAGGACGCCGCATCTCGGGTCGTCCAAGCGGCAGCCTCCATCGGAATCCGCGGTCTGCTGGTCCACGCGATTTCCGACGGGGCGAAGGACTTTTACCTGCGGCTGGGACTCACGCCTTCGCCACTCGAACCCATGACGCTCATGGTCACGGTGGAAGATCTGAAGGCGGCGACTCGCTGAAGAGGCCGCCTCACGCCAGACTCTGCACGGTGACACGGACCCTATCCGGCCGCGCTCGGCGCTCGCCGGCACGCGCATCACGCCGTATATTCGACCAGACCCAGACCGCGGAGTCTCGATGCCCGATACGGGCGACCAGCAAGAACGTCTGCAGCTGCTGCGCGCTGCGCGCGAGGGCGACGCCCCCGCGCGGCATGTGCTGCTGAACCTCTGCTACACCGAGCTCCGTCGGCTCGCGCACCGGCTACTCGCGGGCGACTCCGCGGCGCTGCGCCTGCAGCCGACCGAACTAGTCCACGAAGCCGCGCTGCGCGTGCTGAATCTCGACCGCATGGAGTGGCGCGACCGCGCGCATTTCCTCGCTACGGCCGCGACCATCATGCGCCAGGCCCTGATCGACGAGGTCCGGCGCTTCCGCGCCGCGAAGCGCCAGACGCCGCCGGTGATCACGACCCTGTTCGACCCTGGTGTGTCGACGATGGACCTCGACATCGAGAGGCTCGACGCCGCGCTGCGCGAGCTCGCGCAGGTCGATCCCCAGCGCGCCCGCCTGGTCGAACTGCGCTTCTTCGCCGGCCTCACCGTGGAGGAGACCGCCGAGGTGCTCGGGCTCTCCTCGGCCACGGTCAAGCGACGGTGGGATGCCTCGCGGGCGTGGCTACTGCAACGGCTGTCCTCGACCTCATGAGCGCGACCTCGCCGCAGCCGATCGTCGCGCCCGTGCCTGCGCCCGATCCTGCACAGCGGCGCGAGCTTCAGATCCTGGATGCCGTCGAGGAAGCCCTCGAATGGCCCGTCGCACAGCGCGAGGCCCGGCTCAGCGAGCGTCATGGCGCCGATTCCGCACTGCTCACGCGGGTCCGCGACTTGCTTGCGATCGCGACCCACGGGTCGCGCGCGCTGCCGACCGCGCTGCCGGTCGCCGCCGTTCTCGGCGCCGACCCGCCGCCACCGGAGCGCCTCGGGCCCTATCGCCTGGGAGAGCTGCTCGGCCGCGGCGGCATGGGCCGCGTGTTCCGCGCCGAGCGCGCCGACGGCGTGTTCGACCAGAGCGTCGCGATCAAGCTGATGCGCCGCAGCTTCGATTCCGAAGCGCTCGCGGCGCAGTTCGCGCGCGAGCGCCAGATCCTCGCCGACCTGCAGCACCCGAACATCGCCCGCCTTCTCGACGGTGGCGTGACCGCCGACGGCCAGTCGTACATCGTCATGGAGTTGCTCCTCGGGCCGCCGATTACGCAGTACGCCGCGACGCGGGCCCTGTCATTGCGCGATACCCTGGCCCTGTTCCGGCCCGTCTGCGCCGCCGTTGCCCATGCGCACTCGCGGCTCGTCGTGCACGCCGACATCAAGCCGAGCAACGTCGTCGTCACCGACGATGCCCGCGTGCGGCTGCTCGACTTCGGCGTCGCGCGGGTGCTCGCCGCGGTCGCCGCGGAGGCTGGCGGCGCGGCCGATCCGGGCCTCTCGCCCCTCGGCATCACCGCCGACTACGCCAGCCCGGCGCGCCGCCGCGGCGAACCGGCCACGACCATCGACGACGTTTTTTCCCTCGGCGTGCTGCTGGAGGAGCTGCTCACGCGCCACCCCGACGCGCCGCCCGACGTGCACGCCCTCGTCGCCCGCGCCCGGGCCGATGATCCGGTGCTGCGCTACCCCACCGTCGATGCGCTGCGCGAGGACCTGCAGCGCTGGCTCGACGGTCGCGCGGTACGGGCCCACAGCGGCGGCTGGCGCTACACGACCCGGAAACTGCTCGCCCGTCATCGGCTCGCCAGCAGTGTCGCCGCCGGCGCGCTGCTGCTGCTCGCAGGCGCCGCCGTGGCGCTCGCCGTCCTCTACGTGCGCGCCGAGCGCGCGCGCGACCGCGCCGAGCAACGCTTCGCCGACGTCCGTTCGCTGTCCACGTTCGTGCTGTTCGATGTCTACGACCGACTCGAGCGCGTGCCGCGTGCGCTGCCCCTGCGTCGCGACCTTGCCGATCAGGCGCAGCGCTATCTCGACCGTCTCGCCGCCGACCCCGCTGCGCCGCCCGAACTGCGGCTGGAAGTAATCGAGGGTCTGCGCCGCCTCGCCCTCGTGCAGGCCACGCCGGGCAACGCGAGCCTCGGCGAGAGCGCCAAGGCTCGCGCCAACCTCGCGCAGGCCGCCGCACTCGCCGCAGCGCTGCCCGACACCGTCGCGCTGCGCGACGAGCGCGCCCGCCTGGCCGTGCGGCTCGCGCTGCTGGAGTCGACGCTGGCGCAGTCCATCGAGCTGAATTTCGACGCCGCGGGCCTCGCATTGCGGCGCGCGCGTGCACAGCTCGATCGCCTGCTCGAGACCCGCCCCGAGGACCCCGACGCACTCGCCCTGGAGCGCGACTGGGCCGTGGAGCAGGCCGGGTTGCTGCAGTGGCGCGGAGAGTACCTGCCCTCTCAGACCGTGGCGCGCGACGCCCTGGCAAAGCTCGACCTCGCGGCGGCGCCCGACGCCAAGGCGCGGCCGATCGCGCTGCAACGCGCACGACTCCTCGACATCCTCGCTGAGAGCCTCTTCTACGCCGGCAACGTGCGGGCCGCCGAGGCACCCTACCGCGCGCAGCTGGGCATTCTCGAAGACGCCGCGCGCAGTAGCCCCGACGACGTCAGTCTCGGCCGCCGTGTTGCGCGCGCCGGCTGGGCCCTCGCCACCACATTGCTCGAGCTCGACCGCGCGACCGAAGCCGAGCCCCTGCTCGCGCGCGCCGAGGCGCGCTACGTCGAACTGCGGCTGCTCGAGCCCGACGACCGCGAACTCGCACGCAGCCTGGACATCGTCGCCAGCGCACGCGCGCAGGCGCTCGCGAAACTGCG
>JAYTNX010000018.1:0-16397 GCA_043748075.1 Pseudomonadota bacterium
GGCGGCTGGCCGTTCGGCACCACGATGGACGAGTGGGCGATCGTCACCGTGGTGCTGGCGACGGGGATCTACATCGCCGCCGGCATGTGGACCGCCGACGCGATCTACACCGCCGTGTTCGTCTGGGCGGCGCTCGGCATCGTCTTTCGCACCTCGGGGATCGCGGCGGCGGTGCAGCTCGCGGCCGCGGCCGGCGCCGCGGCGGTCGCGGCGATCACGGTACTGAGCGCCTTGCGCTCGTTGTCGGGACCGCGGCGCAGATCGATGATCTGAACTGCCGAACGCGGAAGGCAGCGCGCCGCGTAGCTTGCACTGCGCGCGAGACGGCCCGCAGGCGCCGCGTCAGGCGAAGCGGATCTCGGGGTCCCAGATCTGCTCGGGCACGGGCAGGCCCGCGAGGTCAGCCGGCCGCAGGCGAGTGCCGGGCACTAGCTTCAGCACCTCGATGACGATGTGATCGAGCTGGCGACAATGCTGGGCGACGTGCCAAGCGGTGCGCTCGAGTACTTCATGCTGCGGCCGCTCGCCGTAGTAGGTGCGCAGTTCTCGCGTCGGCGGCAACTGCGCGTGCACGCGCCACCACTCGAGCAGGGCGACGCGGCAATTGTCGAGCCAGGCCGCGAGCGCCGGCGGATCGGCGGCGCCGGCGGGCGGGCGCCGCTCGAAATGGGCAAACGTCAGCTCGCCTTCGCGCTCGGGGTCGGCGGCATCGAGGAAACCCTGCACGACCATGCCGACGTGGTACGCGATGTCGGCGTAGCTGCGCGGCCGCGCGGGGATGCGGTCGGCGATGCGCTCCGGGGGGATCGCGGACACGAGATCGCGCGCCACCGCGAGCAGCCGCTCGAGCCGCGCCACCAGCAGCCTGGGTTCGAGGCGCAGGCGCTCGAGCGTGATGCCGACGAAGCGGGCGACGTCGGTCAGCTCCTGGCCATAGACGAAGCGGTCGCCGCGCGCGATCACCGGCACCGAGCGCGCACCGAGCGCCTGCAACTGCGCCATCGCGGTGGCATCCTCCAGCACGTTGATCGAGGTGAACGGCACGCCGCGGGCAGCGAGAAACTCCTTGGTGCGCAGGCAGCTGGTGCAGCCTGGCTGCCAGTAGACGCGCAGCTCCTCCGGTCCGGTCATGCGTCGGAGCCTATCTCGATTGTGCGATCCCGCCCAGCGTTGCTGCGTCCGTCGCCTCGCCCGCGACTCGACAAGCTGCCGCGCACCCCAGCATGCTGCGCCACAGGCATCGCGCCGCCGGATACCGCGGCGCAGGGAGAGAGTCGATGTGCGAAACCAGGGTATCGCGCGGCACCGCTCGAGCCGGTGCGCGGGTCGCCGCGATGGCGTGGTGGATCGGGTTCGGCGCAGTCCCCATGGCGCAGGCCCAGGCGCTGCCGAACGATCCGATGGACCCGATCGCCGATGCGACCGGCGCGAATACCGGCCCGCTGTCGGGTGCGCTGATCGTCACTCGTGACCTCGACACTCTGCGACGCATCTACGTGGACGGCGTCGGCATGACCCTCGAGGGCCCGCTGCCACTCTCGCGCGCAACGGCCGCGGCGCAGCGCAGGCTGTGGCAGATGCCCGCCGGCCTGACCTGGCAGACCTGGCGGCTGACGCGGCCGGCCACACCCGACGCGATCCGCGTGCTGATCCTCGTGCCCGACGCTGACACGCCGGTGATGCGCCGTAGCTACGACCGCGAAGAAACGGGCCCCTACGCGCTCGGCTTTCCGATGCGCGATGTTCGCGCGCTCGACCCGCGCGTGATTGCGTTGGGATTCAAGCGCACGCTGCCCGCCGTCAACGAATACCCGCTGCAGCTGCGCGACGGAACCGAGTATCCCGTCACCGAGGCGAGCTACGAGATTGCCGACAACACCCGCATCGTGCTGCTGCAGCGGGGCGGCGGCCTGAAGCCGAACGGCTCGATCGACCCGGCGACGGGCCTCGGCGGCCCCGGCTATTCGAGCCTGATTGTCGAAGACGCGGCCGAGATGGAGCGCTTCTTCACCGGGGTGCTGGACCTGGAGCGGCGCACGAGCCGCGAGTGGACGGTGTTCTCACCGCGCTTCCGCTACGTCACGCTGCATGCGAAGGGCGCCCTCACCGGCAACCTCGGACTGGTGGAGTACGATGAGGCCGATCGCAAGCCCTCCACCGGCGTGGCGCCGCGGCCGCCGAACCGCGGCCTCGCGGGCTGGAGCTTCCCGGTGCGCCGTCTCGACGAGGTGCTGGCGTGCGCCGACCTGCAGAAGGTGGTGCGGGTCGCCGGCCCGCTGTTGCTCGATGATCCACGCTTCGGCCAGGTGAAGATCGCGACCGTACTGGCGCCGAACGGCTTGCTGATCGAGCTGTTCGAGCGCCAATCCTCGCGGGAACGGGATTGATGGCAGCCGTGTTCCTGGTCCTGGCGGCGTTGACGACCCTGGCCACCGCGTTCACTCACAGCTACTTCGGTGAGAAACGGCTGATCGGACCCCTGGTCGCATCGAACGACGGCGTGATGGGTCGCCTGCTGGCCAAGCAGGTCGTCCGCTTCGCCTGGCACTTGACCTCGTTGCTGTGGCTCGGCCAGGCAACACTGCTGTTCCGGGCGGCCGTCGACCCGATGTACGTCGATCCGGCGTTGATTGGCGGCATCGGGTTTCTCCACGTTGCGGTGGGGCTGTTCGATGCCGTCGTCACTCGTGGCCAGCACATCGGCTGGCCGCTGCTGACCGCGATTGGCGCGTTTGCGTTGCTGTCACTGGTTTGAGGCCCTTCCAGACTGATGCGGAGGTTCGCACCGTGCCGGTCGCTCAGGGCTAGAGCGGGAAGATTGGAACTCCGAGCTTGTGCGCCGACTCGACCATCCGCTCGTCGTAGGACGCCAGCGAGACGGGCCGGCCCTGCGCACGGATGAATTCAATTGACGCCAGATGCAGAGCGTCGAGAGTCCGGACCGGCATGGGAAACGGCTCGAGCGCGCGGGCGAGGACCGGCGGCGCCAACTCCAGCAGGGCGATTCGCTCGAGCAGGCGGCGTGCCGACTCCCCATGCGAACGCTCGAGCCCCCGGGCGTTGAAGCGAACCCAGACCTCGTACTCGATCAGCCGGCTCGACAGCAGGGGCCCCTGCCAGAGCGAGTCCGGCGGCACACGATCTTCGGCCAGCAAGTGTGCGAGCGCGACCGACGTATCGACGTAGATCAACGACCGCGATCCGCGGCGAGCTCGTCCAGCAGAGTGCCCAGCGGGGCCACGGGTCGTCCGCGCGGCGGCGCCCCGCCGGTCACCAGCGGCGGCCTCAGCCATCCACTGCGCACGGCCTCTGCGAGCAGCGCATCCTCGACCGCCGGGCTGCGCCCCTCGCGCGGAGGGATCAGCTCCGCAACGACTCGATCGCGGTCCGTCACGAGCACGGTCTCGCCATTGGCGGCGGCACGCACGTACTCGGACAGCTTGTTCTTGAGAGTCTTGAGACCCACCGTCAGCATGAACCATAGTAGCTTCCAGAGGCTACTTTGGCAATCGCGGCGCGTTCCGCGCCTGCCGTGCCGGCCGCGGCACCGATGCCGACTGCTATCCTGCCGCCGATGGATCACTCCCGCACCGTGCTCGACTTCTGGTTCGGCCGCGATGCCGTGACGCCGGCGCTGTTCCAGGCGCAGATGCCGACCTGGTTCGGCGGCGCCGACGCGGAGGCGCGCGCCGAACGCGATGCGACCATGGCCGCGCAGTTCGGCACGCTCGCGGCGCGTGCGGCCGCGGGCGCGCTCGATGCCTGGGCTGGCAGCCCGCGCCAGCGGCTGGCGTTGATCCTGCTGCTCGACCAGTTCCCACGGCACCTGTATCGCGGCACGGCGCGCGCGTACGCCACTGACCAGCGGGCCGCGGCGCTGACCCTCGACGGGATGCAGAAGGCCGCCGATGCGACGCTCGACCCGGCGCGGCGCGTGTTCTTCTATATGCCGCTGCAGCACAGCGAAGCGCTGGAAGTGCAGGACGAGTCGGTGGCCGCCTGCCAGCGCCTGCGCGACGAGTCGCCGGCGGCGTGGCGCGAGGCGCTCGATGGCACGCTCGACTACGCGCGTCGGCACCGCGACATCGTCGCGCGCTTCGGGCGCTTTCCGCATCGAAATGCGGTGCTCAGTCGCGCGACCACGGCCGAGGAAGCCGCCTGGCTCGAGGGCGGCGGCGAGCGCTTCGGGTCATGAACCGCGATGCCACGCCGCAGACCGCGATGCTGGCGGTCCGCGACCTGCGCAAGTCGTACGGCGGCACGCCGGCGGTGCGCGGCGTGAGCTTCGCGGTTCCAGCCGGCGAGTGCTTCGGGCTGCTCGGCCCGAACGGCGCCGGCAAGACCACGACACTGCGCTGCTGCCTCGGGCTCACGGCGCCTGACTCCGGCGAGATCGAGCTCGCCGGCCTGCCCGTGCCGCGCGCGGCGCGCGCGGCGCGCTACCGGGTCGGCGTCGTGCCGCAGTTCGACAATCTCGATCCCGACTTCACCGTCACCGAGAACCTGGTGGTGTTCGCGCGCTATTTCGGCATCTCCACCGCGCAGGCCCGCGCCAACGTGCCGCGGCTGCTGGAGTTCGCCGGCCTCGTCGACAAGTCCGGGGCGAAGATCGACGCGCTGTCGGGCGGCATGAAGCGCCGGCTGACGATCGCGCGGGCGCTGGTCAACGACCCGCAGGTGATCTTCATGGACGAGCCGACCACGGGTCTCGACCCGCAGGCGCGGCATCTCGTCTGGGACCGGCTGAAATCGCTGCTCTCGGCCGGCAAGACGCTGATCCTGACGACACATTTCATGGACGAGGCGGAGCGGCTTTGCCGACGCGTCGGCATCATGGACCGTGGCGAACTGATTGCGCTCGACACGCCGCGCAACCTGATCGAACGCGAGATCGAGCCGCAGGTCGTCGAGGTCTATGGCGACGGCGTACGCGACTGGGCCGACGCGCAGGGCCGCGCGCATGCGAGCCGCGTCGAGGTCGCCGGCGAGACGGCCTTCTGCTACGCCGCCGACGCGGCGCCGCTGCTGGCCACGCTCGATCGCTGGCCGGCGCTGCGCGCGCTGAAGCGGGTCGCGAACCTCGAGGACGTGTTCATCAAGCTCACCGGGCGGGACATCCGTGACTGACGGCGGACGACTCGCGGATGCGGTCGCCGTCGGCGGCGCCGGGGGCCCGCCGCGCAGCGACCAGCTCGGCGCGGTGGCCGGCGAGCGCCGCGCGTTCCGCGCGCTGTACGTGGTGCGTCGCAACTTCCTCGTCTGGCGCAAGCTGATGTTCTCGTCGCTGGTCGGCAATCTCGTCGACCCGCTGATCTTCCTGGTCGGTCTCGGCTACGGGCTCGGCAAATTCCTGCCGCAGATCCAGGGCATCCCGTACGTCAACTTCCTCGCCGGCGGCATGCTCTGCTACAGCACGATGAACAGCGCCTCGTTCGAAGCGCTGTGGTCGGCGTACTCGCGGCTCGCGGTGCAACGCACCTGGGAAGGCATCCTGCAGGCGCCGATGACGGTGCGCGACGTGGTGCTCGGCGAATGGCTGTGGGCGGGATGCAAGTCGCTGCTGTCGGGCAGCGCGATCCTGCTGGTGATGTACGCGCTCGGCGTGGTGCACGGCCTCGCGCCGCTGGCGGTGCTGCCGGTCGTGATGCTCATCGGCATCTGCTTCGCCGGCATCGCGCTGGTCGTGACCACGCTGGCGCGTTCGTACGACTTCTTCACCTACTATTTCACGCTGGTGATCACGCCGATGATGTTCCTCTCCGGCGTGTTCTTTCCGCGCGACTCGCTGCCGGCGGCGGTGCAGGTCGTCAGCGGGCTGCTGCCGCTGTCGCACGGCATCGACCTGGTACGCGCCATCACGCTCGGCCGCCCGCTCGAGCAGCCGCTGCTGCATGCCGCCGTGCTGCTCGCCTGGGGTCTCGGCGGCGCGTGGCTGGCGACCCGCATTGCGACCCGGCGCCTCGCGAAATAGCGCCGGGCGCCCGATGGTCGCGGGCGGCCTGCCGGACGCGGGGTTGTCAAGAATGGCGCCCCGGCAGGCGTCCGGCTATTGTCCCGGCCCGGCTGGCGGAATAATCGCGCTGCCTCCAGAACCAATGCCGCAGCCGGCCGGTCAGAGCACGAGGCGCGTCCGTCAACCCGCCCTCCGAGCGGGGCGGCAGAGTCCAAACGGGGAGAGCTTCATGTCGACCTTTCTGATGCCATCGCTGTTGCGCTCGCCTACGGCGTCGCGGCGGGCGTCGCCCCCGACGTGGAATATTGCCCGGGCCGCGGCGGCGATGGCCCTTCTGCTGGTGCTGCCGCTCGCCGGGTGCCTCAGTTCCGGCGGCTCCGAAGCCCCGACCATCAGCCAGCAGCCCCGCGACCGGTCCGCCTTTCTCACGGGCACCGCCGCGTTCGACATCGGCGTCGGTGGCAAGGGCCCGCTGCGCTTCCAGTGGCGTCGCAACGGTGTCGCGATCTCCGGCGCGACGGCGGCGACCTACACGACTCCCGCGCTGGTCGCGGGCGACAACGGCGCCAAATTCTCGGTGATCGTCAGCAACGACAAGGACACCGTCACCAGCGCCGACGCGACGCTCACCGTGTTAGGGCCACCGGTGATCACGGCGCAGCCGGTCGCGCAGACGGTCGCCACCGGGGCGACGGCGGCTTTCAGCGTCACGGCGACGGGGCAGAGCGTCACCTACCAGTGGCGCCGCAACGGCGTCGGGATCTCGGGCGCCACCGCGGCCAGCTATACCACGCCGGCCACGGTGGCCGGCGACGACGGCGTAGTACTGTCGGTCGACATCGGCAACGGCGCCGGCATCGTCAGCAGCGCCGAGGCCACGCTGACCGTCACCGGCGCGCCCGCGGTGGTGACGCCGCCCGTCACGCAACTCGCGGCGGTCGCCGAGCGCGCCACGTTCGGCGTGGTCGCCACCGGCGGCAATCTGCAGTACCAGTGGCTGCGCAATGGCACGCCGGTCGCGGGCGCCACCGAGCGTCGCTACGTCACGCCGGCGCTCGTCGCCGGCGACAACGGCGCGCAGTACGCGGTGACGGTCACCAACGCCCAGGGCAGCGTCACATCGGGCGTCGCGACGCTCGCCGCCGCCGCCGCCGCGGTCGCGGCGCCGACCACCGCGTTCGCCGACCTCGCGGCGTCGCACAGCGCTACGGCGGCCGAGGCGTTCACGGTCGTCCGGCGCAGCAACGGCAGCGTGTCGGCCTGGGGCTTCAACACCGACGGCCAGCGCGGCGACGGCACCGCCTCCACCACCGCCTCCGACACACCGAGCACCGTGACGCTGCCCTCCGGCGTGTCCGCGGCGAAGGTCGCGGCCGGCGGCAACCACGCGCTGCTGCTCAGCGCGGCGGGCGACGTCTACGCCTGGGGCCGCAACGGCTCGGGGCAGCTCGGTCTCGGCGACCAGGCCAGCCGCACGGCGCCGATCAAGGTCACGCTGCCGCGCGCGGCCGTCGGGGTCGCGGCGGGCCGCGATTTCTCGGTCGCCGTGCTCGACGACGGGCGCGTCTACAGTTGGGGTCTCAACACGATCGGCCAGCTCGGGGACGGCAGTCGCTTCTCGTCGCTGACCCCCGTCGAAGTGACCGGCCTCACCGGCGTCACCGCGGTCGCGGCCGGCAACGACCACGTGATTGTGCTGCGCAACGACGGCACGGTCTGGGGCTGGGGTGGCAATGCCGCCGGCCAGCTCGGCACCGGCGGCTTCGCGGCGACGCGTTCGCCGGTGCAGACGGGCGCCGCCGACGTCGTGCGCATCCGCGCCGGCGGCGACGTGTCCCTGGCCATCACGCGGCGTCGCGTCGGTCTCGCCTGGGGGGAGAACAGCGACGGCCAGCTCGGCCTGGGCGCTGCCACCGCCAACGACGTACCGCACCCGAGCGGCGTGCTCGCCGCCGTCGTGGACGGCTCAGCCGCGGATCGGCTGCTGCTGTTCGTCGGCGCCGATGGCGTGCTGCGTGCCTCGGGCTCCAACGAGACCGGCTCGCTCGGCGACGGCGGTACCACCGCGCGCACGTCATTCGCGCCGGTCACCGTGATTGCCAATGCAATCGCCGCCGCCGTGGGCGGCCGCAGCTATGGCATCGCGCTGCGCAGCGACGGCCGCCTGCTCTCCTGGGGCGACAACAGCGCCGACCAGCTCGGCAACCCCGCGCTGCCGACCACCGGCGCCGGCGTGCCCGCCGAGGTGCCGAACTTCAGCGCGGGGCCGTGACGGCGCGACGCGCGTCAGCGTCCCGCGTCGATCCGGTGACGCGATACCGCACCGTCGAGCGTTGCGTCGGCGAATGTCAGGTAAAGATGCCCCTCCGAGACCGAGAGGTCGAACGCCATGCGCCGGTCGAGCCGCGCCACCAGCGCCGCGAGCAGCGCCCGATCGATCGCGAGAATTTCGATCTGTTGTGCGCGGTGCGGCGGGTCGGCCGCGAGCCTCGCGAGCAGCGGCGCGGCCTCGCGGTGCGTGTAGACGACCACGCGGCGCGCCGACTTCGCGGCCTTGTGCAGACGCGCCGGCTCGGGTGCCCCAACCTCGATCCAGGCCTGCAGCGCACCCGTCAGATCGCGCACTGCAAGCGCAGGGGCTTCCGGATCGGAGAGTCCGCCCTTCGAGAACTCCAGGCCCTCGGTGTACTCGAGACACCAGGCGAGCGTACGCGTCAGCAGATACTCAGCGGTTTCCGACGGGTGGCGCGCGACGCGGAACTCGAGTGACTCGTAGACGCCCCGGTCAGCGTCGTTCAACGTGACCGCAAAGGTGTAGATCGTGGCGCCGAGTGCCATGCGCCGGCGTCAGGCGACGAACGATGGACGGCGCAGGCGCTCGAGGCGTTCGTGCAGGTATTCGGTGAAGAACCCGTGCATCAGGAATCGCTGGCCGAGGTTCCAGGGGCCGACCATGTAGTGCGGATACTTGTTGTACGCCATCTCGGCAAGCGTCGGGTCGCCGACTAGCTGGGCGATGCGGATCGCAATCGACTGGTCGAGGTTGAAGCCATTGATGGCGTCCCGGTATTCCTCGGCGGTGAGCAGCAAGCAGAACAGACACATGAACAGGGCATGCGAGGTCTCGAAGTCCAGCACCTGGCTCCAGCGCCGCGAGTGACCCTGATCCGGCACGTCCACGTCGCGCCAGTGAGTCCAGTCGAGCTCCGCCGGTGTGCGCGGCTGCGTCGGCGGTATCCAGCGCCCGAGATCGCGCATCATCCGGAAGAGTTCCTGGTCATGACGCACGAACGACTGCTGCAGCATGTCGTCGATGCGGCGCGGATACAGCTCGATCGGTGTCACGCCGCCGGCGCCGGCGCGCACTGCGACACCTGGATTGTCGCGCAAGAAATTCAGCAGGTTCGATTCGGTGGCGAAATGCCGCAGGATCAGCTGGTTCGCTTCGGGGCTGACGAAACTCCGGCAGAACACGCAGATCGTCCATTGCAACAGCCGGTGCGCACGGAACTGCGGCAACGGCAGCCGCTTGAATGCCCAGGTGAGGTGCAGCAGTGTCGCAAGTACAAACTGCAGCAGCGGACGCACGAACCAGCGCAACGGATTCTCGATGTCGCGCAACCAGAGTCGTAGGGCAATGGGACTGATCGGCAGCGAGTCGTCCACCTCGAGCGCCTGCAACAACGGACTACGCGGCCGCGGCATCGTCGATCTCCTCGAGTTGCAGGGCATAGAGCTTGCCGACTACGGTCGCGACGAGGACTATCTCCTCGCCAGCAGCCTCGCCAGCAGCCTCGCCGGCAGTCGCCCCGCCCGAGCAGAGGCGGTCGAGCAGGCCGTAGAGTGCGTTCATGTGAGAATCGTCGTTCGTGCCGTGATAGCGCAGGAAACGGGTCGCGCCGGCGCCGACGCCGGTCAGTGCGTCGATCCGGTCGGCCCATTCTCGCGCCATTTTCTCGCCGAGCCCCTCGATGATCCACATCGCGCCGAGCATCCCGACCGGATTGGGCTCGCTGGCGCGGTGCATGAGGAATCCGTGCAGCGCCTCCGAGCCCGGGTTGCGCCGACGCGCACGAATCGCGGCGAGGTCACCGCCGCATGCGACGTAGTCGCTTTCCAACACCTCGAAGTCGCGATGCTCGTCGTGCGCGTGACCGATGATCACCGAGCGGACGTCGGCGTGGTCGCGGTCGAAGCTCGACGCGCAGCGACTGATCCATCGCGACCCCTCGACCACCTGCGGGCGCAGGTTCAGCAGCAGTCGCAGGTAGTCGTCGCGGGTGAAAGTGCCGCGGTCGAGTCGCTGCACGATCGGCACGCGCGCGACGCGCCGCTCGAAATCGAACCAGGCACGCAGCAGGCGGCGCAGCGTCGCCTGACCGTGCTTCGAGAGGACGGCGGGACGCTTCAGTTTGACGGATTCGGCCATCGGGCGGGCATCGTCGGGTTCAGGCGTCAATCACGGTCAAGTGCAGATAGGCGACGTTGAATCGACCGCTCTCGGGCACCATGCAGAGCAGCGTCTCGCCCGCCTTCGCCGGCACCTCCTTCAGGAAATCGTCGAGCATCACCATGATCGACGCGGAACCGATGTTGCCGCGCGTGTAGAGGTTCGTATACCACTTGTGATCCTCCACGCGCGCACCGCACATTTCGAGCATGTCGAAAATCCGGCTGCGGAAATGGTGCGAAGAATAGTGGCAAAGCAGGTGGTCGAGCCGCGCCGTTTCGAGCAGACCCTCTTCGATCAGTCGCAGCGCACCGTCGACGCCGAGCTTGACTATGTGATCGAGCAGCCGGACGTCCTGGCGGATCAGCAGCGCCCCGGCAGCCTCGGCTTCGGCATAGGTCGGGAAATCCTGCCAGGTGCGGGTGTCGGCCGGATTGCCCGGGCGGCCGATGCTCATGCAAACCGGGAACGCGTCCGCGTGGGAGAAGCTGCGTATCCAATCCACCCGCAGGCAGCGACCGCGCGGCTGGCGTTCGAGCAACCAGGCACCGGCCCCATCGGAGAGCATCCAGCGCAGGAACTCGGCGTCGAAGTCGACCGATGTCGAACCACCGGCCGCCTCATAGCGCGTGTGCTTGAACAATCGCGAGGCAAGCTCGCTCACGACGACCAGCGCGGTCTCGTGGTCGCCGAGCCGCAGCGCGTTCACCGCCGCGCGCACCGCCATCGCGCTGCTCGAGCAGACGCCGTGAGTGGTGTGCAGCTCGACCTCGGGAATGCCGAGCTCGGCCTGCACCATACTGCCGAAGCCGGGGATCACCAGATCGCCCTGGGTGGTTGCGCAGCTGAGCATCCCGATCGAGCGCAACGGCACCGGCGATCTGCTCAGGCAGGCGCGAGCCGCGAGCGCGCCCATCTGAGCATTGCCATGCGTCGTGCGGTGCTCGCGGTCGATCGCATAGTGTCGGGTGCGGATGCCGTTGGCCTTGAGGATGCGGCGCTTGAGCCGGCTGCGCTTGCCATGCACGAGCCCGAGTATGTCTTCGATCGCGTCGTTGTCGAGCGGCGGACCAGGCAGGAACGAACCCGTGCTGGTGACAAAGACGCTCATCGGATCACACGCGGGAACCGAGACCGCACGCGCCAGCAGCGCAAGTTCTCTTCGATGTAAGGCAGCACGCAGAGCAGCGCCATGAAGGTGAGGTAGCCACGCAGGTAGCCGGAACTTCCGTGCGGGGTGGCGACGCGCCGCAGCGCGAAGCCGCCGTCCCAGTCAAAGGTCACCAGCTTCAGGGCGACCTGCCAGTTGAGCACGACGATCAGCATCAGCAGGTATAGCGGGATCGTAGCCATGTAGTTGTGAACGTGAACTTCCCAGATCGAGATCCGGCGCTGTGGGGCGGACCACGCGACGTCGTGATGGGCGACGAACTCGTGGGCGATGAAAGCGGCGAGGCAGATGAGCAGCACCAGCACGTTCACCTCGAAAACCAGGCAGAGCACGATCGGTAGGCCGAGCTGCAGACCCATCAGCGAGTGCACCAGCGATTCGTGCAGGCCCGAGGTCCGCTCGATCCTCGTAGCGCGGTGGCAGCACCAGTCGATGAATCCGGTGATGCCCCACAAGGGCAGGAGTCCATAGAGGATCAGGTTGACCAGCAGAGCGTCGGTGGTAGGCATTTGCGGCGGGATTCGACCGGCGGTCCGTCAGAGCAGCGGCTGCAGCGGCAGCAGCTGCCAGAGCCGGACCTGCGCGCGTCGGGCGAGCGAAGC
This sequence comes from Pseudomonadota bacterium, assembly GCA_043748075.1. GTDB lineage: Bacteria > Pseudomonadota > Gammaproteobacteria > Steroidobacterales > Steroidobacteraceae > UBA964. The sequence goes on from JAYTNX010000018.1 coordinate 12,177, forward strand.
GCTGGCGTCGGGGTCGTCGTGGGCAGCATCCCAGGCATTGTCCGCCCGCATGTCCCGACGCAGTGCCGCGGCGACCTCGATGGCCTGCCCCACATCGTGTATCACGACGCCGACCTCCGTGTTGAGGTTCTCCGAGCGGGGATCGAGGTTGAAGGTGCCAACGTAGACAGTGCGCCGGTCCACGACCAGGGTTTTCGCATGCAGTGCGAACACCGGCGGCTTGGTGCGTGACGCCTCGGAGCGCGCGATCACCCGCTGTTGCGCTGCCGGATCGGGGCGGTACTCGTGGATCCGCAGTCCCAGGCGCAGCAGGGTCTCGCGCTGGTTGCGATAGCCACCGAAGGCCGGCAGGTTGTCGGTCGAGGCCAGCGAATTGGTGCTGACGTGCACTTCCACCCCGCGCGCGCGCGCGCGTGCGAGGAGCGCGAGCGCCGGGTCGGAAAGCACCAGATAGGGCGACTGGATCAGGACCTCGTGCCGCGCGCCTTCGACCAAGGCTGAGAGCGCGCGGGTCGTCAGGCCGCCGCCTCCGAGACCGGCACGGCCGGCATTCTTGCCCGGCAGGTCGCAGAGGAAGTCGACCCGACCCCAGGCCAGCGTTGCGGCGATTGCCGGAAACGCCTCAGGAATGGCATCGATCGCCGCGCGCACCTCGGGGTCGAAATTGCCGGGTTCAGCGGCATGGGCGGCGAGTCCCCGATAGACGCGCTGGATCGACTGGGCGTCCACACTCACCTGCGGCTGCATCAACCCCAGGCCGTGGAACAACTGCTCGACCGAAACGCTCAGCGGGCTGCTCCAGAAACGCTCGAAACTCATCCGCATCGTCGGCACGACCGCGCCGATCAGCAGCGCGTCGCGGTCGCGGAAGTTGTAGGCAGGGTCGCGGTCGAAGTATTCGTCCGCCATGTTGCGGCCACCGGTGATCGCGAGTTCGCCATCGACGATCAGCGCCTTGTCGTGCATGCGCTGATTGACGCCGCGAAAATCCGTCAGCAGCTTCAGCGCCTGCGCCGGCAACGGTGCGCCGCCGCGCGGCAACGGATTGTAGACCCGGATGTCGACGTTCGGATGGCGGGCAAGCGCCAGCAGGATCTCGTCCGGCGCATCGAGCAGCAGGTCGTCGACCAGTACCCGCACGTGCACCCCGCGGCGCGCGGCGCGCAACAGCGCCTCCGAGGCGAGGATGCCGATGTTGTCGGAACTCCAGATGAAGTACTGGACGTCGATGCTGCGCCGTGCATGGTCGACGAGCCAGGCGCGCGCGAGCAGGGCTTCCGCGCCGCGGTCGAGGACATGCGAACCGGTCTGCCCCGGGTGCGCGGCGATGAGCTGGTCGACATCGCGACGCGGATCCGCGCGCGTTGTCGTGACGCGCGGCGCCGTGGACCCGGAGCCAATGTCGGAAGCGGATGAGGAGGCGGCCACGGGTGCCGCAATCGTTGGCCCGGACGTGGACCATCCCGCGACCGGCGACGCTACGGCGAACAGCAGCACCGCAGCCGGCCATGACCGACCGCAGCAGAACCTGGTCTCCGTCAGGCGGGAGCGGGTCGCGGCCCGGCCCCGGTGCGATGCGACATCTGGCAGCGGCGACATATTCCGAGTGTCGCGCGATGCTGCCGTCCCTGGCACCGATTGCGTCGCAGGATCGGGGCTTGCGCGACTCCGGCCAGGCCGAGCCGCTCCAACGAACCCCGCGGGACCCGTCGGGCCCATTCACAGTCAGCGCATCAACTTGCCGGCCATGCCCAGGATATCGTCGAGCGGATTGCCGTCGCCGTTCATGTCGAGCATCGAGGCGAGACCGGGCGACGCCCCTGCGCCGCTACCACCGAGCACGCCGCTGAGGGCACCGCCGAGGCCGCCGGCGGCACCCGCGCCGCCTCCGCCGAGCAGGCCGCCGAGCAGGCCTCCGAGGCCTCCGCCGCCCGCGGGTTGCGCGCCCGCCGACGCGCCGCCGCTGCCGGCATGCTGCTTTGCCATGTAGCCCGCGGCGAGCATCGCGAGGATCGGCAGCATCTTTTTCAGCAACGCCGGATCGAGTCCGGTGCGGCCGGCGGCGCTCTGCGCCACAGTGCGGCTGGCGTCGCGCGAGCCGAAGATCTGCCCGAGTACGTCATTGCCGCGGTTGACGTTGGTCGGCTGCGGACTGAGCACGTCCTCGAGTAGCCCGCCGCCGCCGAGACCGTTGAGAAGATCGCCGAGACCGCCCAGGCCGGACGGCTGGGCCTGGGCCTGCTTCTTGAAGCCGCCGAGGATCGCCGGCAGCAAGGCCGCCGCGCCGCTCGCGGCCTGGGTTTCGCTGACGCCGAGCTCGCGCGCCATCGACTGAATGCCGCCCATCTGGGCGAGGATGTCGTTCAGCTGCATGATCGATTGCTCCTGGGTAGGTGGTTCGAATGAGGGCGTGGATCGAGCGGGTCGTTCCGCCGTCGCGAAGCCGCAGCGATGTTACGCGGAATCAAGGTGCGGACGCCGCGGGTACGAAGTCCGGCGCGGCCAGCGGGATCTCGGCGAGTGGCCCGTATTTGCGCACCGCATCGCGGATCTTCGCGGCATCGCCCACCAGCACGATCGCCAGATCCCCGGGCGCCGGGAAGGCGTCGGCGATGGCGGCGTTCGCGTCGGCGGTACCGACCGCGGCAAGCGCCGGCCCATAGCCCTCGATGTAGCTGCGATCGAGACCGAAGAACTCGAGATCCGCCAGCGTGCCGGCCCAGTTGCTGGCGGTCTCGAGCCGCAGCGGATACTGGCCTAGCACGTAGGCGCGCGCCGACTGCAGCGGCTCCGCGCCGATGCCGTCGCGCTTCAGGCCCGCGAGCGTCTCGAGCGCGAGGTCGAGCGCCTCGACTGTATTCCCGGTCTGGGTGAACGAGCTGATCGCAAACTCGCCCGCCACGCTGCCGCGGACGAAGCTCGAAAGCGCGCCGTAGGACAGACCCGTGCGGATGCGCAGTTCGGTGTTGAGGATCGAGGTGAAGCGCCCGCCGTACAGCGTGTTGACGATGTCGAGCGCGGCACGCGCCGGGAAATGCCGCGATACGCCGACATTGGCGATCCAGAAATAGGTCTGCACCGAGCCGGGTGCATCGACCAGCAGCACGCGCCGGCCACGCAGACGCTGCGGCTCGACCAGCGGCGGGAGGGCCGAGGCGGCGCGGCCCAGCCCGCCGAACGCACGGCGCACGGCGGCCTCGAGCCAGACCACATCGATGTCGCCCGTGAACACCAGCGTGAGGCGGTCCGCGCCGAAGCGCGTCGCCCAGTACTCGCGCACATCGGTGTGAGCGATCGTCGCCAGTGAGCGTTCGCTACCCTCCAACGGCGAACCGTAGGGATGCGCACCGAACAGCAGCGCCCGCCCGTAACTATCGATCAGGCCCGAGGGGTCGCTGTCCTTGCCGGCCTTGATCAGCTCGACCCGACGCGCGCGCAGCGTGTCGAACTCGGCGTCGTCGAGCCGCGGCCGCCGCAGCGCGTCGGCGAGCAACTCGATCATCAGCTCGCGGTCGCGCGAGAGAAACTGGCCGCCGATCGTGATCGATTCGGCGCCCGCCGCGGCACCGAAGCTGCCGCCGACGTCGGCGACCGCGTCGGCGAACTGGAACGCATCGCGCGAGCCGGCGCCTTTCTCCAGCAGCCCGGCGGTCAGCGAGGCGAGCCCCGCTTTGCCGACCGGGTCGCCGAGCGCGCCGCCGCGCACCACCGCGGTGAACGCGGTCAACGGCACCTCGCGGATCGGCATCAGCAGCAGGATCATGCCATTGGGCAGCACGATGCGACGAAACGCCGGCACCTTGACTGCGGCGACTGGTGATTTCGGGCGCGCTTCGGCGGACACGGCCGGCGGCGAGATCGGCACCGGCATCGTGCCGACCGACACGGCCTGCGCCAACGCCGCGGGCTGTGCCAGCGACGCGGCCAGCGTCACGGCCAGCGTCACGGCCAGCGTCACCGCGGCGGAACGCGCGATCAAGGTGCCGCCGGCGGCATCAGCGTGCCGAGCGTGCGCCGACGCGTCTGCAGAATGTCGCGTGCGGCGGCGTGCACCTGCTCGCGCGTGACCGCCTCGTAGCGCGCCGGCGCAGCGAACAACTGCCGGTAGTCGCCGTGGATCACCTCGTACTCGCCGAGCATCCGCGCCTTGCCGTCGATGGTGGCGATCGACTTCCAGAACCCCGACGCCGCGAGATTCTGGGCGCGGCGCAGCTCGCCTGC
>JAYTNX010000019.1:0-3250 GCA_043748075.1 Pseudomonadota bacterium
CGCGGCCGGCCGTTGAGCTCGATCGCGCGACTGCGCGGCTGGGGCCATCGAACCGCGCCGATCACCTACGACGCCAAGGTGGCCGCGAGCCGCGGGCAACCCTATGTTTTCCCATTCGTGCGCGCCACGATCCAGGACGCGTTCCGCCGCGCGGGGCTCCCCGGCGTCGAGGCGGTCGATGGCATCGAGACCCACGACTGTTTCACCAGCACCGAATACATGGCGATCGACCATTTCGGCATCACGCCCCCGGGGGAAAGCTGGCGCGCGATCGAGTCGGGCGACATCGAGCTCGGTGGCCGCATCCCGGTGAACCCGAGCGGCGGGCTGATCGGCCTCGGCCACCCGGTCGGCGCGACCGGCGTGCGCATGCTGCTCGACTGCTTCAAGCAGGTGACCGGAACGGCCGGGGCCTACCAGGTCGAGGGCGCCGAGAACTTCGCCACGCTGAACGTGGGCGGCAGCGCGACGACGACGGTCAGTTTCGTCGTGGGCCGCGCGGCCTGAAGAACACAGGAGATCGAGACATGGCGACCGTGATGAAGCAGCCGACGATGCGCAAGTACAGCGACTACGCCGCGAAAGATCCGGCAGACCGCCCGACCTGGGTGGATAGCATCGACAACCCGTACCTGCACGGCCCCTACACGCCGGTCATCTCCGAGATCACGGCAGTCGACCTCGCCGTCACCCACGGCGAGATCCCGCAGGATCTCTACGGCGCCTACCTGCGCAACGGCCCGAACCCGGTGTTCAAGCCTCGCGGCGCCTACCACTGGTTCGACGGCGACGGCATGGTGCACGGCGTCTATTTTCGTGATGGACGCGCCAGCTACATCCGCAAGTGGGTGCAGACCAAGGCATTGCACGACGAGATCGAGCGCGGCAAGGTCGAGCTCGCGGGCGTGATGGGCCCCTACGACATGAAGCGCGTCGCCGGCCGCGAAATCCAGTCGCGCAATCCGGACTACTGCAAGGACACGTCGAACACGACGCTCAACCTGCACAACGGCAAGCTGCTCACCGCCTGGTACAACGCCGGCGACGTCTACGCACTCGACCCGCTGACCCTCGAGACCGGCGGCCAGGAGACCTTCGCCGGCGGTCTGGACACGCCGATGAACGCGCACGGCAAGGTCGACCCGCGCACCGGCGAGTTCATCAACTACGGCTACGCCGACTTCCAGCCCTGGCTCACTTACTACGTGATCGGCGCCGACGGCACGCTGAAGCACAAGGCGCGCGTCGACCTGCCCGGCCCGCGCCTGCCGCACGACACGACCATCACGCCGCGCTTCACGATCCTGCACGACTTCCCGCTGTTCCACGACACCGAACTGCAGAAGCGCATCGGTCATCGCGTTGCGCAGTTCCACCGCGACCTGCCGTCACGCTTCGGCGTGATCCCGCGCTACGGCACGCAGGACCAGGTGCGCTGGTTCGAGTTCGAGCCGGGCTACGTGCTGCACATGGTCAACGCCTGGGAAGACGGCGACTGGATCACCATGGACGGCTGCTTCCAGCCGGACCCGACCATCCGCCGCAATCCCGAGGAAGGCCCGCTCGGCTCGATGCTCGCCTACCTGCGCTACAAGGGCCATCTGCGCCGCTGGCGCATGAACGTCGTCACCGGCGAGAAGAGCGAACAGCAGCTCGACGACCTGAACGTCGAGTTCTGCCTGCCAGACACTGAGCTGTACGGCGTGAAGACGCGCTGGTCCTACCACCAGCTCGTACCGACGGACCTGCAGACGCTGGCCTTCGAGGGGCTCGTCAAGTACGACCACGAGAAGGGTACTCGCGAGGTCTACGACTACCCCGCCGGATGGTTCCCGAGCGAGGCGCCGTTCGCGAAGAGCACGCGCGGCGGCGACGAGGACAGCGGCTACGCGATCACGATCGCGACCAACGCCGCCGACTGGCGCTCCGAGGCCTGGATCTTCGACGCGAAGCGCATCACCGCCGGCCCGATGGCGCGAGTCGCGCTGCCGGGTCGCGTCGCCGCGGGCTTCCACGCCTCGTGGTTCCCGGGCGAGAAGCTGTGGCCCGATCAGGGCCGCGCGGTCGGGTAACGGTCGAGTTCCTTCTCGAGATACGCGACCAGGGTCTGCGGGGTCTCGCGCGTGACCTTCGTACGCTCATAGGCGTGCGCAGACCGGATCGCCCGGTCGAACCAGACCAGCTCGTGCTCGGGCTGCGTCGGCCGCGTACCCGCAAGCCACAGCGCCGTGTCGGCGCCGGACTCTGCGTCTCGCAGGATCACCTGCAGCACTTTGCGGAAGCGCGGCATCGAGAATCGGACGCCATCCGTATCGGCCCAGCCCGGGTGCATCACGTAGAACGTCAGGCCTTGCGGTCCGTAGGTGTCGCGCCAGTACTGGTTCAGCACGATCTGCCCGCGTTTGTGGAACGCATAGGCGACGGTGCCGTTGAACTTCTTCGGGTCGGTCGTGTTCAGCATCGAGATGCCGAGCGGAACGTTGTAGCCACCGCCCGAGGTCATGTTGATCACCAGGCCGCCAGGCGTGCGCAATAGCTTGCGGCGGATCAGGCCCTCGGTGAGCTGGTAGTGGCTGAGGAAGTTCGAGCCGAACGAGGTCTCGCGGCCCTCGGAGGTCAGCGAGTGCACATCGAGCAGCACGCCGACGTTGTTCACCAGTACGTCGATGAGGCGGCCCGCGGTCTGCAGGCGATCGAGCAGGCGCGCTGTATCCTGCTGCAGCGCAAAGTCGCAGCACTCGGTGTCGACGCCGGAGAGCCCCAGATCCGCCGCATCCGAGCGCAGTTGCGCCAGCTTCGTCTCGCTGCGTGCCGCCGCGGTCACCGTCGCTCCGGCGCGCGCCGCGGCCAGCACGATGTGGCGCCCGAGGCCGCCCGAGCCGCCGGTCACCAGCCAGTGCTGGCCGCGGAAGTCCGGCGTGAACGCGGGCCAGCCGAGGCGCCGCCAGCGATAGCCCACCTGTGTGAAGCTCAACGTGAAACGCCCGTAGAACGCCGCGATCTTCTTCAGTTGCTGGTAGTTCATCCGTCGATCCTCGGTGTGCGGCGCCCGCAGGTCTGGTCCGCGCCGCCAGGTGCTAGACTTTAAGGGTTTTCCGCGCCGCTTTGCCTTCATGCCAGACAGTCGGTCCATGCGCCGCGCGCCCCGCGGTCGCGACATCGAGACGATCCGGTTCCTGCTGCGCAGCGGCGAAGGCGCGCGCGCGCTGCAGTCGGTCGGCGACCGCTGGTCTTTCCTGCTGCTGCGCGA
>JAYTNX010000020.1:0-5181 GCA_043748075.1 Pseudomonadota bacterium
GACGGACGCTCGATGCGCGACACGACGCGATGCGGGCCGGCGGGCGCGGCCGGGCTCGTGGCGAACGTCGGCTGCGCGGTCGCGGTCGCGCCCGGCGGCACCGCGGCGGATGCGGTGCCGGCGGTGGCAGCGGCCGCGGCCGAAGCCGCGCCCGACATCAGAAAGCTGCGACGCGAAACGGAGAGGTCGGCGGCATCTGTCGGATCCATGGGAGTAGCCTCGGGCTGGGACCTTGCGGTCGGACGATGATTCGCACCGTACCCGCAGCAGGACACCTGCTGCAATGGTCGCGTCTACTTCACGCCCGAGACCACCAGGGCCTCGTAGCCGCTTCGGAGCAACACCTCACCCTTGTAGGCGCGCGAAATGACGACGCGCTCACCCGCCTGGAAGACGTCCTCCGGCAGTCCCGCCGGACGAAGCACGAGGCTGCCGCGCAAGACCTGCACGAGCTCGTCGACGCGATGTTCGTCGATCGCGTAGGCGAGCGAGCCCCGCACGAACTGCAACTCCACGGCGAAGCGATTCTGGTAGACCTGCGTGCCAGAACCGGCACCGCGTGCGATCGATCCGCGGCTGCCGCGCTCGCCGCCGCCGGCATCCGTGCGCGGCAGACTCTCGATGCGCATCGGGATCAGGCGAGCCGCAGGATCGATCGGCGCGAAAGGCGCCGGCTTGCCGGCACGCCTCGGCAGGAATTCCCGCGAGACGGCCACGAACTCGCGAAAATTGTCCGTGTTGCGCCAATGCCCGTCCCAGCCCATCGGGATCAGAACGCCGTCGCCGCGCCGGAACACCTGACTCTGGCCGGTGGCCTTGTCCGTCAGGGTCAGCTCGCCGCGGATGATGGTCAGGACCTCGTCACCGTAGAACCCGGGCAAGGGGCCGCTGTAGGCATGCCCACCGGCGACGCTGACCAGGAAGTCGCCCTCCAGGATGGAGTAGATGTCTTCTCCCGTGCCGTCGGCCTTTTTCGGCACGTTTCGAACGATCGGGCCCTGCTCGTCGAGCAGGGAGCCAGGGACTCGGTAGAGCGCCAGCCGCGCCGCATCGACGACACTGACGTAGGCGGCGCCTTCCGCGGTTGCGACATTCTGCAAGTCGAAAAGCAGCGCGGCGCTGCCGACCAGCGCCAGCATTGTGAATCCCGCCGTTCGCATCCGAGCCTTCCCGTAGTCGCCTGTGTCCTGACGAGTATAGCGGCGGGCCGATGCGCGGATCCGCGAGCCCCACGGCAGGGTCACGGTGCCAGCATCCGCGTTCGCGCCCGCGGCATGGTGCGCGGCGCCGTCGCGTTACGGCGTCTCTGTGGAGCCGTCCATGCGCATTCCGCATGGATGCTAGACGGGGGTACAGCGTACATTGAGACTAACCCGGCTTATCGAACCGCCGTTGGACAGTTCACTTACACGAATGAAGGTTCCCGTGACACAGAATCCCCGTAGGCTTCTCTTCGGTGTTGCGTCTGCTCGAGATCTTCTAGCGTCGGCCTTGCTACTGCTCGCATCCGCATTCGGAGCGACTATCCCAGCCAGGGCGGACGTGCCAAGTTGCTCCGGCCCCGGCTATCTGTTTTCGCTGGAGCCACGCGCAGCGGTACCGGTTCCGCCCGCTGGGCTCGGAGAGATGGTCATCCGATCTCCGGTGCTGCGTAGCTACGAAGGCACAAAGTGGGGCAACTTCTCCGTCTCGCGGTGGCACTGCATCGAGGACGCGAAGGCCGCCATTCCGAAGGCGGTGCCGGCGAGCGGCGATGGCTTGCCGTCCTTCGCACTGTTTGCGGCGTCCCCGGAGTCGGCCCCGCCACCGGGGGATCGCGTTCCCTCCCACTGCGCCGCACCGGCCTATCTGGTGGGCTTCTATCGCGTGACGGATGCCAAGCAGTACGCCAAGTACCAGGCGCGTCTTGTCGCGACGAACTTGGGGGGGCATTTCGGGATGGTGATCGAGGCCGGCGGAAGCGAGCCGCTCGTGACGGTGGGGGCTCCCTGGCCCGAAGACACCGCAATCAACTTGACCCGCTGGCCCTGCCTCGCGGCATGGGAAGGATTCTTCCTCGGCAACGAGTATCAATCGGCGGTATTGCCGCTGCGCGCCAATGCTGCGACCTACCGGCTGAACCTGTTCCGCACCGAACCGCAAACGGCGCAGGTGACACAGCAGCGCCTGACCCGCGCCGACGCGGAGCCCGGACAGTGGCTCGGATACGGACGCGACTACCTCGAGCAGCATTTCAGTCCACTGAAGCAGATCAGTACGGCCAACGTGGCCAAGCTCGGGCTGGCCTGGTGGTTCGACATTCCGGAGCGCGAGCCGACGGAAGCGACGCCCATCGTCGCCGACAACGTGATGTACGTGTCATCCGGCTGGAGTCGGGTGTTTGCGCTCGACGCGCGCACGGGGCGTGAGATCTGGACATACGATCCAAAGGTGGATCGCTCGTGGCTCGTGAATGCGTGCTGCAACGCGGTGAACCGGGGCGTGGCTGTCTGGCAGGGCAAGGTCTACGTGGGCACGCTCGATGGGCGGCTGCTCTCCCTCGATGCGCGCTCCGGGCGGCTCCTCTGGGAGGTGCAGACGTTCGATCGTACCAAGCCGTACGCGATCACTGGCGCGCCGCGAGTGGCACGCGGCCTCGTCTTCATCGGCAACGGCGGCGCCGACATGGGGGTCCGGGGGTATGTCACGGCCTACGACGCCAACACGGGCCGCCAAGCCTGGCGTTTCTACACGGTGCCCGGGAATCCCGCCGACGGCTTCGAGAATCCCGCGATGGAGATGGCCTCCAAGACCTGGAGCGGCGAATGGTGGAAATATGGCGGTGGCGGGACAGTCTGGGACGCCATCACCTACGACCCGGAGCTCGACCTGCTCTACGTGGGCACCGGCAATGGCGCGCCGTGGAACCACAAGGTTCGCTCCCCGGACGGCGGCGACAACCTGTTCCTTGCCTCGATCGTCGCCCTGAGGCCCACCACCGGCGAATACGTCTGGCACTACCAGGCCAATCCCGGCGAGACCTGGGACTATGGCTCCACTTCGCCCATCGTGCTGGCGACGCTGCCAATCGACGGCAAGCCGCGCAAGGTGCTGATGCAGGCACCGAAGAACGGCTTCTTCTACGTCATCGATCGCGAAACCGGGAAGCTGATTTCGGCCAAGGCGCATGCGATGGTCGACTGGGCGAGTCGCATCGACGTTGCTAGCGGGCGCCCGGTGGAGCGGCCGGAGGCGAGATTCCCGGATGGCAAGCCAGTGGTCGTCTATCCGGGGCAGGCAGGCGCGGGAAATTGGCAGGCGATGTCGTTCGATGCCGCACGTTCGATCGTGTACATGCAATCCCGCGACACCAGCGGTGTCTATGTCGATGAGCCCGGCTTCCGACTGCGCACGCGGACCACGAACACCGCTGTCCCGCTGGGCCCGGACAGTCCGGGTCTGAAGCACCCGTGGCCCAGTGACCCCGGCCGGTTCGACGTCAGTCTGGTGGCGTGGGACCCGGTCAAGCAGGCCGACGTCTGGCGGGTTCGTGTGCCGCCCTCGCGCGGCGCTGGAGCTTTGGCGACCTCCGGGGGCCTGGTATTCCATGGTCGAGGTAACGGTGAGCTGAAAGCGTACGAGGCCGCGAGCGGCAAGGAGCTCTGGTCGTTCGACGCGCAGAATCCGATTGTCGCTGCGCCGGTCTCCTTCTCGCTCGCAGGGGAACAGTATGTGGCGCTCACCGTCGGCTGGGGCTACGGTGGCTTGGTCAAGGATCCCGTGCCGCATCCGGCAACGCTGCCGAACACGAATCGCGTACTCGTGTTCAAGCTCGGTGCGTCTCGCGCACTGCCGGCTGTGAATTACGTGCCCGAGCCGCTACGACGTCCGCCCGCGGAGTCTATCCCGGACTCTGCAGTCGACCAGGGACGACCCTTGTATCAGCAGTACTGCGGCGTTTGCCACGGCTTCAATGCGGCGGGCAACCGTACCCGGCCCGATCTGAGGTACTCGCCGTTCCTCGACAATGGCGCCTGGGATCTGGTGTTACTCGAGGGCGCGCTGGCGCCCAATGGCATGGCCTCGTTCAAGGGCGAACTCACGCGCGAACAGGTCCAGGCCATCCGAGCCTACGTGATCCGCCAGGCCCAGCGTGCAGGAACGCCTGCCATCACAACTAAGCCCGTGCAGTGAGCCACCCGTGAGACCGAACAGGCATGCGACGATTGCACGGTGCTTGGCGATCCTCGGACTGGCGGCGAGCCTGGAGTCTGCAAGCGCCGGATCCAGCGCAACTGCCGTCGATGTGGGCGATCGAGTCTTTCCTGAGAGCGTGACCTCCACTCGGGATGGTCGGCTCTTCGTCGGCAGTCTGGGCGGACGTGGAATCCTGCGCGCCTTGCCCGGGGATTCGAGCGTTTCACCGTGGGTCGCGCCGGGCACTGACGGGCTTCTGGATGTTTTCGGCGTCCTTGCGGACGAGAAGCGGAGCACGTTGTGGGCCTGCTCCGCCGACGCCGCCGTGGGGCGCGCGCCTGCGAAGGCATCCGCGCTTCACGCGTTCGACCTGAGGACCGGCCGGGTCACGGGGCGCTATGAGCTCCCGTCCCCGGGTGCCCTTTGCAACGACATTGCTGTTGCAGCGGACGGAACGGTATACGTCACCGACTCGATCAATATGGAAGTGGCACGGCTGACGCGAGATCACCAGAAGCTCGAGACCTGGGTCGGAAAGGGGGCGATCGGGAAGGCTGGGGAAGTGCTGGATGGCATCGCGACTCTCGGAACTCGCGTGATCGTGAATGCTTTCATGTCCGGGACGCTATATGCGATCGACGAGGAGGCTGGAGTGCCCCGAGTCAGCGACCTCCGATTGCCGCGGCCGCTGGCGAGGCCCGACGGAATGCGGGCGATTGGCCGGGACTCGCTGCTGGTTGTCGAGACCGGCGATTCCGGGCGACTGGTCCAGGTGCGGCTGAAGGGCAACGAAGGCGAGATTTCGCCCGTGCGAGATGGCTTCGCCGGCGGTGCTGTTGCAGTGACTCGCGAAGGTCATGTCGCCTTCGTTCTGGAAGGATCATTGCCCATGCGGTTCACCCCCGGCGAGGTTCCGGCGCCGTCCCGAATTGTCCCGGTTTCCCTGCCGGCTATGCGGCACTGACGCAGGCCCTGAAGTAGCTGCAGCTTTCCCTGTGGCATGCT
>JAYTNX010000021.1:0-8288 GCA_043748075.1 Pseudomonadota bacterium
TCGTCGTCTGCGACGAACCGACGTCGATCACGGATGCGTACGCGCTGATCAAGGTGTTGAGCCGCCACCACGACGTCGGTCGATTCCGGGTGCTCGCCAACATGACCCGCGACCGTGGACAGGGACGACGGCTGTTCGAGACACTGAGTCGCGTCACGGCGCGGTTCCTGGATGTCACCCTGGAATATGCCGGCGAGGTGCCGGAGGACCCGTGGCTGCGGCGCTCGATCCGCGACCAGCGCCCGGTCGTGGAGGCGTATCCGGCCAGCCCGTCGGCACTCGCGCTCAAGCAAGTGGCCCAGGCTGCCGATAACTGGCCGATCCCGGCGGGACCGCGCGGCAACATCGAATTTTTCGCGGAGCGCCTGATCCAGCGCAGCGCGCCGTCGCTGGAGGTCGTGCGATGAGTTCGCTCAGGGCTTATTCCACGGCCGGCGCCAACGCGACCGAAGCCGACGCGCTGGTCATCCGACACGCGGAACTGGTGAAGCGGATCGCCTACCACCTGGCGGGCCGGCTGCCACCGTCGGTCGACGTCGACGACCTGATCCAGGCCGGCATGCTGGGGCTGCTCGAGGCCGCGCGGCATTTCACCGCCGGCCGCGGGGCCAGTTTCGAGACCTATGCGGGTATCCGCATTCGCGGCTCGATGATCGATGCGCTGCGCAAGCTGGACTGGGCGCCACGCTCGGTGCACCGCAAGGCGCGCGACGTTGCGCAGGCGATTCGCGAGCTGGAGCGGGAGACCGGGCGCGAGGCGAGGGATGTCGACATCGCGGCGCGAATGGGTCTGGGGCTCGACGAGTATCACCGCATCGTCCATGACTCGGCGAGTTGCCAGCTCGCGAGCCTCGACGACGGGCACGTGATCGACCGCGGCGACGAATCGCTCGATCCGTTTCGCGAGGCCGTCGACGACAGCTTTCGTGACGCGCTGGCGGGAGCGATCCAGGAGCTGCCCGAGCGCGAACGGCTGGTGATGTCGATGTACTACCAGGACGAACTGAACCTCAAGGAGATCGGCTTGGTGCTCAAGGTGACCGAATCGCGTGTTTGCCAGCTGCATGGCCAGGCGCTGTCGCGACTGAAGGCGCGACTGGTGGGTTGGCGCGACCGGGTCGACGTCAAGGCGTGAGTGACGCGACCTCCAGCGTGGGCCGTCGTCATCGGCAAGGGATGTCATGGACTTCCTGACGCTCATCGGCTTCGTGTTCGCGGTCGTCGCGATCGTGGTCGGCTCAATCCTCAAGGGTGCGGGCCTGGGGGCGCTGCTCTCCGGCGCCGCGTTCATGATCGTCGTGGTCGGGACATTCGCCGCGATCTTCGTGCACACGCCGTTGCCGGTGCTGCGCCATGGCATGCGCATGTTCGGCTGGATCATCCGCCCGCCGCGGGTCGACGGTCGCGGCCTGGTCGCGAAGATCGTCGAGTGGAGCAACGTCGCGCGCAAGCAGGGATTGCTCGGCCTGGAATCGACCATCGACGAGGAGTCGGACCCGTTCGTCCGCAAGGCGCTGCAGCTGCTGGTCGACGGCACGGAGCCCGACCAGATCCGCTCGATCATGGAAGTCGAGCTGTCCTCGCGCGAGCGTGCCGACCAGGCGGGTGCGAAGGTGTTCGAGGGCATGGGCATCTATTCGCCCACCCTCGGAATCATCGGCGCGGTGCTCGGCCTGATGGCGGTGATGCAGAACCTCGCCGACCCGACGAAGCTCGGTACGGGCATCGCGGCCGCGTTCACGGCGACGGTCTACGGCATCGGCCTGGCCAACCTGTTGTTCCTGCCGGCCGCTGCCAAGCTCAAGTCGATCGTCGCGCAACAATCCCAGACGCGGGAGATGGTCATCGAAGGAATGATCTCCATCGCGCTCGGCGAGAACCCGCGCTCGATCGAAGCGAAGCTCCAGAGCTATCTCCACGCCTGACGCCACGACCGACGACCTGAACCCCATGGCAAGGCGCAAGAAGCCGGAAGAGCACCCCAACCACGAGGCCTGGGCCATTCCCTACGGCGACCTGGTCACGCTGTTGCTGGCGTTCTTCGTCGTGATGTACGCCATTTCGTCGGTGAACGCGGGGAAATACCGCGTCGTGTCCGACTCACTCTCGGCCGCATTCCGCGGCACGCCGCAGACCTCCGACCCGATCGCACTCGGCGAGGCGCTGATGGGCCCGGCGACTGACCCGCAGGTCTCTATGATGCAGCAAGCCCGCTACCTCGGCGAGCCGCGCTCCGTACTCGCGCCGGTGCCGGTGCCGAGCGATGCCGCACCGCAGGATGCGGCCGCGGCGACACGCGCGGCCCAGCTCGGCGCGGTTGCGCGACAGGTCGAACAGACACTGGCGTCGCTGGTCATGCAGGACCAGGTGGTGGTGCGCAACCACGGCGACTGGGTGGAAGTGGAGATCCGTACCGACATGCTGTTCGGCAGCGGCTCTGCGGCGCTCTCCGGTCAGGCCGGCCAGGTGATCGGCCAGCTGGCCGGTGTGCTGGCCGCCGCGCCCAACCCGGTCCGTGTCGAGGGGCACACCGACAACGTACCGATCCGCAATTCGGCGTTCCCGAGCAATTGGGAACTCTCCGCGGCGCGTTCCGCGAGCGTGGTGCGGCTGCTCGCCGACGGCGGCGTCGACCCGGCCCGACTCGCGGTGCTCGGCCTGGGCGAGTTCCGCCCCGCCGCGCCCAACGACACGGCCGTGGGACGCAACGCGAACCGGCGCGTGCTGCTGGTGATCCTCGGCAGCGACCAGCCCCCGGAAGGCGCGTATGCCACGCAACGCGGCGTCCCGCCCGCCGCGGACAAGTCCGCAGCACCCGCAGCTCCGGCCGTAGTACCGGCGGCTCCGGCCGCAGTGCCCGCGCCGGCCCGCATCGCGCCGCCGCTGGCCGCGACGGGCTGAAGGGACGTCGACGACTTGCCGCCGTTGCGGAAGGTGCGGAGCGTCAAGCGGTCGACGCGCAACCCGCCCGTTGCCGGAGGTTCCGTGACGCCGCTCTCGCTCCGGCGGCTCGGCGGGGGCTGGCACGGTGTTTGCTTCATCCGGGAGGCACCATGAGCGAACCCGTCCTCAACCAGAACGAGATCGATGCCCTGCTGAACGGCATGAACGGCATGAACGGCATCGAGGCCCAGGTCGAGGCCGTGCCGAACCCGGGCGAGGCGCGAACCTACGACTTCGGCAAGGAGATGCGGATCGTCCGCGGACGCATGCCGACGCTCGAGATGATCAACGAGCGATTCGCGCGCCTGTTCCGGCTGAGCATGTACGGCATCCTGCGTCGCCCGGCGGAGGTGTCGGCGGCTGCGGTGCAGCTGAAGAAGTTCAGCGAGTACGTGCATACGTTGCACCTGCCGACCAGCCTCAACATGGTGAAGTTCAATCCGCTGCGCGGGACGAGCCTGATCGTGCTGGATCCGAAGCTGGTGTTCGCGGTGGTCGACACCGCATTCGGCGGCTGCGGCCGGCACGCGAAGATCGAGGGTCGCGAGTTCACCGCGACCGAGAACCGCATCATCCGCGCCGTTCTCGATCGCGTGTTCGCCGACCTGCAGCAGGCATGGTCGCACGTGCAGCCGCTGGAGGTGGAATACCTCAACACGGAAATGAACCCGCATTTCGCAAGCATCGTCAGCCCGACGGAAGTCGTGGTCATCACGGCGTTCAAGATCGACATTGACGGGCAGGGCGGCGAACTGCACGTCACCATGCCGTACTCGATGATCGAGCCGCTGCGCGACGTGCTGGATGCCGGCGTGCAAAGCGACCGTGCCGATCGTGACGACCGCTGGACCAACGCGCTGCACGACGAGGTGCTCGATGCGCCCCTCGAGATGCGCGCCGTGCTCGGCGAAGGCCGGCTCGCGCTCTCCGAGCTGATCGATCTGAAGGTCGGTGACGTGATCCCGTTCGAGTTCGACGGCCGTGCCGTCCTGAAATCCGACGGGGTGCCGCTGTTCAAGGGGCAGCTCGGCGCCTCGCGCGGCCTGTGCGCGGTGCAGCTGCAGGGCAATGCCCGGGCCGCGCGCGCGCAGGGGCCATCACCGCTGGCGCAGCTGCAGGCCCGATCGAAAACCGCCACCTGACCGAGGTCGACCCATGACACCCCCCGACGACAAGCTGCATCGCAGCGAGCTGGCCCCGCTGCAGGGTCCCCCGATCGCCGACCCGGCACCTTCCGAGCTGAATCTCGATGTGCTGCTGGACCTGAACATGGTGATGTCCATGGAAGTCGGCCGCACGCGTATCCCGATCCGCAGCCTGCTCGGCATCGTGCCGGGCTCGGTCATCCCGCTGGATCGCAAGGCGGGTGAACCGTTCTCGGTGTTCGTCAACAGCAAGCTGATCGCGCAGGGCGAGGTGGTCGTGGTCAACGAGAAGATCGGTGTCCGTTTCACGGACGTCATCAGCACGGCCGAGCGCTCCCGGGCACTGCAGTGAGCCCGACCCGCGGCGGCACCGTCCCGTCACTGCACCTGTCCTGGAGTGCCCATGTTGCCCTTGCCTGAACTGAGCAGCGAACTGTGGAATGCCGTCGCTGCCGCGGCCTGCACCGCGCTGGCCGCGATCGGGTTGATCGCACTGATGTGCAACCGTGCTCGAGCCGTGGGGGCAGCACTCGAGGCGCTCGCCCGGCAACTGTCACAGCTTCGCGAGGAGAACGGCGCGCAATTGGCTACGCTAGTGGCGCTGGCGGCGCACTTCGACGAGCTGCAGCGCCAGCTCGCGACCGATGCCCGCTACGCGACGGCGCCCTCGGGCGGGACCTCGGCCTCGGCTTACGAACTCGCGATCCGGCTGGCCCGCGGTGGCGCTGACGTCGAGGAACTCGTCGCCGGCTGCATGATGAGCCGCCACGAGGCGGAACTGACCTTGCGGCTCCACGGTCCGCAGGCCCGCCCCGGGGCGACGCGTCTCGCCGCCGTCCGCCAGGGCTAGGTCCGCCCGGCACCGGCGCTCAAGGCTGCGCGACCCGGGCCGATAACCACACGTGTACGGAGCGAGCGCATGAACGCCACGGGAAAGCCGGCCGCCAGACCCCCTTCGCCGGCCTCCAGCGGTTCGAGTCAGGAGGCCTTCGAGTTCGTCAAGGCGCTGGCGATCGAGCTGTCCAATGGAACCGTCAGCATCCCGAGCTTTCCGGAGGTCGCGATCCGCGTGCAGCGTGTGCTGTCCGACCCGAACGCGAACGCCGAGCGGGTGGTGCGCGTGCTGGGCGCCGAGCCCGCGCTGGCTGCGCGCATCCTCAGCATGGCCAACTCGGCCGCGCTCAACACGGCCGGGAACCCGATCACCGACCTGCGCGCCGCGGTGGCCCGCATGGGTTTCGACCTGCTGCGCAGCGCGGCCATGGCGTTCGCGATGGCGCAGCTCGGCTCGGCGGACCAGTACAAGGCGCTCGAGAAGCCAATGAACCGCCTCTGGCGCCGCAGCGTCGAAGTCGCCTCACTGTGTCGCGTGATCGCGCGGCGGCACCGCGAGCTGAGTTCGGACGCCGCGATGCTCGCCGGACTGCTGCAGGGTGTGGGCCGGCTGTACATCCTGACACGCGCAGCGCGTCACCCAAAACTGTTCGCCGACCAGGCGACGTTCCAGAGCATCTTGCGAGACTGGCACGCCGACATCACCAAGGCGCTGCTCGAGACCTGGAAGATCGACGACGAGCTGATCGAGGCCATACACGGCTTCGAGGATGCGGAGCGGGTCGGCCGTGGGGCCTTGTCACTCGGTGATGTGCTGGCCGTCGGCGACCTGGTCGCGTCGTTCCGCGAGAAACCCGACTTGCTGGAAATCAAACTGCAGGAATGCCGGTCCGCGGGCCGGTTGAACATCAATCGCGACTCGATGGAGCAGCTCCTGGCCGACTGCCACACCGAGATGAATGCACTGCGCGAAGCGCTCGGCCATTGAGGTACACATGAGCACACCCTCGTCCGACGCGATCGAAACGGTTCCTGAAAACGCCGCTTTCGCCTTCATCCAGGAACTCGCGCAAGGCCTGTCGCGTCGCGAGATCGAGTTGCCCAGTTTTCCCGACGTGGCGATCCGCGTCAGGCGGGTGCTGTCGGACGAGGACGTCAGCGCCAAGGACGTGGTCCGCGTGGTCGGCTCGGAGCCGGCGCTCGCCGCGCGGGTGATGCAGATGGCGAACTCCGCCGCGCTCGGTCACGTCGGCAAGCCGATCTCCGACCTGCGCGCCGCCATCACCCGGATCGGCTTCAATCTCGTGCGCAGCGCGGCCATCAGCTTTGCGATGGCGCAGGTGCGCAAGGCGGAGACCCTCAAGTCGCTCGGCGGCTCGCTGCAGTCGCATTGGGAGCACAGCTCCCTGGTCGCGGCCTTCAGCCACGTCGTCGCCCGCCGGTTGAGCAAGGTGAACGCGGATACCGCGCTGCTGACGGGCCTGCTGCATGGGGTCGGCAAGCTCTACATCCTCACGCAGGCCGTGCGCCATCCGGCGCTGTTCAACGACCAGGCGGCCTACTTCGAGGTGGAGCGCGACTGGCACGTCAGCATCGCCAAGGCACTGCTCGAGACCTGGAGCATTCCGGAAGACATCGTGGCGGCGATCGAAGGGCACGAGGACACCGAGCGCGAACACGACGGGCCGCCCGACCTCACCGACGTCCTGACGGTCGGCTCGCTGCTGGCGACCTTCCATGCCTATCCGGAGACGCTCGAACTGAACCTGCAGGGCGTTTCGGCGTGCGAGCGAATGCGGCTCGATCGCAAGGCCCTGGAGGGCCTGGTCAGCGAGTCCGAGAAGGACGTCGCCAGTCTGCGGCAGATGCTCGGGCTCTGACTCCGGCGCGGGGCTCCGAGCGTCCGCGACCCGGCCCGCCGCGTGCCAGAACGGCGCGCGGATTGGCTAGACTATCGGTATGAATGCTTCCTTGAGACTGACCGCGCTGCGGGCGCTCGCGGTTGCGGCGCTGATCGTGACGGTCGGCGCAGCGGCGCCGGCGGCCGCCACGATATTCGAACTGCGCGAGGACGGCGGCGGCATCTTCGGCAACGTCGAGCGCGTACGCACGCGCTACGAAGACACCCTCATCGAGATCGCACGACGCTACAGCCTCGGCTACGAGGAGCTGACGCGCGTCAACGCCGGCATCGATCCGTGGTTGCCCGGAGAGGGCACCGAAGTCGTCATTCCGGGCCAGCGCGTGCTGCCGCCGGGACCGCGACAGGGCGTCGTGGTCAACCTGCCGGAGCACCGGCTCTATTTCTTTCCGAAGCCCCGCAAGGGTGAGAAGCCGACGGTGCTGACCTTCCCCGTCAGCGTCGGCAAGATGGACTGGCAAACGCCGATGGGCGTCACCCGCATCGTCGACAAGCGTCGCAACCCCGCCTGGTATCCGCCCGAGTCGGTGCGCAAGGAACATGCGGCGCGAGGCGAACCGCCGCTGCCGAAGGTCGTCGGACCCGGGCCCGACAACCCGCTGGGCGCCTACGCGATGCGGCTCGCGATTCCGGGTGGTTCCTATCTGATCCACGGCACCAACAATCCCGATGCGGTCGGCATGGCGGTCACGCATGGCTGCCTGCGCATGTATCCGGAAGACGTCGAGCGTCTGTTCGCCGCGGTCTCGATCGGCACGCCCGTCGCGCTGGTCAACGAGCCGATCAAGATCTCGCGCGTCGACGGCGAGGTGTGGCTCGAGGTTCACCCGCCGGTCGACGCCGAAGGCCAGCTCGCGGAACCGAACGTCGAGGATTTCGAGAAGCGTCTCGATGCGCTGCTCGGACCGACGCAGACGGCGATTCACTGGGATCTCGCCTTGCAGGCGTTGCGCGAGGCGTCCGGCATACCGCAGGTGATCGGGCTGGACATTCCACCCGACGAACCGGCGATTGATCCGGCGATGGTGCCGGCCAGCGGTATTGCGCCGGTGGCGGGTGGCGCAGCGCCCGCCACGCAAACCGCCGAGGCGGCGGCCCCGGCGCCGCAGCCTGCGGCAACGACAACGCCATTGGCGGAACCCGACACCCCGTAGGCCGCGAGCCGCGACTCAAACGAGCGCGACGTGGTGCCCACCGTCCACCGGCAGCACGACCCCGTTGACGTATGAGCCCGCCTCACTCGCCAGCAGCAGCGCCGGTCCGACCAGTTCCTCGAGCGCTCCCGTGCGCCCGGGCGGCATGCGCTGGATGTAGGCCCTGCCCTTGTCGGACGCGAAGTAGTCGGCGTTCATTTCCGAGATGAACCAACCGGGCGCGAGGGCGTTCACGCGGATCCGGTGACGCACGAACTCCAGCGCCAGACTGCGGGTCATCTGCACCAGTGC
>JAYTNX010000022.1:0-8175 GCA_043748075.1 Pseudomonadota bacterium
GGCGTTCGCGGCCAGCAGCGCGATGAACAGCGGCCGGCGCTCGACGCTGCGCAGCACACGGCTCCACAAGGGCACGGTTGCGATGCCAACCACATTGGAGATGAGCCCGTACAGCGCCAGGGCGCCTTCGCCCTTCTGCAGCACGTAGCTCATGAAGAACAGCATCGAGGCGCCCTGGAAGGCGGTGCCGAGCTGCAGCGCCATCTTGGTGACCAGGATCAGCAGGAAGTAGCCGTTGGACAGCACGCTGCGCCACCATAGTCGGAACGGCACGCGTTCCCGGGAGCGCACGGTGACCCGCGCCTCGCCCGTGAAGAACACGACCCACAGCATGGTGGCGCCGACCAGCAGGCCGACGGCGATCGACATCGACGAATACGCTGCGCGATCTTTGCCGAGCAGTTCCACCAGTGCCGGCGCGCCGGAGGCGACCAGCAGGCCGGAGCAATAGACGAAAAACGTGCGATAGGCCATCACCGAGGCGCGCTCACCATAGTCGTCCGACATCTCGGTGCCGAGCGCCATGTACGGGATGCTGAACAGCGAGTACGCAGTCAGGTAGGCCAGCAGCGCGACCAGCATCCAGGTGTAGAGCGCGCCGTCCGCGAGCCCGATCGGCGGATTGAAGATCGCGATGCAGGAGATCGGGCAGAGCACTGCGCCGACGAGCAGCCAGGGGCGCCGCCGACCCCAGCGGCTCTGGGTGCGGTCGCTCAGCGTGCCGATGGCGGGGTCGATCACCGCATCGTAGAAGCGCGTGACCGCGAGCAGCGAACCGGCGACCGCCGCCGGCATGCCGACGTGCCGCACCAGGAAGAACACCAGGAACATGTTCACCAGGTAGAGCATCGAGGTCGTGCCGATGGCGCCCACGCCCCAGCTGGCCTTGAGGAATGGGGACAGGCGACCGTCGCTCGAGCGCATGGCGCGAGTCTCGCCAGCCAGGGGCGCATCGGTCAATTTGGAATGCCGGCGGGGCGATAAGGAAAGCCGATCATCTGCAGGCAACTCGCCGCAGCGCGGCGTGGGGACAGAACCGCAGTGCGCGCTCAGCGCGCTGGGGGCAGCAGGTACCTCCCCACGTCTGGGTCGATCGAGGACACGGGCACGCGATCGCGGGCGAGCTCGGCGAGCACCCGGTTCGTGAAGGCCGCGAGCTCGCTGGCGCGGGTCTTCTGCTGCTCCGCAGATTCCTGGTGTTTCTCGACCGCGCCCTCGGGCAGCACGCGGCGCGCGGTGAGTTCCGCCTCGAGCGTGGCGAGCCGCTCGCGCAGCATCCAGACTTCGGCGGTCAGCGCAACGATTGCCCCCACCGCGTTGTCCATCGGCAGTGCGCGCAGGAAATCCGGCTCGGTGCCGGTGACGGGGCCGTGCAGCGCGGCATTGAATTCCGGGCTCGCGCCGCTCACTTGGTGAACACGTACAGGTTCCAGTAGTTGGCGCCGATCGGCGTGCGCCCCGGGCGCGGCACCGAACGGTTCAGTCGCTCGAACGGCGCGACCTGGGTCTTCGAAAACCCGGCCTCACGCGCCCAGTCGGCGATCGGCGAGTCGTACCATGGCGTCGCATAGGTCTCGTTGTTGGTCCAGGCGTGGGTGCGCTGGATCGCGTTCTGGAAGTGATCGCCCGGGCGCAAGTGGAACTCGTGACCGGCGAACAACCCGCCCGGCTTCAGCACGCGACAGGCCTCGCGCAACAGCGCCGGGGTATGTGCGGGCGGCAGCTCATGCAGCATGAAGTTGAAGAAGATGAGGTCGAAGCTGTCGTCGGCGAAGTCGAGGTGCTCGAGATCCTGCTGCGACAGGTACAGCGTGACGCCGCGTTCGTGCGCGCGCTGGTTCGCGAGCTTCAGGCAGGGCGCCGAGAGGTCGACGCCGTGGCACTCGGACTCGGGGTGCAGATGCTGCCAGGTGATCAGCGCCGCGCCGTGCCCTGTGCCCCAGTCGAGCACCTTGGCGTAGCGTCCGGGCGGCAACGCATCGAAGAGGATGCGATAGATGCCGTTCGGGTCGGAATGCGAAGCGACCGTCGTGCGTCGCCCGATCTCGTAGGCCACACCGTCCAAAGCATCGTGTGCGACGCCACCCGTATGCTGGTGGAAGGGCACGAAGCGGAAATACTCGGGAATCTCCAGCGCGGGGTTCAGCCGCAACTGGGCCGGCGGCGTCGCGCGCGCGGTGTCCTCGAGCTGCGATTCCAGGCGCGCGCGCTGGCCTTCGAGCGTCGCGAAGATTCCGACGTCGGGGCGGTGGTACTTGAAGCGCTGCAGGTTGCGGTAGTACCAGTTGTAGAGCTGATAGTCGGTGCTGCGGTCCAGCACCGCTTCGGCGTCGCGCCAGTCCGCCGGCCGCGGCGGTTGTGCCGCCTCGACCTCACGTTCGTAGCGGTCGAACATCTGGCCGAGCAGCGGCCCTTCGATGTAATTGCGGGCGGCCCTGAGGAACGCGTGGTAACTGCGGAAGTCGCGACTCTCGTGGACCTCGAGGGGGTGGACCTCGGGGAGCTTCGGGTGGGGGACTGCGTTCATGGCTTCGGGCCTCGGGGGAGTCCAATGAGGGTGCCATAGGCGGTTCCGACGGTCCATGGTGGGGGTTCCTCGAGACCCGGAGTAAAGATGATCGACGTCGGGGCGCCGACTCGGGGGTGTTTTCATTCGCCGCCCGTTATCGGCTCGGTGAAAACACCCCCGAGCCGTCACCCCGGCGCCCACCGTCGTGCCGGGGGTCGAAGAGACTCCGCGCGGAGCTTCGGGGGGCGTTTGGGGCAATCTCGTTGCCTGCGCAATGTTCGAAATCGGGAACGTCGATCGCAAGTCGACGATCGTCGCGGCATCGACGCCGAGGTCCAAGACCCTCTTCACTGAGTGAAGAGCCCCGGTGCTCGCGTCGTCTCGATGCCGGTGACCTGTGCCGGCGCGGGTGGGATGTGTGGGGCCGTTTTCACCGAGCCGATAACGGGCGGCGAATGAAAACGGCCCCACACACCCCGCCCGTGCCGACGATGACCCCGACGTCTTCGTTACGACTCGCGCCCCGCCGAGACGGCATCGCTCTCGACAGGGTTTGAGCCCCGGCGTACCGTTCCCCGCAACGCAACAATCAGCTGGAATCAAATATGCCCGAGACCATGGATGTCCCGGCCGGCACGGCGCCGGCTGCCCCGCAGGCGAGCGCCCCCGACAGACTGCGTCGCGACCAGAGCGCCGCGAAGAGCCTGTTCGTCGGCTCGATCCTCGAGGAGAACCTGTTTCCGTATCCGAAGATCCGCGAACGCGATCGGGAGATTCTGGGTTCGGTGGTGGAGGCCATCGACGGGTTCCTCGCCGACAAGGCCGGCGATTTCAAGACCTGGGACCGCGAGGCACACCAGCCGGAGGAGTTCATCCAGGGCCTACGGGACATGGGGCTCTTTGGGCTGATCATCCCGGAGGAACATGGCGGGCTCGAGCTGTCGAACGGCGGCTACGCGCGCGTGTTGTCGCAGACCAGCACGCACGATGCCTCCGTGTCGCTGACGATCGGTGCGCACAGCTCGATCGGCATGAAGGGCATCCTGCTCTACGGCACCGACGCGCAGAAGTCGCAATACCTTCCGGCGCTCGCGAGCGGCGAGTCCATCGCGGCGTTCTGCCTGACCGAGTCCGGTTCCGGCTCGGATGCGGCGTCGATCCGCACGACGGCGAAGCTGAACCCGGACGGCAGCTGGACGCTGAACGGGGAGAAGATCTGGATCACCAACGGTGGCATCGCGCAGGTCTACACGGTGTTCGCGCGCACGGAAGGCACGGAGGGCAAGATCACCGCGTTCGTCGTCGAGGCCGGCTGGCCGGGCGTCAGCCACGGCAGCCACGAGGACAAGATGGGCATCCGCGCCTCGTCGACCACCGTCGTCGGCTTCGCCGATGTGCGCGTGCCTCCGGAAAACGTGCTCGGCGGCGAGGGCAAGGGTTTCAAGGTCGCGATGGGCATCCTCAACAGCGGCCGCACCGGGCTCGGCGGCGGTGCCGTCGGCGGCATGAAGACCTTGATCCGGCTCGCGACGGCGCAGGCGAACGAGCGCAAGCAGTTCGGTGCGCCGATCGCCCGCTACGGTCTGGTCCGCGAGAAGATCGCGCAGATGACGATCGACTGCTTCGCCGCCGAGAGCACGGTGTGGATGCTGGCGCACTACATCGACTCGGGCGTCGAGGACTACGCGACCGAGGCGGCGATCAGCAAGGTCTTCGCCAGTGACGCAATCCAGCGTTGCGGGCAGGAGGCGCTGCAGATTGCCGGCGGCAATGGCTTCATGCGCGAATACCCCTACGAGCAGATCGTGCGCGACAGCCGGATCCTGTCGATCTTCGAGGGCACCAACGAGATCCTCCGTCTGTTCATCGGGCTGTCGGGGCTCAAGGACGCTGGCAATGCGCTCGAGGAACTGAAGACCGCGGTCGACGATATCTTCAATCATCCGATCAAGGGATTCGGCATGCTCTCGGGCTATGCCGGTCAGAAGCTGACCCAGGCCACCGGGGTGGGGCGTGACCGGATCGCGAGCCGGCTGCCGAAGGATCTTGCGGATGCGCAGGCGGTGTACGAGAAGTACGCGCTCGAGCTGTCGTCGGCCGCCGATTTCCTGCTGCGCAAGCACGGCAAGTCCGTCGTCGACCGCCAGTACGACCTGAAGCGCCTGGCCGACGTGGCGATCGACCTGTTCGTCGGCCTGTGCACCCTGTCGCGCGCGGCCACGTTGTCTGCGGAGGGTCATGCGCATTCGGCGCAAGCGATCTCGATCGCCTCGCTGTTCTCGCAGCAGGCGAAGCGACGCATGGCCTCGAACGTGCGCCGCCTGACGCGCAACGAGGACGCGGCGATGGATGCGCTGGCCGGGTTCAGCCTCGAGCGCGGCACCTACGCCTGGGACGTGCTCTAGCCTTGGGGGATATCGTCGCACCGGAGGGCTCGCCGCTGGCCATGGCGGTGATCAGCGTCCGCAGCCTCGAGGCGTCGACGCGGTTTTACGCCGACGTGATCGGCCTCGACGCCGCGGACGAAACCCGCTGGTCCGGGCCCGGGTTCGAGCATCTGTGGAGTCTGCCGCGCGGGGCCGCCGCACGTTGCCAGCTCCTGGGCGCGGGCGCGTCGCCGGTCGGCCGCGTGCTGCTGCTGGAGTTCGATGCGCGGAGCCTGCCGGCGGGTGCGGTGCGCGAGACGATTCCGCTGCGCCAGGATTCGCAGCAGTTCGGGCTGGCGAACCTCAACTTCTACGATGCCGACATCCGCGCCTCCGCGGACCGCTTGCGCGCCGCGGGCTATCCCTTCTGGACCGAGCCGACGCAGCACAGCCTGACGGCCGGGGTGGGCAACCCGGTCGAGGTGCTGTTCGATGGCCCCGACGGCGTGACCATCAACCTGGTCGAGCTTGCCAGCACCGACCCGGCAACCCGCATCGGCCAGATGCGCGCCTATGTGGAACGCCACGGACGCACGCGCACCGGCTTCACGCCGGTCGTGACCACCTCGCACGTGGTGCGCTCGATTCCGCGCGCACGTGCGTTCTACGAGCGCGTGCTCGGGATGGGTGTGCTGATCGACGAGGTGATTACGGCCGACCGCGTGAACGCGTTCCTGCGCCTGCCGATCGGCGCGCGCACGCACATCACGTTCATGCAGGGCAACCACATGTTCGGCAAGATCGCGCTTTCCGAGCCGCTCAACTACGCCGAGGCCTGTGTCGATCTGCGGCCCCGCGCTCAGACGCCTCACATCGGCTACCTCGCCCAGGCGTTCGAGTTGGGCTCGCCCGCTGCACTCGCGGCGGCGATACTCGCGTGTCGCGAACTCGAGGTCGAGTTCGTCGCCGAAGCCGACGTGGCGGAGTTGCCCGGGCTCGGGCGACGCACGCACCTGATGGTGCGCAATCCCGGCAGCGGCGCGCTGCAATGGCTGCTCGGACCGCTCGATCACTGAGCGGAGGCGAGTGCTCCCAGGCGGCGTACCGCCGCGGCCACCCGCGGCGTCCAGGTCCGGCCGCAGTTGATTCGCAGGCAGTGACCATAGCCGCCGCTCGCGGAGAACAGCGTGCCCGGCAGGAAACTGATCTTTTCAGCGCTGGCGCGAGCATGCAACTTCACGGTGTCGGCGCCCGCCGGCAGCTCGACCCAGAGCACGAATCCGCCTTGCGGTCGGCTCAGCCGCGTGCCGCGCGGGAAGGTGTCCTCGATCGCCTCCGAGAAGCGCTCCACCTGCAGCGCGCAGGCGCGACGCAGGCGTCGCAGGTGCCGACCCCAGGCATCGCCGCGCAGGTAGGTCGCGAGCGCGTCCTGCCACAGCGTCGGTGTCGCGATGGACGCGGTGTACTTGCGCAGCCGCACGGCATCGCTCCAGCGGCCGGCGGCGACCCAGCCGATGCGCGCGCCGGGCGCGAGCGTCTTCGAGAACGACGAACAGAGCATCACCTGGCCGTGCCGGTCGAAACTCTTCATGGGCGGGGGGCGCGCCGCCCCGAAATGCAGGTCGCCGTAGACGTCGTCCTCGATCAGCGCGACGTCGTGCTCGCCGCAAACCTCCAGCAGGCGCCGCCGGGCATCCTCCGGAAGGCTCGCGCCGAGCGGATTGGAGAAGGTCGTCGACAGCAGGCAGGCGCGGATCCGCGGGTCGGCGCGCGACGTCAGAGCCTGCTCGAATGCCTCGACAGACAGGCCGGTGCGCGGATCGGTGCGGATCTCCAGTGCCCGCAGGCCGAGGCTTTCGATGACCTGCAGGAAGCCGAACCAGGTCGGCGATTCGACCGCGACCGTGTCGCCCGGACCGGCTACCGCGCCGAGGCAGAGATTCAGGGCGTCCATGCAGCCGTTCGTGATCAGCAGCTCGTCGGCCTCGAGGAGGCAGCCGATCCCCGCGTAGTGCCGTGCGATCTGCTGGCGCAGCGCCAACAGTCCCGGCAGGGCCGGGTAATCCACGGTCAGCGCCGGCACGCGCCGCGCGGAGCGTGCCAGTACGCGCTGCAGGCTGCGGCCGGGAAACCACGAAGGCTCCGGGAGGGCAGAGCCGAGCGGCACGACGGACCGGTCGAGCGAGGCCGCATTCAACAAGTTGACGAGCGCATTCACGCGCACGTCGCGCGCGGAGCGAGGTGGCCGTGTGATCGCCGGCGGCGGCGACCGCGGCGTTCGCGGCAGGACGAAGAACCCCGATTGCGGCCGCGCCTCGACCACGCCGCGACGCTCGAGCGCCCGCAGCGCCGCGACCGCCGTGCTCGGGCTGACGCGCCGCTGGCGGGCGAGCACGCGCACCGAGGGCACGCGGTCGCCCGTGCGAAGCTGCCCGGCGCCGATCATCGTGACCAGTTCGTCGGCGAGCAGGTCGTAGCGGGGTACGGCGCCGCGCGGGATCGTCATGCGCGGCGATCCGGTGTTAGCCATCTTTGCCTCCTGCGGACTTGCAACGACGAGGATAGCAGCGCCGGAGTCTGCCGGAACTGTACTGCCTGAAGTCTGGAATTCCTGTATCTGTACCCATCCGGTCGCGCCCACTAACCTGCGACGACTCCACCCCGCCGCGCTCGCTCGCCATGAATCCCGTGCTCGCCATCCTGCCGCTCGTGACCTTCGTCCTGGTGATGTCGATCACGCCGGGTCCGAACAACTTCATGCTGCTCGCCTCCGGGGCCCGCTTCGGCCTGCAACGCTCGCTTCCACATCTGTTCGGTATCACCGGGGGCTTCCTGCTGCTGCTGACGATCGCCTACGCGGGCGTGGCCGCCGTTCTGCTGGCCTGGCCGGCCGTGACCGCTGCGTTGACGGTGCTTTGCGCCGCCTACCTGCTCTGGCTGGCGTCGTCGCTGCTGCGTGAGGCGCACGCCGCGACGCGGTCCGCGGTCGGGCCTGCGGCCGAGTCGGCGAGAGCCGTGCCGGCGTCGCCGGCGGCCCGGGTCGAGGGCGAATCGGGGGCGCCGCGACCCCTGCGGCCGATCGAGTCGGCGCTGTTCCAGTTCGTGAATCCGAAGGCCTGGGGCATGGCCGTCGCGGCCGTCGCGATGCTCGGCGATGTGCTCGACCCGCGCGTGACGCGGGTCGAGGCCCTCGCCGTGCTGCTCGCGGTCAGCGCGGCCATCAACCTGCCCTGCATGCTGCTGTGGACGATGTTCGGTGCGGCGCTGCGGCGCGTGCTCGAGCGACCCGTGGCGCGGCGC
>JAYTNX010000023.1:0-5252 GCA_043748075.1 Pseudomonadota bacterium
TCGCGCTTCGAGAAATTCAGCGTGAAGTGTTCGGACGGCGAAATGCGCGCGCCAGTGGAGTAGCCCGGCCAGCCTTCCGGTGTCACCGGGTTGGTGTACTCGTGGGTGTAGTCCCAGGTCAGCATCATGTGATCGGTGCCAACCTGCTGGAACGGCAGCAACAGAGGCACTTTGCCGTCGGCACGTGGAAACACGCTGCCCTCGTTCATCAGGGTCGGGCCGTCGCCTGGCTTGCCCAGCGCGTAGACCGGCATGTCCGGCGCCTGCATCCGGAAGGCGGCGAGATCGTTGTAGAAGTGATAGACCGGCACCGTTTCGCCGGTGACCGGATTGGCCCACTCCTCGAGGACGTCCCCCGTGCGCAGATCGGTGAAGTAACCGGTCTCGCGCGATTTGCGGATCAGCGTGCCGGACTTCGCGTCGAACTTCGCCTGCAGCACGCCGGTGCCGACGTAACCGAAGATCGGCAGCATGCGACGATCGCCGAGGCGCAGGTACATCAGGCCATGGAAGGCGCTGATCGCGGGCTGGTCGGCGTAGGTCGACCAGATCTTGCCGAAGGCATACAGGTTGTCGACGGGGTTCGTCAGGTCGAGCCCGCCGGGACGGGTCGCTGCGACGGCGGGCGTGGCGGCGGCACCCAGGGCGAGCCCGAGGCCGGAGCCGAGCAGCGCCGAGAGGGCGTCTCGCCGTCCCAGGGACACTTCGTCGATCAGGGTCGAGAACATCGCGCTTCCCCCGAAGTCTGGGCTTTCATGCCACGGTCGTGCCGATACCTGATCTTGCCGGATCCCTGACGCAGCAGGCGTGCGCGACGCTCAGGCCGCCGCAGCCGCGGCAGACCTGCGCAGCGTGACCACGAATCTGCTGCCCTGATCGACCCCGGCACTGTGTGCGGCGATCCGGCCGCCGTGCGCATCCACGAGTTCGCGTACCACGGCGAGCCCGACGCCGAGGCCCCCGAAACCGAAGGCGAGGGTGCGCGGGTCCTGTGCGAACAGGTCGAAGATGTGGGGCATGGCCGTCGCCGAGATGCCGCGCCCGTCATCCGACACCGCAATCGATATCGAGTCACCGTGCGGCGCGGCGCTGAGCCGGATCCGACCGCCGCGCGGCGTGTACTTGGACGCATTGTCCAGCAGGTTGCTGAACACCTGCGCGAGTCGTACCGGATCGCCCTCGGTCGACATCGGGTCGGTCGCCACCGACCATTCCAGCGACTGCGACCGCGAATCGATCGCCGCCTGGCAGGAATCGCGGGCGGTGTCGAGCACCGTCGCGAGATCCACCGATCCGCGCTCGAGCCTGATCTGGCCGGAGGTGATTCGCGAGGTGTCGAGCAGGTCGTCGACGAGCCGCGACATCTGCACCACCTGGCGCTGGATCACGCCCTGCAGGCGCGTCAGCATCGATTCGTCATTGCGGGCGCGCAGCAGCAACTCCGCAGCGGTGCGGATCGGCATCAGCGGGTTGCGCAGTTCGTGTGCGACCATCGCCAGGAAGCGCACCTGCAGCTCCCGCGTCCGGTCCAGCGAGTCGAGCTGCTGCTGCTGGGCCTGCACCGCCGCAATCACCAGCCGTTCGTTGACTTCGCGCAGATCCTGCAGCGGTGCATCGGGCAGGCGAGGCGCGCGCTGCAACCTGGGCGTCGCAATCGTCGGGTCGGCCGCGCCACCGGCCGGCACGCCGGCAAACTCGATCCCGCCGCCGGGGTGCGCGCGCGCGCGCCGCATCGCGGTCTCGGCCCGCTCGAGCAGGCTGGACGCGTCGGCGCCGTCGAGCGGATACACCGCGATGCCAATGCTGGACGCGAGTTGCAGCTCGCGCCCGTCCACCTGCACGGAATCCGCGAGCGCGGCCACGAGCTTGATCGCAATCCGGGCCGCATCGCCGGCACGGGCGACCTCGGCCAGCACCAGGAGCGCCGACTCGCCCTCCTCCAGACAGACCGTGTCCGCCCGGCGAAAGGCCGACTCGAGGCGACGCACGGCGGCCTGCATCACGGCCTCCCCGGCCGCTCGATCCGTTCCCCCATCGGCGACGCTGGACGCATCGAGGCCGAGGCAGATCACGGCCAGGCGGGTCTGACGGCGTCGTGCCATCGCCAGTGCCGACTCGAGCGGCCCGAACCGGGCGGTATCGACGCTGAGGCCGGTTGCGGCGGCGGCGTCCGCCTGACCGTGCGTCAGGTCCGCGAGGCTCATCAAGGCCTTCTCGGCGATCGAGTCCGCCAGCAGCGCCGCGCGCACCAGTTGCTCGTTCGCGGCGAGCAGCCGCGAAACCCGGTCGTCGCCCAGCTCCTGCTGCACCAGCACGAGGGTATTGCTCAGCGCAGCCAGCTCGGCGCGTACGCGCACCGCCTCCGCATCGAGGGCCTCGGGCGTCATGCGGGCGTCGGCCGGCGCGTCGGCTGCCCGCTGAGCAGACCCTCGGTCTCCGTCAGCATGCCTCCAATGCGGATGCCGTCGCCGTCGATGTGGAACAGCCGCAGTTCGTCGGAATGCGCACTCGCCCGCACCTTGACGACGGCCAGCACGCGCTGCAGGCGGCTGTCGACCTCGATGTAGCGCTGCACGATGATCGCGTCGGTCAGGAACGCGGTGCCATACGGGCTGAAGCGCAAGTCGCCGTAGCGGTCTTCGAGTTCCGAGGTCATCAGCACCGTGACGCCCGAGCTCGCCAGCAACGAGACGAGGCGCGACAGGGATTCGCGGAAGTCCTCACGAAACGTGGGCGCCAGCGCGAGCTCGAATCCGGACAGCGAATCGATCACCACACGGGTCGCGCCGAGCCGGCGGATCTCGGCCAGCAGCAGGATCGAAATCTCGTCGACCGACAGGGCTGCGTCGCGGGTATCGACGATGCCGACGCGACCGCTCTCGATCAGCTCGGTCATCGCGGGACCGCGCGAGCGGTTCGGGCGTTGCTCGAAAGCCGCGATCACCCCAGTCTGCCCGACGCGCGCGCCCTCGGCCAGGAACGCACCGGCGAGGATGCTCTTGCCCGAGCCCGACGGGCCGGCGACCAGCAGCGAGAACCCGCGCGGCAGCCCGCCGCCCATCATGTCATCGAGCCCGGGCACACCCATCTGCAGTCGCGGCGCATTCGCGGTGATCGGGTCCGAAGGCGGCGATACCGCCACCGGAGCCGGGGCGAAAACATGCAGGCCCGCCTGCGTGATGCGGAAGGTGTGCAGGCCAGGCCGCGTCGACTGCCCGCGCATCTTCATGACCTGCATCTTGCGAACGATGGAGTTGCGCTGGACGCTCTGCCGCAGCCAGATCACGCCGTCCGCCACGGTGAAGACCGGATTCTGCTCCTGCTCGGCCGCATATTCGCCCAGCAGGAAGGTGGTGGCCTGCCAGCTCGTCATGGCCATGCCGAGCCGCTGGATGAACTGCTGCAGGACGAGCGCCCCGGCCGCTTCCGCGCGGCTCGACAGCACCATCGAGCGGAACGAATCGACGATGACGATGCCCGGCGACGTGGCCTGCACCTCGGTCTTGATCCGCGCGAGCACGGCGTCCAGGTCGCCCGCGGCGACCTCGTCGCCGAGGCTGACGAAGCGGATCGAGCGGCCGACCGCATCGCTGTCGAAGAAATCGAACTGCTGCTGATAGCGCAGCATCTTCAGCGGCGGCTCGCCGAGTCCCGTGAACTACAGCGCCGGACGCGCCGGCGTCGCCAGCGCGAACATGATCTGGTGCGCGAGTGTCGTCTTGCCGCTGCCGGGCGGCCCCGCGAGCAGGTTGAACGAGAACTCGGGGAGGCCCCCGCCGAGCACCTCGTCGAGGCCCGGCACACCGGTGTGCAGACGCTGGATCGTCACTTTCGGCGAGATCATGGTGCATCGTCCTTGGCGGGATCACCGCTTTGAAGTGTGTCCCAGACCGGTTGCAGCAGCCGCGTCGTGAGCGGCTCGCCGATCAGTCCCGCGAGCAGTCCGTAGAACGCCTCCAGGAGTTCGCCCTGAGCGGCTGCCGCTTCGGGTCCCGGGACGCTCGAGAGGGTGGCCCTCAGGGCCGCGAAGTCGTCAGCGGAAGCCGCGGAGTCCAGCGCGGCGACCAGGGTCGGATGCCGAGGGGTCGCCAGATGCAGGCTGCGCTCGAACAGCGCGGAGACGCCGCCGTGGCCGATGATCGGTGACAAGGCCGAACTGATGCCGCGCCAGGCGGCGACCGCCTGCGCCGCGATCCGGTCTGCGCGCGCGCCTTCTGTGGCCTGCTGCAGGAGGCTCGCCTGGAACTGCGTCGCCCCGCCAAACATGAGAATCCCGGGAGTGAAAAGCAAGCCTTCGGGGGAGACTACTCGCTTTGCGCGAACCGGGTACCGCAATCGCGGCGGTCGATGCGGCGACGCCCCTGAGAATGAGGCGCTGCTACGCCGGCGTCGGTCCGGCTGACCGAGAAAATGTTGCGAATCCCAACGCAGCGGCTCAGGCGCCGCGGATCACGATCTTGCCGATCTTCCCGCCGCTTTCCATGTAGCGCACCGCATCGAGGGCTTCCTCGAAGGCGAAGACGCGATCGATGACCGGCGCGACCCGGTTCGTGGCCGCGGCCTGCAATGCTGCGGCGAGCATGCGTCGACTGCCGACGATCACGCCCTGGATGCGCAGGCCGCGCATGATCATGGCGCGCGGGAAATCCCTCAGGCCGACCGGGGGCTCCACGGGCACGCCCGCCGCACCCTGGGCCGCGGCGCCCCGCCCGACCGGATTCGCGCCGATCTGCATGACGCGTCCATTCGAGGTGCAGGCGAGCAGCGAGCGCTCCAGCTCGCCGATACCGACGGTGTTCAGCACGACGTCCGCGCCGCGTCCGCCGGTGGCCTCGAGAATCGCCTCATGCCACGCCGGACGCGTTCGATAGTTCACCGTGAAGTCCGCGCCCAGCGCGCGCAGGCGCGCGAGCTTCGCGTCGCTCGACGAGGTGATGGCGACGCGCGCGCCGAGCATCTTCGCCCACTGCAGGCCGAACACCGAAACTCCGCCGGTGCCGAGCGTGACGACCGTTTCGCCGGGCTTGACTTGCGCGCCGTCGACGACGGCATGCCAGGCTGTGAGTCCGGCGTTCGGAAAGGTCGCCGCCTGCTCGAATGACAGGCCCTCGGGGATCCGCACCAGACCCTGCGCCGGGACCACGGCCTGTTCAGCGAGAAAGCCATCGGCATTGACGCCGAAGTCGAGCGTCGACATCGTCGCGTCATCCCAGGCGCCGTCGAGCCAGCGCGGAAAGTGCGTGCAGACCACC
>JAYTNX010000024.1:0-48108 GCA_043748075.1 Pseudomonadota bacterium
TCGTACTCGAGGCCCTTCGCCTCGTGGATCGCGAACACCAGCGGCGTGCGGAAATGCTGCCGGGCCTGGGCTTTGTCTTCCTCGCGCAGCACCAGCACCGCACAACTGGCGGCACGGCGGGTCTGCTCGTCCAGCCGTCGACGTACGGCCTCGTCGTCGCGCAGCAGCGTGACGAGCCCCTCGTCGGCCCCCGTGGCTTCGACCAGGAAGTTGCTTTCGCGATCGATCGACCCGAATCGGCGGTGCTTGATCTTCAGAAGCCGGTTGGCGACCTGCGTCACCAGCCGACCATTGCGGAAATTCGCGCGCAATACGTGCAGCGGCTGGCGCGCGGCCAGTTCGGCATCGCGCCAGAACAGCGTCTTGACGCGATTCCAGGCGAAGAAGTTCGGGTGCACGATCTGGTTGGAGTCGCCGCAGAGCAGGAAGCCGTCGGGCGATTTCAGCATTCGCAGCACCAGCAGCAACTGCGCCGGTGTCAGGTCCTGCACCTCGTCGACGACGACGAAGTCGTAGCGCGGCGCGGCGAGTGCCAGCCAATGCTGCGCCACCAGGCCCGGATCGTAGAGACCCACCTCCGGGAGCCATTTCCGATAGCGCTCGAACAGGTCGTAGACCCGCGCGCGCTCGGCTTCACCGAACACCGACTGCCGTATGCCCAAGCCCAGATAGACCTCGCGCGACATCACGCCACCCGCGTCGGCAGCAATCACGCCGCGCATTTCCTCCCAGGCCTGGTGCGCATCCACGCCCTTGAACCCCTGGCGCTGGCGCTCGAACCAGCCGGCGTAGTCCCGCCAGGCGACTTCGCGACCCGGCGGCACGCGCAGAGATTCCAGGAATTCCCGGTAGGACAGGAAAACCGCCTCCTGATCGTCGCGATCGAATCCCTGCGCGTAGTACAGATCGCGCGCGCCCTGTGCCAGGAACGCCGACATCGTGACGTAGAGCACCTGGCCGTCGGCCGCTTTCATCTTCTCGAGCGTCAGCGCCGTCTTGCCGCTGCCGGCACCGCCGACCAGGACCAGTGGCGCCGGTGAACGATAAACGGCTTCCTGGACGTCGTCGAACGACAGCGGCTTGTCGAGATACTGGATTGCCGAGCGCATCGGATGCAGGTAGCGCAGCATCTGCGCCTCCTCGGGCGCCGGCGCGGCGTCGAGGAGCGGAATCTTCGACTCGTCGATGCTCGCGCCGCGCAGGAAGCGGGATTTCTCGTACGCGTGGTGCTCGATCACCTCGAGCATCAGCGCGCAGGTTTCGCCGCCGCATCGCACCAGCGAGAACAGCAGGCGGTTCGCGTCGTCGAGCTTCGCCCGGTAGAACTTGCCGTGCTTCAGATTGACGAGCTTCTTGACCTCGGCCGCGCGGAAATCATTGCGTTCGAGCGCGTCGCGAACGCGTTGGTAGCGCGCGGTGAGCTTCGAGGTATCGAGACCGGAGTATTCGAGGATGCGCACGTCAGCGGCGGAACCAGGGTGCATCGGCGAGCGAGTCGCCGAAGAATAGCAGTGGGTGCCAGGAAGGCTCCCGAGCCTCGATGTTCATTCCGGGAGCCCGGGCAGACCCGCGACGCGCAGCGCGCGCGAGACGTCCCGGAACACGCCTTCATAGGGCGGAAGATCGTTCATCTGATGCGCCAGCCGCGCAGTCCAAAGGCGTCTCAGTCGATCCTCCTTGCCTGTGATCGCCTGCTCCAGTCCGGCGAGCGGGCGTTTGCGGAAGGCCAGTTTGCAATCCAGTTCGGCGCGCAGGTTTTCGATGCGTAGCCCGGTGCGGTTCAGCAGATACCAGAGGTCGTACAGGTCCCGTGGCTCGCTCCTGGCCCGATCGCTCAGCGCGACCAGCTTCTCGACGGCGATTTCCTCGAGGCCATACACCTGAAGAGTTGGACCCTTGGGCAGATCTTCGAAGTGATCGTAGGTCCGCAGCACCGGGCGCTCCACGAGCGGCAAGCATAGAACCTCGCTGATCGTGACATCGACCTTCACGTCGCTGGCCGCCGGCAGCGGCCCCTCGTAGCGCAGGTAGAATGTGTGGCTGTTCTGATGGGCGTGCCGATCCTCCCGATCGAACGATAGACGCAACCCGCAGGCCGCGTGGACCGCGGCGAAGACGGCCGCGAGACCCGCCAGGATTTCGTCCAGGGGCAAGGGACGTATGAGAGTGAAATCGAGGTCTTCGGAGAACCGATAGCCCTCGAACCAGCATCGACGTAACGCGGTGCCACCCTTGAAGGCGAGGACCTCGCGCAATGGATCCTGCGCCAGGCCGGTCAGCAACCATGCCAGGACATAGTCCCGTTCGATGACCGCTTCGGGTACTCGCCGCCCGCCGGCGTCAACGAGCGAGTTCGCGATCAGCGAGAGGTTTCGCTGGGGAATCATCAGCTGAAGCGCACGGCATCGAGCTCCTCGAGCGGCACATTGATCTGCAACCGCCACCGGGCAACACGCGGACCTTCCGGCGGTAGCAAGGGGTCCAGTCGCTGATAGGTGGCCGTCAGCGCGGCCCGCAACCGATCCAGCGCCGCTACCTCGGCGAGCTCGTAACGCTCGAGCAGAAATCCCAGTCGGCGGATCACGGCACCGACGTCCAGGCGCAGGGCGTAGTCGACGACGCACCGCGCATCGAGCGCCCCGCGCCTCATCCACAGACCCTTCGCCACTTCCGTGATTCCGCCGACGTACTCGGGCCTGCACAAGCCGTCGATCACGGTGCGCTCGAGATCGCTGGCCATCACGAACCGCGCCTTGTCGATCCAGTGCTTCATGACGCCGAACTGTTCGGCAATTCCGGTCAACACGAACCTGAAGTCGTAGCCGCCGACCGTTTGCGGCCGCACTCGGCGCGCACAGGTCACGTACGTCACAAAGCCTGGCTGAGTGACCATCCTGTGCACTTCGAACGCCGTCGCATGCGAGAGAAAGTACGGTGCGCCGTCGGCCATTTCGCGCGCAATCACATAGGGATGGTCGATGTAGGTCGTGGCACGCCCGAGCTCGAACGGTACGACGGTGTACAACCCCGGCTTCAGCCGGGTGAACAATCCGCGCTTCTGTGCCTTCTGGACAAGCCGACCGGCTGCTGCCTGGGAAAGGCCAGTGATGGTCTGGGCGTCTGCAATCGTGAACGTCGACTGCCTGGACTCATTTAATTCCGTCAGGAGGCTTGCCGTGCGGGAGCCCATCGTCCGCAGCGCAGGAGGATATTGCATAGCCAAACCGCGTCGTCTAACGACAGTTTCTATCCCTGCAATCTACCAGAGTGATGTTCTAAGTCAATATAGCGACTTCATAGTTCGTATTTCGCATGCCAAATATAACTATGTTCCAGCCGAGCAATACGGAACCGGCTCTTCAGCCCCGGGAGGCGACTCCGGTGTATCCAGCCCGGCCTCGGCGGCTCATCGGCGTTGCTGGCGCGCCCGCCAGCGCCGATCCGCCTCGACGTCGTCGATGTAGCGGCTGCGGACCTGGCCGCGTTCCTCGAGGCCGACGATCCAGCCTTCGGGATCGGCGAGGAACCTGAGCCGGGTCGTCTCCTCCTTCACGATCAGCTCGCCCTTCAGGCGCGCACCGCGTTTCGGCAGTGCGGCCATCTGGGCATCCAGATTGTGGGTGCGCAGGACGAGGGTATCGGGCAGTTCGGAACGATCGGCTGGTTGGGGAAGGGCGACGCCGCCGGGTGCGAGCTCGAGCACCGAATCGTCGCCGAGCGCGAAGAGTTCGGAGCCGGCCTCGCGGCCGAGCGGCTCGAGTCCGACGGCATTGCGATAGTAGTGGGCCATCGCCGGCAGGTCGGCGACGTGGCGGATCGCGCGGCTCAGGTAGTGCAGCGAATCGGGCAGCGGCGACAGGTCGCCGAGGCGGAACGGGCCCGCCCGCCAGGTCGCGAGTGCGCGCCGGTCGGAGCGCAGCGGCGAGCCAGAGACACGTTCCTCGAACCCGGTGATCAGGTCGTCGGGACCGCGGTAGAACAGCGTGCGGCCCCAGGCGGACTCCGTGCGCGAGACCGGCTCGAAGCCGAACGACGCCATGCGCGCACGCCACTTCGCGAGATCGTGGACGCGGAACACGGGCAGCAGCGCAGCGCTCCCCGCCTCGACCTGCCGACGCGTCGGATGATCGTCGGTCTTCACCTCGAACACGAGGTCCTCGCCAGCCCAGAGCAGCACGAGATCGTTCTCCCAGGCGCGTATCCGCGGCAACCCGAGCACCTGCTGGTAGTACGGCGTGAGCTGCGCCATCGTCCGGCCGGTGGTGCGGCGCATCCACCAGCCGAGCGACTGGATGTCGGCCGCGTAGGGCGCCGGCGCAGCGGCAACGGCCCGAACCGGCAGGCACAGGGCCGCGCCGGCTGCGGCCAGACCGAGGCCTGCGGCGCGGCGCGACAGCAGCGCGGCGCGCGACGCGTTCACGGAGCGGGTTCGTCCGGCCACAACGACTGCGCCTGCCCGCCCGCCTTGGGGTCGAAGTAGTTGTAGACCTCGACCTCGGTGATCAGGCCCGCGACCACCTTGAACCGCTGTCCGCGGCGCACCGTGAACGGCGGCTTGCCGGCCATGGAACCGATGTCGAGCATGTAGAAGGCGCCGACTTCGCCACGCTGCTCGTCGGCCAGCAAGCGCAGGTTGCGCGCGCCAAGGATGTCCTTCGAAGCATTGATCTCGGCGCGGAACTTCGCCTCGTCGGTGACTTCGATATTGCCCTGTTCGGTGCAGCGCACGTTCGGCGCGAACGGGATTCGCGAGGCGTCGTGGCGCGACAGGCCGTCGATGTAGATCGACACGGTCTTCAGCAGGCAGGTGCGTGAGCGGTCGGTGCAGGCCGGCTTCACCTGCGGAGTCGGCGGGATCGCGCCGGAGGCTGCGTCCACGCCGCGGAGCGCGAAAATGGCGAGCAAGGCGAACACGCCGGATGTTGCGCGCGAAAGCGCTTTCATCGTCTTCCCCCGGTGTTCAGTTGTCATCGCGCAGCACGTTCTTCGAGATCTGCCAGCCCTGCGGCGTCTTCGACCAGGTCATGTGATAGACCCACATCACGGTCTTCACCGGCTTCTGCCGACAGGCGTCGTCGCCGTTTTTCGGGCACGCGGCCCCGACGAGGTTCTTGGTGGCGTCGAAATACACGGCAGGGGTGCGCGTCCGGACGACGGTCGGGGTGACTTCATCGAACACCGTCTCGACGAGATAGTGGCGGCCACCGATGGTACGGGCGAACTCCGGATCCACCTCCGGCGGTGTGCTGGCCACACGCTCGCGTCCGGTCAGGATGAGCGGCGGGCCGCCGCGCACGGTATGGATCTCGCTGACGACATCCACTGTCATCAGCGTATCGGCGAGCTTGCGCAGGTTCCGTGGCTCGCCACCGGTGCCGTCGCCGTCGGCGTACAGACCATAGAGCACGAGATTCTGGCGAATCTCGTCCTGAACCAGCAGGCGCTCGAGCGGCGTCATGCCCTTGCCGTTCGCGGCAACGGCGCTGCTCATCGACAGGTCGGGCTGATGACCGATCAGCCAGCCCACGCAGAGGGCGGCCAGCGGCACGCTCCAGTTCTCGACCTTGCGACGCGAAGTTCGATCCATGCGGGATTCTCCGGTGTGGCGTGGTTTCGATACGGCGGGCGCGTCGCCTCGACGGACGGCGCACCGCAATTCGACGGTAGCAACAAGCGCGCGGCCGTCGCAGCAGCCAACCGCTCCCGACGCATAGCCATGCGCGCGAGGCGTATGCTCGGCGCAACGTGGCGCGTGCATCGCGCCGGAGCGGAACCAGGGAGAGAGGCATGGATCGACGAACGACGCGCCGTGAACTCATGGCCTCGTCGATGGCGCTGGCCTCCGCCGTCGCCCTGCCCCGTACGGCTGGCGCGCAGCAGACCACCGCGCCGCCTGCGCCGCGCGCCACCGCGCCTTCGGACGCCACATCACGCGCACCGCTGCGCGCGCCGGACCCTGCGCCCCCCCGCCCGAAGTATCGCGCGGCGGTGATGCGCTTGCCGATCGAGATCCCGATCAGTGCGGCGGCGCTCGAGGCGACCCGACAGCGCAATGCCGCGGCGATGATTGCGGCAATCGACGCCGTGATGAAGGGGCCGGCGCCGCACCCGAGGGTGATCGTGTTCCCGGTGCTGCAATACACCTCGTCGCGCCGCGCCGTCTCGGGCGTGCCGATGTCGGCGGTCGCGGTCGACCTGATCTCCGAACCGCTGCAGAAGTCGATCTTCGCACCCGTGGTCGAGGCCTGCCGCCGCTACGGGTGCTACGTCGCAACCAGCACCCAGGAGAAGATCCCGCAGATGCCGGGCACCTTTTTCCACACCGGCTTCGTGATGGGCCCCGAGGGCCTGGTGCTGCGCTCGCCGAAGTCGCAGGCGCAGAGCGCACCCGAGGTCGCCTACCTGCGCGACATCGCGCGCGACTACGAACGGATCTTCGGTGCGGGCTCGATCCTGCCGGTGGCGGACACGCCGATCGGCCGACTCGGCTGCTTCGTCGAGGGTGAGGGCGAGGTGCTCGAAGTGTCGCGCCTGCTGGCCTCGAAAGGCGCGGAACTGATCCTGCATACCAGCCTCGAGGACGGCGATGTCCCGTGGCAGGCGCTGAAGCAGGCGATCGGCTTCCAGTGCCACCTCTACTTGCTGACGGGCACCACCTCGCGGTTCCTTCGCGCCGACAAGCCGGAGCCGGAGTGGGCCGATGGCGCCTCGACGATCGTCGGGCCGGACGGGAAGATCCTCGCCTCGATCGGCGAGCGTCGCGAAGGCGCGGCTACCGCGGACCTCGATCTCGACGACATCACGAAGGCGAAGCGGAAATACGGCCGCAACACGGTGCCGGCCTGGGGCCTGTACTCGGAGCTCTATCGGCCCCGCTGACGGACCGCGGGGGCCGCGCCGCGGCGCGACTTTCACCGAATCATTCCCGTTTCTTCAGTCGCCCGTCAGGCCGCAGCGCCGCCGTCTGGCCAGCCTCCCCCGTGCAGCGGCCGTTCCGGCCCCGGGAGCCTCCATGCGACACCCAGCCCTCAGCAACGTCCGGAGATTCATGCTCTGTCTGGTGCTCCTGCCCGACGCCGCGCC
The DNA here is from genome assembly GCA_043748075.1 of Pseudomonadota bacterium. Taxonomy (GTDB): domain Bacteria; phylum Pseudomonadota; class Gammaproteobacteria; order Steroidobacterales; family Steroidobacteraceae; genus UBA964. The sequence continues at coordinate 7,084 of JAYTNX010000024.1, forward strand.
GCTCCGGGCCGCGCCAGGCGAACTGATGTCGGCGTACGGTCGCGGCGGAATCGCGGTCGAGGCCGCACCCGTCGGCACACGACCCGCTTACGCGGCAATCCTCGATCGCGATCCCGGGCCCGCCGTCATCGTCGCACCGGACGGGTCGGTACTGATCGCGCGGCATCTCGACGGACGCTGTGTGCTCGAACGCCTCGGTCTGGATGGCCTCAGCGGCCTGTTGCCTCTGGGCGCCGGCGTCGATTGCAGCGACCGATTGCGGCCGGAGGTTGCCGTCGGCCCGGCCGGCGAGATCCTGTTCGTCTACTCGCCGGACGGCGAATCCCTAGCCGTGCAAAGACGACGCGCGGACGGCACGCCGGAGATCGGCTTCGGCGCCGCCGGAATCGTGACGCTGCGACCCGCCCCCGGTGGCGTTTTCGGCCGATGCTTCGCCATGGTGCTGGCCGACGGCGACGTGCTGATCGCCGTGAACGGCGCTTCGACTTCGGCGCAGTCCTACTATTCCACCCTGTTGCTGGTGCGCCTGCGACCGGACGGACGACCGGCCAACTGGGGCACCGGCGGCGTCGTGGTGCTGAACGGTTTCGAGTGGGGTCCGCTCGATACCGAAGGATTCGGGATGACAGGTCCGGCGGTCGACGGCGCCACGTTGTACGGGTCGGGCCGCTTCGGGTTCTACCGTCAGAGTTTCGGAACCGCCGGGAGTTTCTATCCGTATTTTCCGCCGGAAGTGTCGGTGGACTCGGACAGTCCCATTCTCTCCGAGTTCAACGAAGGAACACTGGCAGCGCTGTTCACCTACGACGGCTTCCTCGGCTACGACGGTCCGGCGGCGCGATTCCAGGCGCTGCCCGCGACTGCGCTGCAGCGGCTGCGGCCACCCTCCGCGTTGATGGGCAGCGGTTCACGGCTGACACCGCTGCGGTTCCGGCCACTGTCGGGCGGCGGTCTGCTGCTGGCGGCGCTGCACGACGAGACCGTCGCAGGCGCGGCCCAGGGTCGACTCGTCCTGCTGCGATTCCAGGCCGACGGCGCGGCAGACCCGACCTTCGGGCGCGACGGCGCCGTGGCGCTCGACCTGGCCCTTGGCGGACCGCCGTTCGCATTTCCGCGAACGCTGACTGCACCAACCTTGGTCGGGTCGGACCGTGTGATGCTCGCGGGCTGGGCCAACGGCCGACTGGGCGCGGTGAGCGTGCAACGGAGCGACGCAGGTCCGAGCGCGGGAACGATCGGGCTGCTGGCGCGCGATGGCCGCTTCCTGACCGAGACCGAGCCACTCGATGGCACGCTGCGATTTCGCGTCGCGCGTCAGGGCGGCCGGCGCGGGGCAGTGAGCGTCGCGTATCGGACTTCGTCGCCGCCCGTGCTGGCCGCCGTTCATGCACCGACGGCGGGCCGACTCGACTGGGCGGACGGCGACGATGGGGTGCGCGACATCCCGCTGACACTGCGCGCGCGGCAGGGCGCTGGCGGCAATGAAACCGGCACCATCGAACTGCGGCTCGAAGACGTCGCCGGCGGCGCCACCCTGGGCAGCGCGGTGCAGCAACTTGCGATCGTCGACGTCAGCAGCGGCACACTGGCCTTCGAACGAGGCTCGGCCAGCGTGCAATCCGAAGCCGGGACCCTGCGTGTCGGCGTGACACGCAGTGCCGGCACGCGTGGCGCGATCGTCGCGATCGTCGCCGTGCCGCTGCCCGGTTCGGCGGGGCGAGTCGAGGTTCGATGGGCCGACGGGGAACCCGGCACGAAGACCCTCGACCTGCCGTTCGACCCGGGCTGGAATCGCTTCACCGCGCGGCTCGAGACGCCGCCGGGCACCCGACCCGGGGCGCTCGCCGAATTGGAAGTGACGATCGCCCGAGCACCGACTACGATGCCGACGACGACGCCCCCGCCACCGACCGTGCTCGTGACGAGTAGCGGGGGTTCGGGCGGCGGCGGCGCCCTCCCGACGACGATGATCCTCGGGCTGGGGGTGATGCTCGGCGCGCTTCGCTACCGACGTCGTAGCGGTACTGTACGCTGCGAGCACCACGCCGTTCCGCCCTCGGGCCATCGACGCGTGCAGCCCCTTCAACGAACGAACCCCCCCCCGGAGTCCCGCATGCTTCCCGTCCGACTTGCAACCGCCGCGTCCCTGCTGATGTTCCTGACGATGACGGCCCCGTTGCGTGCGCAGTCGCCGCGCGCCGCCGCCGTCGACGCCGTCAGCCTCGCGCGCGACGCGATCTGGGCCAAGGAGCAGCGGATCTACCAGGGTCGCGCCGAAGCCGGCCTCACCTACTATTTCGAGAACACGTCGGACCGCTACGTCGGCTGGCCCCCGGGTCTCCCGAAGCCCTCGAACCTCGATGCGCTGCGCAAGAGTTCCGCGGGCTTCAGCCGCAAGAACAGCGAGAAACTCGCGATGAGCTTCACCGACTTCACACTGCAGGACTCGACCGCTGTCATCTACTATCAGACGCATCGCACGGTGATGCCGGACGGCACCGCGGTGGACGAGCGCTTCGACGTGATCCACGTGTGGGTGCGCGAAGGCGCGGACTGGAAGCTGATCGGCGCGATGGCGCGGCTGCGCACTTAGGCCGTCGAGCCACCGGACCCCGGGCGCCACGGCCTGTCGTCGTGGCGACCCAGCAATCGGGCCACTCGGGGTAAGATCGCCGCTGGTGCAGCGTCAGACAGAGGGTGCTCCTTGCGGCCTCCGCGTAAGCGTTCGGGATCTCGCGCCCGGGCGAGGGTCCCCGGATCCCGTCAGCCCGCACCGAGCCGACGTCGAGTCTCGCTCGAGACGCCCGGCACGATCACCTCGCATGACGTCGCAGCGCTCGCCGGCGTGTCGCGCTCGGCGGTATCGCGCACGTTCACGCCGGATGCCAGCGTCTCGGACAAGACCCGCAGCAAAGTGCTCGCGGCGGCCAACACGCTCGGTTACCAGCCGGATGTCATCGCGCGCAGCCTGATCACGCGCCAGTCGCGGCTGATCGGCTTGATCATGGGCGAGTGGGAGAACCCGTTCTACACCACGATGCTGCGCGGCTTCACCGAGAGACTCGGTGCGCGCGATTACCGGGTGATGCTGCTCGCCAGCCGCGCGGCGGCCGACGTCGACGCCTCGATGCGGATGCTGATGCAGTACCGCGTCGACGGCATCGTGCTGGTGTCGGCGGCGCCGGGCGCAGCGGCCGCGAATGAGTTCGTGCGCGGCGGCGGGCGCCTGGTGCTGGTGAACCGCGAGGCGGAGCGCCTGCCGGCCACGGGCATCGTCTGCGACAACCCGAAAGTGGGTCGCGAGCTCGCCGCGCGGATGCTCGCCGCCGGCTACCAGCGCTTCGCCCTGGTGCGCGGCGACCCGCTGCTGAGATCCAGCCTGCAGCGCTCCGACGCGTTCCGTGCGCACATCGAGGCCTCCGGGCAGGGGCGCATCGTCGTCGACCGCAGCGGCGCGCTCGGCTATGCAGCCGGTCGCGAGGTCGGCAATGAGTTGATGTCGCTGGTCCCGCGGCCGGATGCCATCGTCTGTTCGACCGACATCACCGCGATCGGCGTTCTCGATGGGGTGCGTCTGGACCGTCGCATCGCCGTGCCGGACGAGGTCGGCGTGGTCGGCTTCGGCGACATTCCCGCGGCGGCCTGGGCGAGCCACGAGCTCGCCACCGTACGGCTGCCGATCGAGCGGATGATCGACGAGTCGGTGAATGCGCTGCTGGCCGATCGCGGGGACGTCGGCGGCGGCAACGGCGGCGGCGAGCGTACGATCGTCGTCGAGGCCGACCTGGTCGGTCGCGGCACGCTGCGTCAGGGGAACAGCATCCGGTAGACGATCCGTCCCGGCGCCAGCGTAAACAGCCCGGCCAGCACCAGCGGGCCGACGTCGACACCGGCAATCACCTCGCCGGGGATGAACGAGGTGGTCGCCGCCGTGACCGCCATCAGTACCGCGAACGCCCGGCCGGCGAGCCGGTGCGCGACGCTGCCCTTGGTGCTCAGGAGCAGACTCCAGCTGCCGATCAGGAGGGCGGTCGGTTCGCCAAGCCTACCCGAGTCGCTTTCTGATTTGACCTCATGCGCCACGCGGCGTTAGCGTCGGGGATACCGAATTCCCGGTACGGAGGAGCGTCGCATGGCGTCGAAGAAGAAGACCTCGCGGAAGAAGAGCACCCCGAAGCGGAAGGCCGCCGCCCCCAGGGCGAAGCGGCGTCCGGCCCGGGCCAAGTCCAAGCCGCGAGCCAGGGTGTCGGTCAAGGTGAAGACCCGGGCCAAGGCCGCACGCAAGCCTGCGGCGAAGGCGTCCATCCGCAAGCGGGCTGCCGCCGTGGCCGCTCGCGCCAAGAGCAAGAGCAAGGCCGCGCTGCGTGGCCTGGCGCGGGGCACCCGCAAGACCGCCCGCCGCGCACGCGTCGTCACCAAGTCGGGCATCGGCCAGGCGTCGGTGGGCACGCAGTCCGCCACGCGCAAGGCCGAGTTCGCCGCCAAGAGCGCCGTCGACTCGATGGCCGCGACACTCGAGAAGGTGGCGGACAAGGTCGAAGCGATGGTCAAGGACACGCCGACAGGCGCCGGGGCGCCCGCCTCGGCGGCGGGTTCCGGCGCGACCTGACGACCCGCCGGCGGCGCCCTTGCACAGCTTCCGGGCCGCGGCGATGGCGGCGCTGATTGCCCTCGCCGTGGCCGGCTGCGCCGCCCTGCCTGATGCGCCGCCGCGGCTCGGCGCGACACCCTTGGGCTGCATGCGAACCACGGTCGCGACCAAGGTCCCGGGTGAGTACGGCGACCCGCACAAGCACTGCCTCGCCGCGGGCATGATCGCCCGGTACTGCAGCCCTGCCGAAGCGAAGCTCGCGTCCTGGGGCAAGGAAATGGATGACGCCCTGGGCCGCGGCGACGCGGACCGGCGTGATCTCGACGCCGACTACGCCGGCATCCGCTGCGCGCGCGAGGCGCGTGATGACGCCGCTCTGCAGCGCTGTTGCGCGGCATCGTTCCCGGAGCCTCAGGCGCCTTGAGGCGGATGGGCTTCCCGCCCATCCGTGAAATCCAACCAGGAGTTGCCATGCCACGCCTCGCCGCGCCTCGGCTCGAAGACCTGCCCGCAGACCTGCAATCGGTGTTCTCGGATGCCGAGGCCTATATGGGCTTCGTGGCCAACGACGCGCTGACGATGGCGCTGAAGCCAACGCTGCTGCGGTCTGCGGTGCCGTTCATGCGTTCCATCTACGCGGCGGACCAGGTGAGCTTCGAGATGAAGCGGCTGCTGGGCCTGATGTCGAGCTGGGCGGGCGGCTGCCAGTATTGTGTCGCGCACACCGCTCACGGCGCGCGCAAGCTGGGTATCGCCGACGCGAAGATCGAAGCCCTGCCGCAGTTCGAGACGAGTGCACTCTACGACGACGCCGAACGCGCGGCGCTGCGCGTGGCGCGCGGTGCCGGCCAGGTGCCAAACGCGGTCACCGACACGGAGTTCCGCGAGCTCCGACGACACTGGAACGATGTACAGGTCGTGGAGATCGTCGCGACGATCGCGCTGTTCGGCTTTCTCAATCGCTGGAACGCGACGTTCGCCACCGAACTGGAAAGCTCACCACTCGAGTACGCAAACCGGCACCTGCGCGCCCAGGGTTGGACGCCAGGAATACACGGCTGACGGGCAGCGTGGGCGCCCACGCGCCGCAACGTGCCTCAGTCGAGCACGAGCAGTCGCCCGAACGGCGCGACGGCCGAGGCGTGCGCGGGTGGCACGGCCCAGATCACCGGCCAGCGCGGCTTGAAGCGGGTGGGCCCCTCGAGATCGGTCAGCACCACGCCGATGTCGGGGCGATGCCTGTCGGCTTCCTCGAGCAGCGGTGTGAAGTCGGTGCCGCCGCCACCCTGGAACTCGAGCGTGCGCAGGTCCAGGCGCCGCGCGCCGCCACGATTCGGATCCACCTGCTCGATGCGCCGCACCTAGCGTGCTGTTGACGATCGCATCGGCGCAGGTGTTGAACAGGCGCAGGTCGACATCGCCGAGGCGCCCGCGCAGTTCGAGGTAGCGCTGCGGATGGCGCAACGCCACGTGCAGCACCTCGTGCGCAACCTGGCCGGCCTGCGCGGCGAGCGACAGGCGTTCGAACGTCGCGTCGGAATACAGCGTATGGCCATCGGTCGAAACCGGGGCTCGCCGCGGTGCACGAAGCAGGATCCCGGGGATCCGTGCGCCCGGCGACGACGGCGATTCCGCAGGCCCCAGGTCGACGCGGTGAGCCCACAGCGCGACGGAGTAGCCGCGAGGCCGGTGCTGGCCTCACGCGGCGTCGGTGAATGCCCGCACGCGTTGTGCGACTTCATTGGCCTTGGCGTCGAGGAAGCCATGGGTCCAGCCGGGCAACTCGTCGAGGCGGCCGTTGCGCAACAGCGCTTGCGCGCGTCGGGTGTCGTTCCACAGGTCGTCCTCGGGGCAGAGCACCAGCACGCGCGAGCCGAGCGTGCGCAGCCGCTCGCCGAGCGGATAGGCCTGCGAGGCCATGAAGCCCCACTGCGAACGGTCGGCGTTGCGATGGCTCTCGAGCAGGATGTTCAGCGCGCGCGCGTCGCCGCAGGTCATGCGCCAGCCCTGATCGCGAAAGCTCGGCCAGCGCTTGGCGAGCATCGCCGGCCTCTCGCCGACCGGGCGCGGCGCATAGCCCGCGCGCGCGGCCGCGAGCTCCTCGTCCGTGTAGAGCCCGAGACCGACCAGCACCAGGCTGCCGATGCGTCGCGGCTGCTGATGCGCCATCTCGACCGCGGTCGCCGAGCCGGTGTGATACCCCATCACGTCGCAGCGGCCGAGCCGCAGCCGCTGCGCGAACTCGTGCATCGCGGCCGCATAGTCCGCGATGCCGGGCGGCACCGCGGTCGGATCCGAGTGCCCGTAGCCCGGGGTGTCGGGCGCGACGACCGTGCGGTCGCGGCCGATCTCGCGCATGAACAGCTCGAAGACCTCGCCGGACAGCGGGCTCGGATGCAGCAGCAGCAACGGTCGCCCGCCGCCGCAGCCGCGCGCGATGCGGTAGTGCACCTGGCCATTGCGTCCGGTCACGTAACCGCGTTGCACCTGCGCCGTTCCCTTGGCGCTCTCCACAGTGCAGGTTTCGGCGGCCGCCGCTGCAACTTCACCGAGCAGCGTGGCGCCCGCGGCGAATCCGCGAACGAGGTGACGACGACTGAGCAACGGATGGTCCATGGCGAGGTCCTCGTCGGCTGTGCGCGGCGGTTGCGCTCGAGGGTGTGGAGCGTCGCACGGGGCGCGCGACTACGCGAGCCAGCCCGCGGTGATCTGCGCGGACACCGTCCAGAGCCTCGCGGCCAGCGCATCGTCCTGCATCAGGCCGCCGGGCACTTCCGGGTTGCAGTCCGCAAAGAACTGGCCGTTGACGCGCGCGAGCGACGGATGCGTCGCAACGTACACCTGGGTGGCGGCGCCCGCCTCGACCGACTTCATGAAGGTCCAACCGATCAGCCGCCCGACGAACTGCTTGGCCGCCTGGTGCCGCCCGAGCCGGGTGAGGATGACGCCCGGCCGCACCACGTTGGCCGTGGCCGCGGTCGGTGCCAGCCGTCGTGCCAGTTCGCGAACAAAAAGCCCGTTGGCGAGCTTCGACTGTCCGTACGCAGCAGCCGGGTCATAACCGCGCTCGCCCGAGAGATTGTCGAAATCGATGCCTGCCGCCGGCGCACGCCGGTAACTGCCGCTCGAGACGACGACCACGCGGCCCTGCCGCGCGGCGACCACGCGCCCCAGCAGCCGGTTGACGAGGATGAAGTGGCCGAGATGGTTGGTGACGAACTGCTTCTCGAGGCCGCGCACTTGTTCGAGTTGCGGCAACTCCATGATGCCGGCGTTGCAGATCAGTCCGTCCATGGTCGGAAAGGCGGCGCCGATCTCGTCGGCGCAGCGCCGCACCGAATCGAAATCCGTCAGTTCGAGTGCGGCCGGCAAGAGGCGCCCCGGCAGGCCGCGCAGTGCCTGCGCGGCCTTGTCGAGCGTGCGGCCGGTGGCGACGACCTGCGCGCCGCGCAGCGCCAGCACCCGGGCGGTTTCGAGGCCGAGGCCGGAGGTGGCACCCGTGACGAGGTAGACCTTGCCGGACAAGTCGAGACCCGACGTGACGTCCTCCGCGGTCGACGCTGCGCCGAACGGCCCGAGCGGTACGCCCGGGGGGCGCCGCACGGCCGCGACGCGGCGACGGAGAGTGAACGCCGCGGCGGCGCTCCCGGCGACTACCAGCGCGGCACCTCCGATCAACAGCGCGCGACGGCGACGCATGCAGCGCGCCTCAGCGGCGTCTCAGGGCGCCGGCGTCGAGATCGGCACGGGTACCACGGCGCGCACCGTCTGGCGCAGTTCGCCGTCGTACTGCCCGCCGAGGAACGCGATCACGTCGGCCGCGACCTCCTCCGGGCTCTCCATGTACGGGTAGTGACCGAGCTTGGGGTACTTGCGGATCAACGTCGGCGCGGAGGTCATCCAGTAGCTCTCGACCTCCGCCTCGGTGTGTACCAGCGTCGGATTCGCCATGCCCTGCAAGATCATCGTCGGCGCCTTCACGGCCGCGAGATAAGCCGCCGTGTCGCCGGTCTTGAAGTTCTTCAGGTACTGCGCGGCGAGCGGTCGCAGGCCCTCGCGGCGGTTCATGTCGTAGACCAGTTCCACCAGCGCCGGCGGCAGCGGCCGCAGCGACGGCATATTGGTCCCCAGGTCTTCCTCCCACTTCGACAGCGAGCGGTAGCGCGAATTGATGAACTGCTGGATCGCGCTGCCGCGCGCGCGGTTCGGGTTGCTCTGCGGCGTGCGCGGCATGCCGCCGGTGTTGATCAGGATGAAGCGCCCGACGCGCTCGGGATGGCGGCCGGCGAAAATGAAGGCGACCTGACCCCCGGAGGAGGTGCCGATGAGGTCGAACCGCGACACGCCGAGCCGGCCGGGCAACTCGGTGAGGATGGTGACGTTGCGCTCCATGTCGTTGACGCCCTTGCTGTCGCTGCCCGACAGGCCGGCATTCATGTAGTCGAAGCGGATCACGCGGTAGCCTTGGGCGAGCAGCGCGGCGGCGAGGCGGTCCCAGCTGCGTAGGCTCATGAACGAGGCGTGGCTGAGTACCACGACTGGCGCAGCCGTCGCCGCGGCGGGCGCCTGATCGACGTAGTGCACCTTGATGCCATCGATGTCGAGCCACCGCGACTCGGGCAACTGATACTTCGCCGTGAGCTCCTGCAGCGGGATCTCCAGCAGCGGGGAGTTCAGCACGACATAGCCCGCGACGAGCAATAGGGCGGCGAGTGCGACGAGGATGCCGAACAGTCTGGAGATTGCGTTCATGGTGGTGATTGCCCCTAGATTCGGCCGGGACGGTTCAGTTCGCTCGGGCCGTCGGGCCCGCGGCAGCTCCGGGCAGCGTGAACTCGCCCTTCGACCCGAAGCGCACGCTGCGGAAGCCGCTGCCCGAGAACTTGCCGCTGAGGTCGTAGCGAACCTTGTCCATCGCCTTGCCGCCTTCGATCGCGCCCATCGCGCCAACGACCTGGCGCGCCATGCGGAACGCCGAGACGGTGACCGGCACCTGGATCAGCGCCTCGCCGAAACGTGGCACGCTGCCGCGCGCGTCGCTGACGCCGGTGGCGAAGGTCTTGTCCTGGACGTCCAGCTTGACGTAAACACCGTCATAGTCGATCGGCGCATCGTTCGGATTCTGCACGCGTAGCTTCACCAGCAGGCGCAGCTCCAGACCCTGCCCCTGCAGTGGTTCGACGCCCGCGACCGTGATCTGCGGCGGATCGCGCTGCGGCAGGGTGGCGCAGGCCGCGAGCGACAGGGCCAGAATCGAAAACAACATGGAGCGTCGGAACATCGTGGCGAGCCTCGCGATCAAGTGGTGGTGCGCAGGTGCAGCTGGCGCGTGCGATAGTCGATGATGACTTGGTCGAGCACGCCGAGCACGTCCATGCCGAGCATGATCGCCGGCTCGCGTGTCAGCCGCCAGTACTGCCAGATCTGCACGTCGCCGAAGGTGATGGTCGCGCCGCGGATGCGGATGTTCTGCATGACGATGGTCGGCAGGCGCACGCGATTGCCGCGCTCGACATCGAGGGTGACGCCGACGATCTCGGTCTCTGGCGTGTCGCGGACGCTGCGCTTGAGCGCCTGGAGCAGCGCGGAGTTGCCGAGCGAATCGGGCGCGCCGGTGTCTATGATGGCCTTGGCCTTCACGCCACCGATCATCACGTCGATCGCCAGCAGGCGATCGCGCAGGAACGTGATCGGCAGGGTCGTGAAGCCGGCAGGCGCCTCTTCGCGGCGCGAGCGTTTGACGGTGATCGAATCGCGCTTGAAGTCGATCACGATGCGCTTGTCCATCAGCCCTTCGTTGCCCAGCACGCCCTCGGCGCCGCCGAACACGTCGAGCACGATCGGCAGATCCACCGGCGCGAGCACGAGGTCGCCGATCTCCATGCGCCCGGCGCGCGCCACCGGCACGATGGCCGTGCCGGTGATGCCGCGGATCCGTACCTGACGGTCGGTGCGCCCACGATAGCCGAGCTGGTCGGCGACGCGACCAATGATGGCCGAGCGATTCGCGCCGGTGTCGAGCACCAGCCGGAACGGGCCCTGCCCGTCGAGGTAGACCGGCGCCCAGATGCGGCCGATGCGGTCGCGCTGCGTCGGCGCGACGTAGCGCGGCTGCGGCGCGGAAACGGTGACTTCCGGCACGCCTTCGGGTGGCGGCGCGGCAGCGGTTGGCGCGGTGGCCGGCGGCGGCGCCGCGCTCTGCGGCACCGGCGAGGCCAGCGGCGGGGCAGCCACGGGCGGCTCGCCAACCTGCGCCCACGCGGCGGCCGCCAGCGCCAGCGGCGCTACCCAAGGCAAAGGTTTCATCGTCATCATCCGGGCCCCACGGACTCGCGAGCGATCATGGATCCACTCGTCCCGTGGAAGCAAACACGCTGCGCGCCACGTCCAGGATCGGCGCCGGCGCACTGGCCAGTCGGCCACACCACCCTGGCGGCCCCAAGCCGCCCGCCTCCCGAGGACCCGCCATGCCCGCCTACATCCTGACCGTCGTCGAAATGAAGAACGTCACCGAGGACTTCAAGCGCTACTCGCAGCAGGCGGCCGCGCTGTCGAAACAGTTCGGCGGCGAATACCTGATCCGCGGCAAGGCCGCGAAGGTCTACGAGGGCGAGCTGTTCGCCGGCAAAAGCGTGGTGCTGTCGCGCTTTCCGGACATGGAGCAGCTCGTGGCCTTCTACGAAAGCGACGAGTATCAGAAGAATCTCAAGCCGCTGCGCGCCGGCTCGGGGGTGTACGACATCGGCTCCTGGGAAGCGCCCTGACGCCGGCCCCGCGGCGGTCTGCGCGTCGCGACGACCGCGGCGCTGGCCGCGGCGCCGCCCTCGCTCAGCGCTTCTTTTCGGCGCGCTTGGCCTGCTTGATCGCGCGCTTTTCCTCGAGCGTCTTGCCGGCCTTCTTCTTCGTTTCCTTCTTGCGGTCCATTGCCTTGGTCATCGCTCTCTCCTCGGTGGATCGTGTCGGGGGGTCTCAACGCGCCGCAGCGCTCGGCGGTGGCCAGGCCAGCGACCTGTCCTGCACGTGGTAGGTCTTGCCGAAGCACGCCGGATTGTCCACGCAGCGCAGGGTGAGTATCGCGAGATCGGCGCGGGTCATCGGCGTCAGCACCGCATCGTCTTCCGTCAGGGCGGCCTGACCCGTGGCGGGCGCTTCGTCGGGATACAGCCGCGCGTTGCGGATGATCGTCCAGGGTACGCCGCTGCCCTTCAGCAGTGTCTCCCCGACCCCCTGGTCGGCGAGACGTTCCAGCAGGCCGGGCCGCTGCGCCCAGCCGAGTGACGTGAACTTCGCCGCATTCGACCCCGCGCCCACGGCGCCATGGTGGATCACCTGCCCGACGCCGCTCGTCTTCGCCTGCGCCGCGATCGGCCGCATGATCTTTTCGTAGAAATGCAGATCGTCGTCCTCGACCCTGACCGCGTTGACGACCACAGCGTAGCGACGGGCCTGCATTGCCGCCGCGATGTCGGCCGCGTTCAGCAGGTCGCCGGTGACGAAGCCCACGTCGAGACCGCGCAACCGGCTACGATCGGCGTTCGGTCGCGCGAAAACCGTCACGTGATGGCCCGCCGCCACCAGGCGCCGCACGATCTGCGCGCCGAGCTGGCCCGTGCCGCCGAACACCAGTGTGTCGCCGGGAGTCGCAGCGCCGGGTGGGGTCGCGCCGGAAGGGGTGGCGACCACGGCCGTCGCCTTCTGCGCCGTCGCAGTCGCCGGCTGGGCGAAGGCGATCGAGGGCAGCATCGCCGCAAACGCGAGGCCGACCATGGCAAGGGCCGCCCTCGCGGTACGGATCGTGAGAGACTCCGGTATCGTTCCGCTCATCGAGACTCTCCGGGCACGCGCCACGCGCGGGTGCCGTGATCATAACTCGCCGGCCTCGACCGATCACTGCCCCCCCGAAGCCGTCCCGATGAGCCAGACCACCACCCGCGGCGTCTCCGCGATGTTCATCGCGGTCGCGGCGTTCTCGTTCATGGATGCGCTGCTGAAGCTGTTCTCGGCGCACTACCCCGCGCTGCAGGTCAGCGCGATGCGCGCGCTGGCTTCGCTGCCGTTCGTGCTGGCGCCGCTCGTCTGGCGCGGGCGGCTGGCAGACCTGAAGACCTCGCGTCCCGGTCTGCACCTGCTGCGCGGCCTGCTCGGCGTGGTGATGCTCAGCACCTTCGTGTTCGCACTGCGCAACCAGTCGATGTCCCAGGTTTACGCGATCTACATGGCCGCGCCGCTGCTGATCGTGCTGCTCGCCGCACTGATGCTCGGCGAACGGGTGGACCTCGGCCGCTGGCTCGCGATCGGCGTGGGGCTCATCGGCGTCTGGGTGATCCTGCGACCCTCCACCCAGGGGCTTGGGCTGGTAGCCGGGCTCGCCGCGGTCGCCTCCGCGCTGTGCTATGCCATCGCTGCGATCACCGCGCGCCTGTTGACACGCACCGATCGATCCGTGTCGATGGTGTTCTCGTTCCTCGCGATCATGGCGCTGGTCTGCGGCGCGCTGGCGCTGCGCGGCTGGGTCGAGATCCAGCCGTCACATTGGATCTGGATCGTGGGCGTGGGGCTGCTCGGCGCGATCGGGCAGCACTACATCACCGAGGCATTCCGCTGGGCGCCGGCGTCGACAGTCGCCCCGATCGAATACACCGCGCTGCTGTGGGGCCTCGGCATCGATTGGGTATTCTGGTCGAGTCGGCCGTCAACCGCGATGCTCGCGGGGGCGGCCCTGGTCATCGGAGCCGGGCTCTATGTCGCCTGGCGGGAGCGCAACAGATGAACGAGTTCGATCGTCGACAATTCCTCGCTGGCGCGGTCGCGACCGCCGCAACGGCGACCCCGGTCACGAAGGCCGACGCGGCACGGCCCGGGAGCAGGGACGGCTCGCTCCAGGACCCGGACAGCCTCTACCGCCACTACCGCCGCATCCGCTTCGCCGACCACGAGCAGGTTTTCTTCTGGTGGCTGCGTGGCCGCCGCTTCGGCTTCGTCGATCAGCGGATGACGCCGTTCTTCACGATGCACGTCGGCTCGATGCACCGCTGCCGCAATCTCGGCGAGGGGCGCTACGAGGTGGCGACCGCGGCGGCGATCTATTTCACGGACCTGGCGCGCGGCGAACTGCTGGAGACCTGGGCCAACCCCATCACGGGCCGCAGCGTGCGCTTCAACTATCCGGCGCCGAGTCGGGCTGTCACGGTGTATTCGGAGTCCACCGGCTTGTTGAGCGAGCCGACGATGCCGGGTGCCCGGGTGGAGCGCCGCCACGAAGTCGCACCGCTGCAGGTCGTCGGGCCCGACGCGTGGTTGACCGAAGAGAGCTACCTGCAGCTGCACCGCGATGCCGACGGCAGCTCGATGCGGGTGCAGGACATGTACACCTTCACGAGCCCGGTTGCCGCGCTGCGCGACGCCCGTCTGCGTTTCGTCCCCGCGGTCGAGCAGTTCAACGACTACAACGACTGGTCGCCGCGCTTCGAGATGGGCGATCGACCGGGGAGCAGCGTGGCGCGCTGTGCCGGTCGCAAGGTCGCGACGCTCACGGAAATGCCGGACGAGTGGCTGCGCCTCGCACGGCGCGTGCACCCCGAGGCCATCCGCGATCCGGCGCGCACGCTCGGCTGACGCGCCATCCGGCGTTGTCGGCGCCGGCGCACGCGTCGCTGCCGACGACTATTTCGCGGCCGGGCTGCCGCCCAGTCTGGCGCGCTCGGCACCGATCTGCGGCATCGTCGCACCGAGCTGCGGCCCTGGCGCCTTCTGCAGTTCGATGAAGGGCGATGGCGCGGGCGTCGCCCAGATCTTCCAGGTAGGCTCACCCGCTGGAATCGTGTCCACCCAGCGCGTCTCGCCCTTGGCGCAGGTCTGGATCGTCTTGAAGAAGAGCACCGTGCCGGCCGCATCGGGCATCCGCGCCAGCATCGTGAAGAGGCCGAGGCGATCGGTGGCGAGACTGCCGCCGGACCAGGCGATTTCGTCGACGACCTCGGTGACTTTCGAGCCGCCTTCGCCACTGATCGGCGCGGCCAACTTGCGCTTGGTGATGCGGGTGGTCCAACCGGGCTTGTCTTCGGGCACCACGATCGTGATGCCGTCGGGGATCTTGACGCGCACTTCAGTCGTCGGCGAGGGGCCGCAACCATGCGGCACCGCAAGCGTGATGAACTCCTGATAGCCCGCGAACGCGGTCCACTTCTGCATCACAATGTGCGCAGAGGTCAGCGGCGCGCATATCACCAGCGCCGCGGCGCCGATCGTCAATCCCAACGGCTTGCTGTTCATCGAGTCTTCTCCTTTGATCGAGGCTTGTACTTTCATCGAAGGCTCCATCTCGAAGGCTCCATCCCCAATCAAGACTCCGCGTGCGTGCTGCCAAGCACGGATCAGATCGCGGCGGAGCGCAGTCGCAGCGCATTGCCGATCACCGATACTGACGACAGGCTCATCGCCAGCGCGGCAATGATCGGGCTCAGCAGCCACCCTGTGAACGGATAGAGCACGCCCGCGGCCAGCGGAATGCCGAGCGCGTTATAGCCGAATGCGAAGAATAGGTTCTGGTGGATGTTGCGAACCGTCGCCCGCGACAAGCGCCGCGCCCGCATCAACCCTGTCAGGTCACCCTTGACGAGCGTGACGGGCGCGCTTTCCATCGCGATGTCGGTGCCATTGCCCATCGCGATGCCGACATCGGCGCGCGCCAACGCCGGCGCGTCGTTGATGCCATCGCCCGCCATCGCAACCCGCCGGCCCTCCTTCTGAAGGCGTTCGATCACGGCGACCTTGTCGGACGGGCGCACGTCGGCGATCACCTCGTCGATCGCGAGCCGCCGCGCGATGGCGCCGGCGGTCGTCGCGTTGTCGCCCGTCAACATCACGATCCGCAGGCCATCCGCCCGGAGGGCTTCCAGCGCGGCAGCGCTTTCGGGCTTGAGCGGATCGCCGACCGCGATCCAGGCGACGAGTCGGCCTGCGACCGCGAGGTACATCGCCGTGTGACCCTGGCTGCGGGCCTGCTCGACGGCCGCGGCGACGGACTCGATCACCACACTCTTCGAGCTCATCAAGGCGGCATTGCCGAGCGCGAGGTCACGGCCGCCGTGGCGTCCGGTGACACCCTGACCGGTGACGGACTGGAAATCCTCGATCGCCGCCGGGACGACACCGCGGGCTTCGGCGCCGGCGACGATCGCGCGGGCGATCGGGTGTTCGCTCGATCGCTCGAGCCCGGCGGCCAGCGCGAGGCCTTCACGTTCATCGAAACCTCCAACCGCGGCGAACTGCTCGAGCGCCGGACGACCGAGCGTGACCGTGCCGGTCTTGTCGACCACCAGTACGTCGACGTCCTGCAACTGCTCGATCGCCGTCGCATCGCGGAACAGGATGCCGAGCTGCGCGCCGCGGCCGCTCGCGACCATGATCGAGATCGGCGTCGCGAGTCCGAGTGCGCAGGGGCAGGTAATGATCAGCACCGCGACGGCGCTGACCAGCGCGAAGGCGAGCTGGGGTGGGGGGCCGAACAGGTACCAGGCCGCGAAGGCGACGATCGCAATGACGATCACGGTGGGCACGAACCACGCGGCCACGCGATCGGCGAGCCGCTGCAGGGGCGCGCGCGAGCGCTGTGCCTGCGCCACCAGCGCGACGATCTGCGCCAGCAGGCTCTCGCTGCCGACGCGCTCGGCACGCACCACCAGCGCGCCGGTCTGGTTGATCGTCGCCCCCACCACGCGGTCCCCCGGACCCTTGTCGACCGGCAGCGGCTCGCCCGTCAGCATCGCCTCATCGATCGTCGTCCGTCCTTCGAGGATCAGCCCGTCGACCGGCAGCTTCTCGCCCGGGCGCACGCGCACCGAGTCGCCGGCAACGATCGCCTCGATCGGTACCTCTTCATCGGCGCCGTCAGCGCGGATGCGGCGCGCGGTCTTGGCCGCCAGGCCGAGCAGCTGGCGAATCGCGGCACTGGTGCGGCCGCGGGCCGTGAGCTCGAGCCATTCGCCCAGCAGCACCAGGGCGACGATCGCCGCCGCCACCTCGAAGTAGACGCCGACGCGCCCTTGCGCGTCGCGCATCTGCGGCGGGAAAGCCTGTGGCATCAGGGTCGCGAATACGCTGTAGCCGAACGCGACGATCACGCCCAGACCGATCAGCGTGTACATGTTCGGCGAGCGGCTGCGCACACCCTGCCAGCCGCGGCGGTAGTAGTCTGCCGCGAGCCACAGCACCACCGGCGCCGAGAGCAGCATTTCGGCACGTTGCAGCCACGGGCCGGTACCGTGCGAAACACGCATTCCCATCAGATGAGGCACCATCGCGATCGCCATGACCGGCAGCGCCAGCACCACGGCAAACCAGAACTTGCGAGCCACGGCCTGACGCTCACTGTCGTCGTGCTCGAGCGTCGGCGTCTCGGGCTCGAGCGCCATGCCGCAGATCGGGCAACTGCCCGGTCCCTCCTGGCGGATCTGCGGGTGCATCGGGCAGGTGTAGATCGTTCCCGCGGACGAAGGCCTCGCCGGCGCGGGGCTGACCGCGGGCTCGCGGGGGGTGAGGTAGCGCACCGGATCGGCGATGAACTTGCTGCGGCAGCCGGCGGAGCAGAAGTAGTAGGGCTGCTCGTCCTGCATCGCCATATGCTTCGACTCGCGCGTCACGGCCATGCCGCAGACCGGATCGCGCAGAGGCGCCGCGCTCACGCCGGGTGCGGCGGAACCTGTTGTACTCGCCAAGGCGTGACTGGGGTTCATGGTGTCGAGTTCCGGTCGGTGGTGTGCGAGGCGAGGTCCATGACGGAGTCCGGGAGAAAGGCCAGACGCAGGCTGCACCTTCCCATGCTGGGAAGGCCAAGATGTTTTGCGGCGTGGCGCGCCCAGGCCGCTTACCGCACCCGAAATGCGAGACGGGAACGACCAGCGGAACCACGGCGTCAGCGCGACGCTCTATGTCTGTTTTCCCACGCCGGCCGTGAGAATAGGCCGTTGTCCGATTGTGGATTCCACCACTGCCATCTTACCTTCGAAGCGGATTTTCTTCCGCTCTCCGGAGAGTTCAAATGGTTTTCTCTTCTCGTTCGCTGTTCCTCGGTGCCGCATTGGCGGTGTTGCTGGTATCCCAAGCAGGTGCCGCCGACCGGGCAGGCCAGGAACCGGCCGCGATGGCCGCACGGTTCACTCGACAGGCCGCTGATTTTCGCGCGAATGCGACCAAACATGCCGAGATGGCCAAGGCGCATCGTTCAGGGCTGGCGGGCAGCAGCAAGACGTCCCACATGAGTGTCGTGCAGCACTGCGAGAAGATCGCCGGTCAATCGACGCGCTGAGACTCTCTGCGCCCAGGCACGCCGATCAGCACGAGTCGCCAGCTCCGCTGCGGTCGTTGTCGCGCCATCTCCCCCGCCCTCGCCGCGGCGGTGTTCTCGCCGACCCGGTCGACCTGCAGTCCGCGACCGCGCGGCAGCAGGCCGTCCAGCGCTCCGAGGCGCGCTGGTCTAGCCGGCTGCTGTGGCCGATCTCAGCAACATCAGGCTGATGGCCAGCGCAAACGCGATGTAGGCCATCAGCATCAATACCCATGAGCCGGAGCCTCGTGCGCCAGATACCTCACCTGTGCCCTGACGCGTCCATCGCTGCCGATGCGGATGAAAAAACGCGTACACCTTGATCACTGAGCCCACGATCTGGTTGTAGAACTGAAGGAACGGAAATGCCGGATGAAATGCACGGCCGAAGCCGCCGATGAACGCGGTCTGGAGAAGGCGCACCGTCAGCGCCCAGGCGAGATACGCGGGCAACAGCAGTGGATTGACTGATACGGCGACCAGCAGAACGAGGGTCGGTCCCGACAGGCTGGTCCACGGAGAAAGCCGCTGATCGAGCAGCGTCAGCCAGGTGAATGGACCCAGGCGCGACCAGCCCAGTGCGAGCGCGCGGCCATTGTTGCGCGCCATGTTGCCGTAGTAGCGAATCATCAGCGAACAGGTGCTGGCGAAAAATCCGCCCGCGGGCGGCTTCTCCATGCAATATGTGACGACGTCCGGCACGTAGAGCATGTCCCAGCCCGCGCGCAGCGTCCAATACCAGGTGCTCTTATCGTCGCCCGTCAGCATCGGGATGTCGCCGAGCCGCGGATGACGCATCAGATCGTTGCCCAGCGTCGCGATGAAGCCACGCGAGAGCGCCACTTCGCTGCGAAGGATCGAAAATCGCCCCGTCAGCACCAGTACGCGTCGCGACAACGACATCGAACACATCAACAGATGCCTCGCGCGCATGCGCAATCGATACCATTCGCGATCGATCGTGCGGCCGGCGACCAGCGGAACATTGTCGGTGGTGACGGCACCGACCGAGGCGTTGGCCATCAACAGCGGTATCGCTCCGCGCAGAGTACCCTCGCCGATGAATGTGTCGCCGTCGAAGAGCACCACCACGGAGTCTTCGACTGGATGCAATCGCACCAGCAGATCCAGCGCTCGTTCCATGGCGTCGCGCTTGCCCAGCTTCGACTGCTGTACCGGCAGGAAGCGGATATTCTGCGCTGCACGCGAAAGGCCGTTGAGCTGCGAGACATCGCTGCGGTCGGAGACGCATGCCACGATCGTTGCAGGGCGACCATAGTGCTGCAGGTCACGAACCAGAGCCGCGTACACCGCTGCGTTCAGTTCGGCGCTCATCCGGAAGCTCAGAACGACCACGTAGACATGGGCCGCATCGGGCGCACTATCGGCCGCGCGACGCAGCCGTGGAAATACCACGCGCCGGTAGGTGAATGCGCGCAGTGCGTGGGTCGCCTGCCAGCCATAGCGCCAGAGGGCAACAGCGCCGAGCCCGAAAAGAATGCCGGAGTGAGCCCACAGCAGATTGCCGGGGGTCGTCGCTACGACCAGCCAGAGGAAACCCAGCACGCACGCCAGCAGCAACCAACCGGAAAGGTACGAACCGGTCGTGGAATGGCGTTCGTGTTCGGCCAGCGCGGAACTCAAAACAAGACCATTGCGATCCGCGCGAGGAAGGCCCCCAATGGATTGCTCGCGATGTACACGCGTGCCGGGCTGCCGACTTGCGCGGCATCGAGCGGCTCGGCGGGCGTGATGATCGCCAGCGCCATGCCCTCGCTGCCCGTCAATGACGCGGAATTGGCCTGCGCCGGCAGTCCAAGACGAGTGCCGCCCGCGCCCAAGTACGAGATGCTGTCCAGTCGGCCGCGTACCCAGCGATCCGGCAAAGCCACGATCGCAACGGCGCCGACGCGCAACTCGTGAACGCGGCTGCTCGACACCATGGCATCAACCTGCGCCCGCGCGTTGCGCGGGCGTAGCGCGTACACCGGCGAGCCGGACGTGACGACGTTGCCGGGCGCGACGAAGACTGCCTGTACCACGCAATCGCAGGGACTGACGATGCGGTTGGCATCGCTGAGCGCATCGAGGCGACGCTCGCCGGCGCTGACCGCCGACTCGGCTTCTGCGATGCGCGCCTCCATGACCTCGCGTGTCTGCGCACTGGAGCTCAGATCCGTGCGCAACGAACCCGACGCGGCCAGATCGACGTCGGACTCCGCGGCAATCCGCTCCAGGACCGCCTCTTCACGATTTCTACGCAGGGTTTCAACGGCAATCTTCTGATTGTCCGCCTGCATTTTCGAAACATACCCCCGCGTGGCAAGGCCCTGCATGCGCTCCAGCAGCGACGTGGCCGTGGCAATCTGCGCATCGATTGCAGTGATCTTCGCGCGGATCGAGTGGAGCCTCGCGTTCGCAACGCTGCCCAGATGACTCGCGAGCTTGCTCACTCCCCGGCCCTGCACCTGTTGCTCGCGCAGTACGTTGGTCAGCCGCTCCTGATCGGCCGTCGTTGCGGCAAACTGCGTGACGCCACCCGAGGTACGAATGTTGAAAAGCAGATCGCCGCTGGCAACGACCGAGCCTGGTCTCAGTGGCTTGCCTTCCAGCACGCCGGTTGCCGGCGCTCGCAGCGTCGCGCCTGAAATCGCCACCGCAGCCACACTCGAATCCAGGCTGAAGAGCGGGGCGGCGACCAGTGCGCTCAACACGGCGATGGCCAGGGATAGCGTCATGCCCAGCCAGGGGAATCGACGTCGCTTGTCCGCAGCCTGAGCGGGCACGGCCGCGCCATTGGCGCCCACTGGCTTCCTGATCAGGTCATCGACCACCGTCACCTGTCTTGCCAGATAATCCTCGACCAGGCGATTGAGCAATGCCGCCTGATGACGCGTCAGTGAAACGAATTCGAAACTGCGGATGCCGTGCACATCGTTCCAGACCTCGCGCACCGGCACCGTTATGGCGATCGTGACATCGTTCACGAACAGCGACAGCTCGACGATGCTGGGCAACGTGGTGACCTGCGTGGGAAACGGATGCTTGATCGCAAAACCGCCCATGCCGATGTTCTCGACGCGGTACCACTCGCTATGAATGCGCGCCTTGAACGGCACCGTAGCGCGCGCATGGATGCGCTCCCCGCCCACGGGCGACGGCAACAGGCCTCGATCGGGCTCCAGTGCATCGATCAATGGCAAAGGGCTTCGCATGACGGGTTTCCCAAGGCCTGAACAACTTCATCCTGCAATCACGGATGAAGCTGGCTTCGAGTCCTTAACGGCCAATGCACTCGATGCTGCCGGCCGAAACCGCGAACCCGTTCACATTCCCGCACAAAAAAACGATCGTCACGGCTGGGGCTCCAGTGCTTCAGCATCGACCGCGACCAAGTGCCGCGCGGCCACTCGCCGCGCTACCGGCATTCAATCACCGCGCCCGCGCAGTTCCCGGCGCGTGATGACTGAGCCATTGACTACGCGGGCGCGTCGAGGAACTCCCGCGTCGCGCCGGCCAGCCTGCCCGCGGCAAAGTCGAGCGCCGCGCCGGACAGGTCCGGCATCTCGACGTAGCGCCCGTTCTGCACGAGCGCCGCCGCTTCCCGAGTGGCAGGACCGAGTCGCTCCTGCAGCGCGACGGTCAGCACCGGCTGGCCGATCCTCGGGAGGCGCTCGCGCATGGGATAGTTGAACACCGCGTTGAACCCCCACCACGAGCGCGGGCCGGCGCGCATGATCTCCGTGAAACGCATCAGCATGGCGTCTTCCGACAGGCCGTCCTTGACGGCGGTCAGATCGCGTTTCCAGGTGGCGCTGAGGAACTCGGGATCCTGGAAATAGGGCCGTGGCTCGACGAACGATTGGCGTAGTTCTTCGCGCTCCGCGTCGCCGAACAGCGGCACGCCGATCAGCACGAGACGGCGGATCCGCTGCGGCTGTTGCCGCGCCATCTCCACGGCCATCGCCGCGCCGGTGTGCTGGCCGACCAGGTCGACCTGCGCCCGACGCCCCGGCGGCAGCAGGCCGTCCAGGGCTTCCAGCAGCGCTGCGGCATAGTCATCGATCGCCGGCGGTTCGGGCGGCGGGTCCGAACCGCCGAAGCCGGGCACGTCGGGGCAATGCACGACGCGGCGATCGCCGAGATGGGCGGCGAACTCGTCGAAGTCGCGTCCGGAGCGCGGCGACATCGGCAGGCAGCAGACCGGTACGGGCATCCGCCCCCGCGTCTCGCGCGCGGTCGTGGTCGTGACATGGACCTGGCCGAACCTCGCGTCCACATAACGTCGCCGGCGCAGCGACGGGCCCAGTGTGCCGATGTCGGGCCGGGTGGACGGATCCGCGACAACCGGGCTCGAACCGCCGCCGCACAACGCGAAAGCGGTCGCGGCCTGCAGCAACGCCCGTCGATCAGCGGTCGTCACGGCCGAGATCGATACGACGGCATCAGGGACCGACCGGCATCGCAAACACCGTGGCGCGCGCACAGTTCGCGTCGATGCCGTTCGCGCGCAATTCGACGGCGTCGGCGGTCGCAGCCGCCTCGACGACGGTCGCCGGTTTCAGGTTCTTCGGCTCGTGCAGACTGAGGCGGAGCCGTTCGGCAAGGCCCGGCGCACCGATCGCGGGCAGCGCGGACCGCAGTAGCATCAGCTCCATCGGCTTGCCGCCCGTCGCAGTCACGGTGGCGACATACCCGAGATCGTAGCCCTCGAGCTTGCGCTCCCCCTTCACGTCGCGCACCCGGCAGGTGAAGGGATGCGCGCGGGCGAGCCGGGTGTGCGTGCGGTCGTCGCGCCCGGTGAAGGTATTGCCGGCCATGCGGTTGATGTCGTAGAGCCAGAGATCTTCGGGTCCGAGCACCCATTCAGCGTCGGCATAGAACTCGATGTCCTTGGCTCCCCCGGTCATATAGGTGCAGGTGCCGGGCCCGTACTTGCGCATCGCCTCCTGCTTGCCCTCGAGCGTACCGACGATCTGCGTGCCGCTGCGACGCCAGACGAAGTCGCAGCGCACGGCACCCGGATCGCGCTGCCGCACTTCCTTCCACAGCGCGGGCTTGTCCTGCAGGTTTTCGTACTTCTCCGCGTCGGCAGGACTCTGGCCCGTGACGCTGACGACGCCCCGTGTCTCGTCGATCACCGCGTCGTAGAGGATCTGGCTGCGCGGCATCATCTCCCCGCCGCGCCCGCCGACATTGATCTGCCCGTAGAACACGTGAGTGCCGATCTGCGGCGCGTCGATGCGCGCGAACACCCGGTGCCAGTGTTCATGCTCGCCGAGCTTCGGCGCCTGCACGGTGCGTTCGTAGTAGACCTGCGGGAAGGAGTCCCAGGAACCCGGCAGCCAGCGCGTCAGGTCCTCGAGCAACTGCTCGAGCTCGGCGCGTGTCGGTTCATAGTTGGATCCTGCGATGTTGGGCCCTGCGAGTGCCGGACGCGAGGGCATCAGCATCGACGACAACGCCAGAGAAATCGCAATTGCGATGACGCCGCTTCTTCCTTTCATGGGTTCTCCTGCGTGCAAAGGCGCCATGTCGCTGACGAGCGAGGACGCGCGACAGCAGGAGTCTACGACATCGGTCCGAGTCAATCGCGATCGCTGAATCTCGAGGGCAGGAAGCGGTCGTTTCATGGCCCGCGATGCTTCCGAAACGAAAAATTCATTCCTCCAGCGTGATTGGAACCGGCTGAGTCGCGTCAGTCCAGCTCGACGTAGTACGCTCGCGAGGCACGCGCGCCTCACGTTCGCCCGACCACAAACGTCCTGCGCTGCCCTCATCCGGAATCACATTCATGTACAACATTTCGCCAACCACCATCCCGACTCGTCGCAGGGCGACCGTGCTCGCAGGGCTCTTCGCGTCTTTCGCGTCCGTCTTTGCTGTAGGCGCCGACGCGGCCGAGCCGGCGGTGTCGAACCCCAGCCTGTCTCGCGTGATCGAGGGGCGCTACGAGAATCGGGAACTCAAGGGTGGCCGGGTCGTCGGCGTCGAGAGTTTCCGGTTGAACGTTCATCCCGATGGTTCGCGATGCCTCGCGATCTGGTCCAACAGCGCGACACGCGGCACGCAGATCACCGCCGATGTCTGCGTGGATCGCCAGTTCCGGCCCCTGCAGGCGTACGCGCGCTACTGGATTGGCGGCGCCTACCGTGGTGCGGCCTGGATCAGTGTCGATGGCGCAAACCTGCACGTCCACAGCAGCACCGGCGGCGCGACCATGACGCTCAGCGTTGCGGTGCCGGCGCGATTCTCGCTCGGGACGCATCCGATGTCGGCCGACGCCTGGCACATGGCGGCACTGGGCAGCGACGGCGGCACCGTGGCGACCTCGTTCACCCTCAACCCCGCGGGGGATCGATCCGCGCCACTGACGGGGCAGTTGGTGCAGATTCCGGTCGAACGGCTCGCGGACGAGCGCGTGACAGTTCCCGCGGGCACGTTCGACGCGCGGCGCATCCGCCTCGCCGGGCGAACCGACTACTGGGTCATGGGCGACGACTGGCTCGTGGTACGGATGGCGACGGGCGACAGCGAGCGCGTGCTCACGCAGTACCGGCAGTTCAAATGAGCTGCGGGAGCAGAAACGCAAACGCGGCGCCCACCGTGAAGGCCGCGACCGCGAGGGCGTAGAGCCGGCCGCTGGCCCGTCGCAGGCGCGCGCACTGGCGTGCCGCGTCCGGGTCGACGGGACACGCCATCCGCCGCGCGCGCCACAGCAACGCGCCGCTGGCGATCAACGCCGCGGCGGTGAAACCGAACACGCCGCCTTTGTGTTCGCTGAGCCAGACCAGCTGCGGCACCGCCGACACCAGCCCCACGAGGGCGGCGCCCGCGCCCACCGACACGAGCACGGCGGGCAGAACGCAGCAGACCAGGGTCGAGGCGCTCGCCAGCAGGGCTCCGGCAGCGACGCCGACGTTGCGCGCGTGGGGGTCGCTCAAGGCTTTTTCGCCAGTTCGCCACGGATGTCCGCGATCGGCCGGCCGGTACGCGCAATCGACTTGACGTCATAGCCGGCGTTCTTCAGCGCGGTGGTCAGCTCGCCGTCGGAGATGTCCTGGCCCTCGCGGGTGGCCACCGCCACGAGACGGTTCTCGAGGCTGACGACGACGTCGACCGTGGCCGGGTTGCGGCGCAGGGTCTTCTCGATGCCCTGCGCACAGAATCCGCAGACCAGGCCGTTGACCTTCATCTCGATGGTGTCGGCCGTGGCCGCAGCGCTCGCGAGCAGCGCGATCGCGATCATCATGTTGTTCCTGAACATCGTGGTGTCTCCTAAAAGTTGTACATGAACATGGCCTGAAGTTGGCCGTCGGTGGTGACGCCGGCCTCCAGCCACTTGTTGCGTTTGAACAGCCGCAGCAGCACGGCCCCCTCGGTGCCGTCGTAGAGCCCGCCGCTGTAGCGGCGGCCCTGGATCAGGAACCAGGTCGCGAGCGTGTCGTAGTCGTGGGCGTAGGGCGCCACGCCGAGCTGCACGGTATCGATGCGGTGCGAGAACCGCTCCGACCATTGCAGGTCGGACTTGGCCGAGGCATACCAGCGGCGGGTCTCGAAATCGAACTGCGCCCCGGCATTGGCGGCCACGACCGTGCCGGCCTCGACGGTGTCGGCCACGACAGTGCTGGAAGGTTCGGTGAGACGCGCGCCGCCGAACCCACCCCAGACGAAGACGTTGGCCTGCGAAGCTTCGCCGTTCCATCGCTTGGCGAGGTAGTTGACGCGGGCGTAGCCGATCTCGCGGGTACGACCGTCCTCGTCGCTCGTGAGTTTCACGTAGCCGCCCCCCATCGACAGGTCGAAGCGCGGGGCGTAGAACGCCTGCGCCTCCCGCATCGTGCTGCCGCCGTACTCGACCATGATCGTCGTGCCGTTCGCAAAGGCGATCGGCTTCGCCTCGGTCAACGGAATCAGGATTGCCGTGAGCGCCATGGCGCCCATGGCGCCCCTGGCGGGCAGATTCCAACTTCGCATGGGTCATCCTCCAACGGCTGCCTCGGCACGGATCTGCGCCCCTGGGGCGCTGAATCCGGGGGTCGTCCAGGGCCCGATCAGCCGATCGGAGGAGGATGCAGGGGCGCGTCGAGGATCGAGGGCGGAACCCGGGGGTCCGCCTCGACTGACTCGAGGGAGGTGAGGAACACGGCGGCAAACGGCACGGAGAACGACGGCGCCGCCGGACTGCAAGGGGTCGCACAATCGCCAGAAGGGCAATGGTCGCCCGGACATTGCGGGCAGTGCTCGCACCCGGACCCCATCGCGGTCGCCGACTCCGTCGCAATCTCGCCGGCGGTGGCCAGACCGCCGCTGGCCCATGGGGCGAGAAGGCTGACCTGGATCAGCGCGATCAACACCCACACTGACTGCCGGCGACGCATTGGACTGGCTGGACGCATTGAATTGGCGGAATGATAGTCGACTGCGAATCAGACCGCCCAACCGGGTCGAGGTTCCGGACGGGGCGCCACGCGATTTTGAGACCTGGTGGTGATGCCGCACCGCATCAAGCTGCATCCGGCGGCGTTTGGACGCACCCACCGGGAGACGGTCGACGACCCGCACGTCGTGGCGTACAGTCCGGCCGTGAAGTTCACTCGGCGCCGCACCCGGTCGACCCTTCGGGCGATCCTCCCGCTGCTCACGCTCGTCTGGGCTTCGCTGCCGCTGCATCACTGCAATCTGGCCATGGCGGGCTCGGCGCACGCGGGTGCCGCGACGGCTGCGCCGGCCACGGCGGCCCCTGCCCAGGTCGACCTCACTTCGGCCCACTGCAGCCACCACTTGGCCGACGGCGCCAAGGCCCCCAAGGCGTCGATGTCCTGCAGCGACCTCGGTCGCGCTGGCCCCGACTTGCGACCCTCGGTCGCGGTCGACGATGTGCTGGTGCACGTCAGCTTCGATGCGCGCTGGCAGGAACGCGGGCTGCGGCCCGTCTCCGGGTCCAGCGAGTCGCGACCGCAGGATGACGGTCGCTGGCGTCCCCGCCCCCTGCACCTGCAGAAGTCGGTCCTGCTGATCTAGCCTGTCGACCCGGATGTTCGTCCGCGCGCGTCGCGCGTGGGCGATCGGGGGAACGTGCCGCTGCGCCTTGCGCCAGCACGTGGAACGACAGAGCGGAACGGGGTCGACGACATGACAAAACAGAAATCGGTCTGGGTGCTGGTGGCGCTGCTCGCCGGGGCCTGCGGTTTTGGAGCGCCGCCGGCGGCGGCGCATGCGGTGCTGATGAAGGCCACCCCGGCCGCCAACCAGCAGCTCGACGCGGCGCCGCGCGAGCTCGAACTCGCATTCAACGAGAACGTCGGGCCGGTGTTCTTCAAGCTGCTCGACCGCGCCGGCAAGGAAGTCGGACAGCCCGGCGAAGTGCGCCTCGACGGCAACAGCATTTTCCTGCCGCTCGGCGCGACGCTCGACAACGGCACCTACATCGTCACGTATCGCGTGATCTCGGCGGACACCCATCCCGTCGGCGGCTCGTTCGCGTTCGCGATCGGCGAACCGGTCGCGAGCGGTGCCGATGCGGCGGCCTCGGGCGGCGCGGCGAGCGCGTGGGTGCTGCCCACCTACCTGAACCGTGTGGTGCTCTACGCGAGCATGCTGCTGGCCGCAGGCTCCGCGCTGCTGCTGCTGATCATGAAATGGCCGGCCTCGGTCGAACCGGGGCTGCGCCGCCAGGGCCGCATCGCGGCGATCGTCGCCCTCATTTCCTTCGTGATCTCGATGGCGGTCGGCGGCGCCGACATCGTGGCCGGCGGGCCGGGGGCGCTGTTCTCGGGCGCCGCCTGGTCGGCGGCGATGAAGTCGACGCTCAGCCTCAGTGCCGCGATCGGCATCCCGGGCGCGCTGCTCGCAATCTGGGCCTTCGGCCGGCGGATCGAGTGGGCGCTGTGGAGTGGCTTCGCGCTGCTGATCGCCAGTTTTCTCGTCACCGGCCATGCCGCGACCGCAGTGCCGGTCTGGCTCGCGGCGACCACCGTGGGCCTGCACCTGATCGGCGGCGCGTTCTGGTTCGCGGCCTTTGCGCCGCTGATCGCCACCTCGAAAGTCTCGGCGGCGCCCGAGGCCAGCCGCGTCATGGATCAGTTCTCCTCGCGCGCGCTGTGGCTGGTCGGCCTGGTATTGCTCTCGGGCGTGGTCGTCGGCTGGATCCAGGTGCGCTCGCCAGCGAATCTCCCGACGACGGATTATGGCCAGCGGCTGCTGGTCAAGCTCGGCCTCGTGATCGCGATTCTCGGCATCGCGTTCTGGAACAAGACCCGGCTGACGCCGGCGCTGGCAAAAGGCGACGGCGACGCCGGCGCGCGCATGGCGCGCTCGATCCGCATCGAATCGGTCGTCATGCTGCTGATCGTCGCCGCGGCCGCGTCGCTGACGCTGGCGACCCCGCCCCGCGCGCTCGGCGAGCAGGCAGCGATGACGGGCGGCGGCGGCGCACTCCCCGGTACCGAAGGCTACAAGCAGACCTGGACCAGTGGCGGCTATAGCGTCGAGGTGGAGGTCACTCCCGCGCGCACCGGCGAGAACATGGTGATGCTGCGCTTCAAGGACGCCGCGGGTGCGCCCGTGACCATGCAGCGTGCCAGCATCGACCTGACGCTGCCCTCTGCCCAGGTGGAGGGAATCACCAAGGACGGCGAGGCGATGCCGCCGGACATGTACCACTTCATGATTTCGGAGTTGATCATCCCCGGCGACTGGACCTTCACGGTCAGCGCCTTCGTGTCGGACTTCGACAAGGTCAGCTTCGAAGGGACGGTGCCGGTGAAATGATCGCCACGGTCGCGCGCAAGGAGTTCCGCGGTGCCATGCGCGACGGTCGCGTGCTGGCGGGCGCCTGCGTACTGCTGCTGCTCGGGGTCGTGGCGCTGGCGAGCGCCGGCGCGCGCTTCGCGAACATCAGCCGCGAGCGCGCGGTCGCCCAGGCGCTGATCCAGGAGCAATGGACGAACCAGGGCGAGAAGAACCCGCATTCGGCCGCGCACTACGGCATCTACGCCTTCCGCCCGGCGCAGCCGCTGAGCTTCTTCGATCCGGGCGTGCTCTCCTACGAAGGCGTGTCGATCTGGCTCGAGGCGCACAAGCGCAACTTCGCAGCCGGGCGCCCCGCCGACGACATGACCGCCCTCGCCCGCTTCGGCGAACTCTCGCTCGGCTTCGTGTTCCAGGCGCTGGTGCCGCTCGGCCTGCTGCTGATGGCCTACGCGGCGTTCTCGAGCGAGCGCGAGAGCGGCACGCTGCGCCAGGTGCTGGCTTCCGGCGTGACGCCGGCGCGGCTGTTCCTCGGCAAGTTCGTCGGCCTCGGCGGCGCGGCATTGCTGCTGCTCGCGCCACTACTGGTGCTGTGCCTGGGCGCGCTGGTGTATGCGAGCGGTGCAACCTGGCTGCCGGCTGCGGTGGTTTTGCTGGCGGCCTACGGCTTCTACGGCGCACTCGTGCTGCTGCTCGCGCTCGCGGTCTCGGCGCGCGCGGCGACCTCCCAGAGCGCGCTGCTGGTGCTGCTGGCGTTCTGGGCCGGCGTCACTTTTGTCGTGCCGCGCATTGCCGCGGACCTCGGCCGCATCCTGCAACCCTCGCCGACGATGGGCGATTTCCAGCGCGGCGTCGACGCGGACCTCGCCACCGGTGTCGGCGGCGAGTCGCCTGCCGCGCAGGTCGAGAAGCGCCGCGAACAGCTGTTGAAGCTCTACAGAGTGGAACGCGAGCAGGACCTGCCGATCAACTTCCAGGGCATCGTCTTCGGCATCCAGGACGAGGTCAGCAACGCCGTCTACGACAAGCATTTCGGCATGCTCGAGCGGGCGGTCGACGCCCAGGTCGACGTCTTCGAGGCCGCCACCGTGCTCTCGCCGCGGATGGCGCTGGCACTGATTTCGCAGGAGATTGCCGGCACCAGCCTGCAGCACCAGCGGAACTTCGAACGCGGCGCCGAGGACTTCCGCCGCAAGCTGATGGACATCCTGAACCGCGACATCGCGATGAACTCGAAGACCGGGGACGCTGACTACCGCGCGGGCCCGAACCTCTGGCGCCGCACCGGCGAGTACCGCTTCGTGCCCGAGGCGCTGTCTGCGTCGCTGGCGCGCTGCGCGGCGCCGCTGACGGCGCTGGTGTTGTGGTTTGCCGTGCTGGTCGGCGCCTCGGTCGTCACCACGCGCCGGCTGCGGGTGCTCGCGGCATGAGCTCGCGCCGGGAGCTGCACCTGTTACGCCGCGAGGGACTGGCGCCGTGGGCGCTGGTCGCGCTGACGCTGCTGCTGGTGGGCGCGGCACTGAACGGCCGGGCGTTGCTGGGCGTGCAGGCGCGCACCGCCGCGGGACTCGAGGAGGAAGCCGCACAGACGACGCGCGCGCTCGGCGAGCAGGCGGCCCGCGGTATCGCGACCGCCACCTCGCCCGGCGTGGTCGGCTACAGCGTGCTCGGGGAGCCCGCCGTGTTGCCGCCGACGCCGCTCGGCGCCCTCGCGATCGGCCAGGGCGACCTGCTGCCTGCGTGGTACCCGGTCACTGCCCGGGGACCGTACAACTTCCTCGTGCGCAGCGAACCCGAGAACCCGCTGCGCCTGTCGATCGGCAACTTCGACGCCGCGTTCGTGATCGTCTGGCTGCTGCCACTGGTGGTGATCGCGCTGTCTTTCAATGTCGTCTCCGCCGAGCGGGAGCGCGGCGTGCTGGCGATCGCGGTCGCCTCGGGGTCGAGTCCCGCCGCGTTCATCTTCGGCAAGATCGTGGCACGCGCGCTGGTCGTGTTCGGTTCGCTGTGGATCGCGCTGTTCGCCGCGGCGCTGGCGGCGGGAGTGCCTCTGGCGCGCGCGGCGGGCGCGCTGCCGTGGCTGCTCTGGCTCGCGGCCGCGACGCTGTACGGCGCGTTCTGGTTCGCGCTGGCGCTGTTCGTGAACTCGCGGCCGCGCGCCTCCGACCAGAACGCGAGCCTGCTCGCCGGCGCCTGGCTGGTGCTGGTGATTCTGCTGCCGTCACTGACCAACCTGGCCGCGACCACGGTGTTTGCCGCGCCGTCGCGCGTCGCGCTGACGACCGAGCTGCGCGAGGCGAGCGAGGCCGCCGACCGCGCCGCTGCGGCCACGCGCGACAAGTATTTCTTCGACCATCCCGAGATGCAGGGCGGCGACCTGGATCGCACGGCATATTTCCAGAGCGTCGCGCAGTCGGAGCTCGACATTTCGAAGGCGATGGCGCCATTGCTGGCGCAATTCGACGTGCAGGCCCGCAAGCAGCAGGGCCTCGTCGAGGTGCTGCAGTTCCTCTCGCCCGGCACGATGACCTGGCAGGCACTGACTGCACTGGCCGGCAGCGACGGCGCGCGCCACCGCGAGTTCCGCGCACAGACGCTGACCTTCCACGATCGCTGGTCGGGATTCTTCCGCGAGCGCCTGATGCGCAGCGCGACACTGACAGCGGCGGACTACGCGGCACTGCCGCAGTTCCGCTTCGACGAACCGGCGCTCGGCCGAACCCTGGCGCGCGCGCTGCCGGCGCTCGCCGCGCTGCTCGCCCTGTCGCTGCTGCTCGGCGGCATCGCGATGCGGCGGTTGCGCCGCTTTCCGGTGGTCTGAGCGATGCCCGCAACCGCCGCCGCGTCCACGAGGAGTTCCTGAGTGCTGCAGACCCGCAAACTGTCCAAGTCCTACGGCGACGTCGCCGCGCTGCGCGAGCTCGACCTCGAAGTGCGCCCCGGCGAAATCTACTGCCTGCTGGGGGCCAATGGCGCCGGCAAGACCACGACCATCAACCTGCTGCTCGGGTTCATCGAGCCGACCGGCGGCAGCGCCTCAGTGGCCGGCATCGACGTCGCCGCCGACCCCAATGGCGCGCGGCGCAAGCTCGCCTACATCCCCGAGACGGTGATGCTCTACGGCACGTTGAGCGGCTTCGAGAACCTGAAGTATTTCGCCGAACTCAGCGGCCAGGCACCCTCGGACGACGAGCTGCGCGATTGCCTCGCGCGCGCCGGCCTGGCACCGGCCGCGCACGACCGTCCGTTGAAGGGATACTCCAAGGGCATGCGGCAAAAGGTCGGCGTCGCGATCGCGATCGCCAAGCGCGCCGGTGCGCTGCTGCTCGACGAACCGACCTCGGGCCTCGATCCGAAAGCGAGCAACGAGTTCTCCGAACTGATCCTCGCGCTCGCCGGCGACGGTGCCGCGATCCTGATGGCGACCCACGACCTGTATCGGGCGAAGGAAACGGGCACCCGGATCGGCATCATGCGCGAGGGCGTGCTGCGTGCGCAGTTTGCGGCAGCCGACATTTCGCACACCGCGCTCGAACGCGCCTATCTCGAACAGATGCAGGACTGACGCACGATGGACGTGGCGGCCGCAGGGCAGAACAGGCTGGATGAGCGGCACAGACCCGCACCGGGTCGGCGTGCGGGCGTTGCTCCGGCGCTGTTCAGCCTGGGTGCGATGGCGCTCGCCGGCTGTGCGACGCCACCGCGTGCCGACAGCGAACGCGACGTGCAACGTCAGGTGGCCGACGTGTCACCGGCCGTTGGCGAGATGATGGATACCGGTCTGGGTGCCGATGCCGCGGCGGCAGAGGCGCGCGTGATGGCACTGCGCGCGCAACCGCTGACGCCGCAGGCCGCGGTCGAGATCGCGCTGCTGCGTAGCCCCAAGGTCGGCGCGGCATTCGCGCGCCTCGGGCTGTCGCGCGCTGACCTCATCGGCGCCACGCGGTTCCCGAACCCGACGCTTGGCGCCGCCCGGATCGGCGCGGACGGCGCTTACCAGACTACGATCAACTTCGCGCTCGCCCTCGGCGACCTGATGCTGCTGCCCGCGCGGCGCCGGCTCGGTGCCGCGGAGTACTTGCGTTCGCAGCGCCTCGTTACCCACGAAATGCTGACCCTGGTCGCCGACGTCGAGACCGCATGGTATTCGGCCGTCAGCGCGCGCCAGGTTGCCACCATGCGCGATGCGGTCGCCAATGCGGCCGCCCTCTCCGCCGAACTCGCGCAGCGCTTCTTCGAGGCCGGCAACATCACACCGTTGCAGCTCGCGACCGAGCGTGCCAGTGCCTCGCTGGCGAAGCTCGCCGCGGCACAGGCCGCACTCGAAGCCCGCGGGCAGCGGCTCGCACTGCTGCGCACGATCGGGGTCGGCGCAGATCCCGCCTGGACGGTCGCCGATACCTTGCCGCAGCCCACGCCACCCGCGGCGGCCGAGGCGGCGCTGCTGGAACTCGCGAACCGTCAGCGCGCCGACCTCGACGCGTCGCGTCGCGAGGTCGCGCTGCTCGACGACGCCTTGAAGGTCGCGCGTCGCTGGCGGCTGCTCGGCGAGGTGCGGATCGGCGGCGAGCGGGAACGCGAGACCTCCGGAGAGGTGCTCTCTGGCCCGACGCTCGAGCTCGCGCTCCCGATCTTCGACCAGGGACAGGCCGGAATCACGCGAGCAACGTCCCAGCTCGAAACGTCGCGCGCCGCGCTGCGCGAACTCGAACTCGCCGTCGGTGACGACGTGCGCACCGCGCTCGATCGCTGGACGACGGCCGCCGCCGCGGTCGAGGAATACGCGAAGGCGCTGGTGCCGGCGCAGCAGACGATCGTGGCGCAACAGCAGCTGCGGCAGAACTTCATGCTCGTCGGGCAGTTCGAGCTGCTGCTGGCGAAGCAGCAGGAATACGATGCCTGGCAGGGCTTCCTGGAAGCGATCCGCGACTACTGGATCGCGCGTTCCGATCTGCAGCGCGCGATCGGCGGCGCGCTGCCGGGCGCCGCAGTACCCGACACACCGGCGATCGGCCCGCAGGATCTGCCGGGCATGCCCGCGATACCCGATCTGGATCGCACCGCACCCGCCGCAGAACGAAAGGAATCGGAGTCATGAAGCTCTCTCGACGCAATGTCGTGCTGTCGGCCAGTGCGGCAACCCTGGCCCGGCTCGCGGCCGGCCAGGCGGAAGCGCAGGACCCTTCGGCCCATCAGCATGGGGCGATGGCGCCCGCGGGTGGCAAGGCGCCTGCCCCGAGCGCCCAAGGCGGCCCGCACCACGGCAACTACCGCCCAGTTCGCACCCCCAATGGCTGGACATTGCCTTCCCGGATGCGTGGGGGCGTGAAAGAGTTCCACCTGGTCGCCGAGGAGATCGAGCACGAGTTCGGCCCCGGTTCGAAGGCCAAATGCTGGGGCTACAACGGCACGACACCCGGACCTACGCTGGAAGCGGTGGTCGGCGATCGGGTGCGGATCCTGGTGACCAACCGGCTCCCCGAACATACGACGGTGCACTGGCACGGCATCCTGCTGCCCAGTGGCATGGATGGCGTGGGCGGACTCAACCAGCCGCACATCCTGCCGGGCGAGACCTTCGCCTACGAATTCACGCTGCGCGAGGCCGGTACGCACATGTATCACCCGCACGCCGACGAGATGACGCAGATGGCGTTCGGCATGATGGGGATGTTCATCATCCATCCCCGCGTGCCCGACACGCCGCGCGTCGACCGCGATTACGCGATCCTGCTGCACAACTGGGCGTTGCACCCGGGCACGTTCCGCCCCGACCCGTCGATCCTGCAGGACTTCGACGTCTGGACCTTCAACAGCAAGGCGTTCCCGGCCATCGAGCCGCTGGTCGCGGCGAGTGGCGAGCGCGTGCGCATCCGCGTCGGGAATCTCTCGATGTGGAACCACCCGATCCACCTGCACGGCCCGCGGTTCTGGATCACTGGTGGCGACGGCGGCCGCATCCCGCGCGCCAACTGGCGCTCGGAGGTCACCGAGACCGTCAGCGTCGG
Source organism: Pseudomonadota bacterium (assembly GCA_043748075.1). Taxonomy (GTDB): domain Bacteria; phylum Pseudomonadota; class Gammaproteobacteria; order Steroidobacterales; family Steroidobacteraceae; genus UBA964. The sequence goes on from JAYTNX010000024.1 coordinate 41,759, forward strand.
CCAGACGCGCGATTTCGAGTTCGACGCCATCGCCGGCGACTGGGCCATGCACTGCCACATGTCGCACCACACCATGAACGCGATGGGCCACGAAGTGCCGAACACCGTCGGCGTCGAGCAGGCCGAAGTCGCCTCGAAGATGAGCACGATCCTGCCGGGCTACATGGCGATGGGCCAGGCCGGCATGGCCGAGCACCAGATGCATCAACAAATGGGCCACATGCCGGGCCCCGCGAACACCCTGCCGATGATGATGGGCCAGGGTCCGCACGGAAACCTCGAAATGGGCGGCATGTTCACGGTGATCAAGGTTCGGGATGGATTGCGACCGGGGGACTACAGCGACCCGGGCTGGTATCGCGCGCCCCCAGGGACGGTGGCGCGCAAGATCAGCAGCGATCCCGATTTCGGCGCGCCGGTGCGGCGCAACCCGACGGGTTGAACCCGCGGGCTCCACGTCACGACATACTCGTCTCCCACAGCAAGAGGTACAGCCCCATGAAACAGCAAGCTCTGATTCCCGCAGCCGCTGCCGCCCTCGTCACGGCTTTTGCCGCGGCGCCGGTGTCCGCGCACAACACCTTCACGACGATGACGGCGCCCGCCGGCTACGTGCAGGACCTCGAAATGCGCGTGACGCACGGCTGCAAGGGCAGCCCGGTCAACGCGGTCAAGATCAAGATCCCCGACGGCGTCACGCGCGTCACCGTCAACATGGTGCGCGACTGGAAGGTCGAGACCAAGATGCGCAAGTTGCCCAAGCCCGTGCCTGGCGAAGGCGGCAACATGATCACCGAGACCGTCGATGAGATCATCTGGTCGGCGCCCAAGAGCGTGATTCCGGCAATGGGAACCTACGAAGGGTTCCGGTTCCGCGCGAATCTGCCCAACACGCCGGGCGAGATGCTGTTCTTCAAGACGATCAACGTCTGCGAGAAAGGCGACGACCCGTATGTCGACCTGCCCAAGGCCGCCCTGCCCGCGGTCGGTGCGGCCGATTTCGGCCAGAAGCTGATCGATTTCATGGCGGCGACCCCCGGCCCGTCACCGTTCCTGATCCTCGAGAAGCCGACCAAGCCTCAGTATCCCTGGGGCAACGCGACGCCCGCGCCCCGCAAGGTGGCGAGCGCCCGCTGAGTCCGACGTGATGCCCGGCTCCAGGTGGACGCGTCGATGAGGCGCGCCTTCTTCCAGATCCACCTGTGGGCCGGGCTCATCGCCGGCCTGCTGATCGCGCTGCTCGGACTCAGTGGCAGCGCGCTGGTCTATCGCGCAGACATCGAGCGCTGGCAGATCTCCGACTGGCTGGCTGTGGCGACTGTCGGCGAACGCCACAGCCTCGACGAGGCCGTGGCGCGCGCGCTCCGCGAACATCCGACACGCGAACTCTCGAAGCTGATCGTACCGCCCGACGACTCGAGCTCGATCGAAGTCGTGTTGCAGACAGCCAAGCCACCGAACCTGAAGGCGGCGGACCTGATCAGCGTCTACGTCGATCCCTACACGCTCGACGTGCTCGGGCAGCGACGGCGCGCCGAAGGGGTGATGTGGGCGCTGCAGGATTTCCACTATGCGCTGTTCGCCGGCGAGCCGGGCTTGAAGGTCAACGGCGTCGCGGCGATCGCGCTGCTGGTCCTGGCCATGAGCGGCCCAGTGCTGTGGTGGCCCGGGCGCGGGCGCTGGAGCCATGCGCTGAAGGTGCGTCGCGGACCGCCCGCGGCCACGTGGCGCGACATCCATGCGGTCGCCGGCATCGTGTCGTGGTTCGCCATCACGTTGATCACGCTGACCGCGCTGTACTTCGCGTTCCGCGGCGCCGCGACCGCCGCGCTGACGCTCGCCAGCGGCGCGGCGACCGTGCCGCAACCCAGCGTCTCGCAGCCGGCCGACCCGTCGCCGGAGACGGGAAGCACGCCCTCGCTCGCCACGTTTGATGCGATGGTTCTCGCCGCCCGCGCGGCCGAACCCACCGCCCGGTTCGACGAGCTGCGCCCGGCGCGCGCCACGCGGCGACCCTCCAGTATTTCGTTCCGCTTGCCGGGCGACAGCGTGTTCGGGCGTCACCGGATGTTCCTCGATCCGACCACCGCAGCGGTGCTGCGCATCGACCGCCACGAATCCCTCGATGCCGGCGGCCGCCTGTTCGCGAACATGACGCCCTGGCATTTCGGCACGTTCGGCGGCCGGTTGACGCAAGCGTTGTGGTTCGTGGTCGGGCTCGTGCCCGCGTTGCTGCTCGGATCGGGACTCTGGCTGTGGCTGCGCAAACGTCAGCGAAAGGCGCGCGGGGTGGCCGCACAGCCGGCGTAGCAGCCTGAAGGCCGGGTTGGGCGCAACACGCTGCGACGTAGCCGGATTTCTGATCTCTTCGTTCGGATAGGGCCATCGTCCAGCGACCGGCGCGTGAGAACTGTTTTCAGCCCAGTCATTGGGGCGGTGGGGTAGCAGACTCGAAGGACCAATCGCTCTCGTGCGACGGCCGAACGACCTGCTCTCAGATGACCTCCTGCGAAGCGATGGAGTATTTTTTCAAGAGCGCAATCGGTTGGCCGTCGCGCTGAGCGAGTTCAACGGATCCGATGCGACCGTCGCTACCTGACGTGCAATCAGAAAATGTCATCCGCTTCATACTTGCAACGCGTCTACCTGAAACCCGACGTCGAATTGGACCCGGCGACTTTTCCCGCATCACTGCCATTCGTGCACTCGCTGGACGTGAGGTTCCAGACCTCCGTGACCTTCTTCGTCGGTGAGAACGGCTCCGGCAAGTCCACTCTAATCGAAGCCGTTGCCGCGCTCTGCAGGCTTCCCGTAGGCGGCGGCGGACGCAACGAGCTGGCCGACCACCAGTCGCCGCACAATCGCAGCGAACTTGCGCCGGTCCTGCGCGCAGCCTTCAAGCGAAGGCCCAAGGACGGGTATTTCTTTCGCGCCGAATTCCAGGCCCACTTCGCCTCATTGCTCGAGCAACGCCGGTCTGACCCGGATTTTCTTGGCAATCCGTATACACGCTATGGCGGGCGCTCGCTGCACACTCGCTCCCACGGCGAAGCGTTCCTCGCGATGTTTGCCACCTGGATGACGCCCGGCCTGATCCTGATGGATGAACCGGAGTCGGCCTTGTCTCCCCAGCGGCAACTGGCGCTACTCGCGCAAATGAGCACCCTCGCCCGCTCGCGGGACGTGCAGTTCATCATCGCAACCCATTCTCCGATCCTGCTCACGTACCCCGGCGCTACTCTGCTGTCTTTCGACGGCGGTGCGATCAAGAAAACTTGCCTGGAGGACACCTCGCACTTTCAGATAACCAAGGGCATTCTCGACGCGCCGGAGCGATACTGGCAGCACTTGGGGAGAGACGACAAAGCACCCCTTTAGTCGCGAGGCCCTGCCGGGTCTCAGTCGCATCGACGGTTCTTCTCATGCTTCCGGAGTCGACAACGCCCTACCCTCTGATTCTGGCAAGAACGCTTGGCGTTCTGTCGCTGGCCGCGATCCAGCAGGAAGCCGGGCGCTGCTCGGCGTTCAGGTCGACGCGCTGGCGCCTCGAAGCCCCCTCGCCCGTCAGCTCTCCGCTCCCCGTCCAACCGCGGCCGAAAATCTCCGCACAAGGCGGCGCTCACTCTTCCGCCCCGTAGTGCAAGCCCGGAGACCGGCTCAGTGCGGCGCCAGTCAGTTCCCTGTAGCGGCCTACCCCGAATCGGCGAGGTCGGGTCAGGCGAGCTCGAGCATCCGCCCGATCGTCGCGACGATGCCGGGCATCGCGTCCTGGAATCCCACCGCGGCGACTTGCGCCTCGCGCGCGTGCAGCGCGGCATCGTCCGCGAGCAGCGCGTGACAGCAGGCCTCGACCTCCGTGAGCGCCGGCGCGAGCACGGCACCGAGCGCCACCGCGCGCGCGATGCGCTGCGCCTGGTCGCCGGCGATCGGCACCGCAACGCAGGGCCGGTTCAGGGCCAGCGTCTGCACCAGCGTGTCGCCCCCGTTCACGAGTACGAGCCGCGAGCGGGCGAGCAGGGCCATCAGCGTGCCGCCCTCCACCTGGCGCACCAGCCGCAACCGCTCGCCCGTGGCGATCGGCGCATCGAATGACGGGCCGGCGACGAACAGCACGTTCCAGCCCCGGGCCGCGAGCGATTCGCCCCATTCGGCGAACATCCGGGGTGTGATCCGTGAATCGGGATACTGACTTCCTCCGCCCGGCACGATCGTGACATCGAGACGCGTTTCCGCGGAAACGCCCGCGGCAACCAGCAAGGTGTCCGCGCCCGTTTCATCCGCGGGCGCCAGCACGGCATCGAGGAATTTCACGACCGGCCGACCGAGCAGCCGCAACTTCAGCCGCTCCGACCAACGCAGACCGCCCGCAAGCCGGGCAGAGTAGGAGATCCAGTGCTCATCGATCGCCTGCATCCAGCGCAGGCGGAACGCCTTGTAGCGTTGCCGACCCCGCGAACTGACGTAGACGATCCGCGCGCCCGCCGCCCGCGCGGCCCGCAGCTGAGTCGTGCGCCCGGAGTTGTCGAAGTAGACGACCTGCGGCCGGAAGCTCGCGATCTCCTCGAGAACCTCGCGCGTGCACAGCGTCGGCGACGCCGGCACCCGGCGCGCGAGGTCGCCCAGCGTCGCGGCATACGGCGCATCGCGGTGCACGACGAAGCGCAACTGCACCTCGGGCCAGCGCGCGCGTACCGCCCTGCCGATCGCCAAGGCGCGCGCAAACTCGCCCATGCCGCGAGGACCGCTGACGGGGACGAGCAACAGGCGCGGCGCGAGGGCGAGATCGGTCATCCGCGCAGTATCGACAATCGCTCGTGGCGATGCCAAACCAGCCGATCGATGCTCCGGGAGAGTAGAGATTCAGGCGCCCTCGCCCTGAAGGGTCGACACGGGACGTCAGGCCGCGTAGCTCCAGGGGTCGATGACGGCGACACCCGCAGCGCGGAACGGTGCCGCATCGCGCGTTGCCACCGCGAATCCGTGCGCCCGCGCAATGGCGGCGATGAGACCGTCGGCCAGGGGCAGTCCTTTGCCCGTCGCCGCGATGTCGGCCACGATGTCCGCATAGGCTCTCGCCGCGCGGTCGTCGAATACCAGACGCCGCTCGCCAAAGAGATGCTGCAGCAAATCTTCGAGCGACTGCTCGAGTGTGCGTTTGCGATTGCCTTTGGGCATCAGCGCCACTCCGGCCCAGAGCTCCGCGGCGTTGATCGACGTTATATAGAGCGCTTCGGCAGGCTGAGCATCGAGCCAGGCGACGACGGCGGCGCTCGCGCGCAGACGTAGAGGCTCCGAGATGACGGTGGTGTCGAGGATGATCACTCGAAGGAGGCTGGCTCAATCGGTGCGCGCTTGCGGCGCAGCTTCAGCTCGACGCCCCCGAGCCGTTCAGCGAAACGGCGCAGCTCGGTGCCGATTTTCAATCTTCCCTCGGTGAGTACGCTGCGCGCGAGGATCTCGCGGATCTCCGCTTCCGTGCTGCGACCGTGCTCGGCGGCGCGCACACGAATGGCGCGGTGAATCTCATCCGGGACGTTGCGAATGGTGACAGTAGCCATGGGTGATGTCTTTAATCTCTATTAGAATCAATGATGTCATTCACACTTGTTGATGTCAATCTGCGCCTCGGTCGATGAACGGGTCCGGCCGCATGTTTGCCCCCAGTCGACGCGTCAGACCTCGATAAGCGAGCCCGCGGGGTCGAAGACGTAGATGTTCTCGTGCTTGAACCCCCACCGCCCGTCGATGCGCCGACGTATGTGTGGCTCGAACGTGAACGGGCTCAGCGCGCCGAGCTGTACCGATGCACCACGTTCGATATAGCGACGGTGGTCGCGGTGGCGAACAATGCTGTGCCCGATGTTCCCGGCAAAATCGAGATTCTCGTAGCCGGCCTCATTGATTTCAGAGTTCGCCGCGTCAAAAAGATCGCCGGCGCGCATGACCGGCGTCGCGAAGGCAAGCAGCCACGCGTGCAGCGTAGCTTCGGTGCCCAGACCGGCAGCAAAATCTGGATCGCCAGGCGTCGAGGACCATCGACCGCCTTCGATACAGAAACTTCGCGCGCAGTCTCCCCAGGTGTCTCCGCGACGCGGGCTTAGATCCACGGTGACCAGGTTGTGCTGACCGACCGCGTCTTTGGCAGGAAGGTAGGTCCGCCCCGACATCGATGCGCAGCTGCGCGAGCCGAGGAGTACAAAAGCAGGGCAATCGTAGTACCAGGTATCCGGAAGTCCTCGCTCTTGAAGCAACCGCGCGGCTCGCCCCGCAATCGAGTGTTCCGTATCGGTGGCTACAAGGGTCGGACCCAGCGCTTCCAGCACGGCCTTCGCCACGGCCTGGACCGGACG
>JAYTNX010000025.1:0-2599 GCA_043748075.1 Pseudomonadota bacterium
GGCACGTTGAACAGCATCACGAAGGAGATCGTGCCGAGTACCGTGCCGGCCAGCATCCACGGTCGGCGCCTGCCCCAGCGGGTGTCGAGCCGGTCGCTGGCGAGGCCCATCAGCGGATAGGACACGGCGTCGACCAGCTTGCCGATCAGCAGCACGGTGCCGGCGACCGCGGGCGAGAGGCCGATGATCGACACGAAGTAGAACAGCGCGAAGAAGGTCAACCCGCTGATGATCGCCTGCACGCCGGCCGAACCTGCGCCCCAGCTGAGGTAGAGCGCGACACGATCTGGCGCATTGGCCGGCGCTCGGCGGGTGGCTTCAACGATAGGATCCAAGCGGGACTCCTGCCTGCCAGTGGCGACGAGCCAGAGTAGCGGGCGATCCGGGGCGGGTCGATGGCCCGGGGCGCGCACGCCGAGTGCGATGCTGCGGGTGAGACGACGCCACCAGCCGCTTGCCGGCGGCGACGGGCGGCCCGTAGCATCGGCCGCATGTACCACGAGTTCCGCAGCCACTGGACCGCACTGCTTGCAGCGGGTACCGGCGTCATGCTCGGCATCTCGGCGCTGCCCGCCTACGTGCTCGGCGTGTTCGCCGGGCCGATGACGCGGGAGTTCGGCTGGTCCCTCGGCGCCTACCAGGCGGGGACACTGCTGTTCACCCTCGGCATCCTGCTGTGCAGCACCGGGGTCGGCAGCCTGTGCGATCGCTACGGCGCGCGCGCAGTGGCGATGGTCGGCATGCCGCTCGGCGCGGTCGGCGTCGCGAGTCTGTCGCTGGTCCAGTTGCCGGTCTGGAGCTGGTGGCTGCTGATGTTTCTGGCGGCGCTGCTCGGCAGTGGCACGCTGCCGACGGTCTGGACGCGCATGATCAACGTGCTGTTCGTGCGCCGTCGCGGGCTGGCGCTCGGTCTGGTGCTCTCGGGTAGCGGGTTGTTCGCGCTCTTCGGCGCGCCGCTGGCGCAGCGCCTGATCGAGGTGTTCGGCTGGCGCGGCGCCTGGCTGGGGCTCGCGCTGCTGCCGCTGGTCGCGGGATGGGCGGTCGTGGCGCTCGCGTTTCGCGGCGACGACCGGCCGCGCACAGTCGGCGTGGCGCCCTCGGAGCACTCGGCGCACGCGGCCGAGTCTGCTGGCATCGCGGGTCTGACGCATCATGAGGCCGTGCGCCAGTTTCGATTCTGGGTGATGGCGCTCGGGTTCGGCGCGGTCACGGTCGGCGTCGGCGGGATGAATTCGAATTTCGTGCCGATCCTCGTCTCGAAGGGCATCGGCGCGGGCGACGCCGCTCAACTCTTCGGCACGCTGGGGCTCGCCATGGCCGTGGGTCGGCTCGGGATCGGCTTCGTCATAGACCGCATCTGGGCGCCGGGCGTCGCCGCTGCAGTGCTCGGCCTGCCGGCCATCAGCGCGTGGCTGCTGATCGGCGGCGAGGTGACGCGCACCGATGCGCTGGTGGCCGCCGCACTGCTCGGTTTCGCGCAGGGCGCCGAGTACGACTTCCTCGCCTACCTGACCGCACGTTATTTTGGCATGGCGCACTACGGCAGGATCTATGGCCGCATCGTGATTCCGATCATCATTGCGACCGCGGTCGGCGCGTTCGGCGTGGGCCGGTCAAAGGACCTGTACGGTTCTTTCGATGCGGTGCTGCCCGTGATCGCGTTGCTGTTCGTTGCCGGCGCCCTCTCGATGCTCGCGCTCGGGCGCTACCCACGCGCGTTCGATCCGACACCGGCGCGCTTGTCTGCGGCGGTCTGACCCCGCATCGGTTTGCGCATCCGGATTGGCCATCTACCTCGAGGCGACGCTCCAACATGAACCCCAACACGTATTCCCGCCGCGCGGCGGCGCTGACGGCCCTCGGCACGACGGGCGCCTGCCTGGCGTCATTGACTGTGGGCGCGCCCGTCGCCACAGCGGCGAAGCGGGTGCGCGACACGTTGCCCACGAACCCGAAGGAGATCCTCGAGTCGGTGGTGCGCGTCTACGGCACGACCGGTCCGCAGCGCGTCACCTGGAAGACGCGCATCACGGTCTACGCCGTACAGCAGGGCGGCGTGGTGCCGCTGGTCGGGCTGCGCGGCAGCGAGAGCGGCTGGTGGAAGAAAAAGGACGATTCCACCTACGTGCGCTATTCGTCGACGCTGTCGTTCTTCCAGGACCTGAAGAGCGGCCGCTTTCTCGACGAGTTCACCAATCCGCTGAACGGGCACGTCAGCAAGGTCGGTGTCAGCTTCATCCGCCACAAGGAAGGCGAGTACCGCACGACACTGGGCGACTACTACGGGACGATGAAGAAGGCGTTCCCGCAGTCGTATCCCGAGGAGCCGATTGCGCCCGACTGGGATCTGGATGCTGGCGTGGTGCGGCTGCGTGGCCGGTCGAACTTCCCGCCGATCCTGCGCCAGCCGACGCTCGAGACCGCGACGCTGTCGGCGCGCGCCGCGGAGCTGTTCGATCCGAAGGTCGCGATGCCTGCGGCGACGGTCAGCGGCTTCAATATCCGGCCCTGGGAACCCTGGCTCGGGATGGGCGATGCGCCGGGCCACGTGATCTGGCAGTACGACGGCGTGAAGCTGGCGGATGTGGAGCTGCTCGAC
>JAYTNX010000026.1:0-1959 GCA_043748075.1 Pseudomonadota bacterium
CGGGGACGAACCGAGCGCGAATTGCGCTTGATGTGTCGCTTGACCGCAGCGGCCTTCTTGCGTTTACGTTCCTGCGTGGGCTTCTCGTAGAATTCCCGCCGACGAAGCTCGGTGAGGACCCCGGCCTTTTCACAGGCACGCTTGAAGCGCCGCAGGGCGGCGTCGAAATACTCGTTCTCGCGAACACGAACGCTCGGCATCGAAACCTCAAGCTGTTGATTTAGAAGAACTTCTCGGCGGGCCCTGACGGGGCAGGGGCGGGGATTCTAATGACCCTCCCGGCAAAACGCAAAAGCAGAGCGAACGCGTGCGGATATTGGCCATCGAATCTTCCTGCGACGAGAGTGCGGCGGCGGTCCTCGACGACCGCGCCGGCCTGCTCGCGCACGAGCTGTTCTCGCAGGTGGATCTTCATCAGATCTATGGCGGGGTAGTGCCGGAACTGGCGTCCCGCGATCACGTGCAGCGACTGCTGCCGCTGGTCGAGCGGGCGCTCGCCGCCTCCGGTACGCGCCAGGGCGGGATCGATGGCGTCGCCTATACCGCAGGGCCCGGGCTGATCGGCGCGCTGCTGACCGGCGCGGCCCTGGCGCGTTCGCTGGCCTATGCCTGGGGCGTGCCCGCCCTCGGCATCCATCATCTCGAGGGGCACCTGCTCGCACCACTGCTCGAGCCGGACCCGCCGCCATTCCCGCACGTGGCACTGCTGGTCTCCGGCGGGCATACGCTGTTGATCGAAGCGACCGGGATCGGCGCGTATCGGCTGCTCGGCGAGACCCGCGACGATGCGGCCGGCGAAGCCTTCGACAAGAGCGCCAAGCTGTTGGGGCTGCCGTACCCGGGCGGGCCGCACCTGGCGCGGCTGGCCGAGTCGGGTCGCGCGGGGCGCTACGCCTTCCCCCGCCCGATGCTCGATCGACCGGGTCTCGAATTCAGCTTCTCCGGGCTGAAGACTGCGGTGTTGCGCGCGGTGCGAGCCGCGTCGGGCGTGGCGGCGGCGCCGTCGGCCGGGGAGCCGAGCCTGCCGCGGATTGCGACGGACGCGAGGGGCACCTCGGGCGCGCACGCGCTGGCTCCCGGGGTCGCGGCTGACATCGCGCTCGAGGTGCAGTCGGCGATCGTCGAGACGCTGGAGGTCAAGGCGATGCGGGCGCTCGAGGAGACCGCGCTCGACGTGCTGGTCGTCGCCGGCGGCGTCGGCGCGAATCGCGCGTTGCGGGCACGACTCGAGACGTCCGCGCGATCGCGGGGCGCGCGCGTGTACTATCCGCGCCTCGAATTCTGTACCGACAACGCGGCGATGATCGCTGTCGCGGGTCTCGCCCGGCTCGCCGCCGGCGAGCACGACGACCTCGCGATCCGCGCCCGCGCCCAGTGGCCGCTGGAGTCACTCGGGCCCCCGCCCCCAGGACACACCGCTTCATGACACCGCGATCCGCACCCGACACCATTTTCCTGCGCGGCCTCGAGATCGAGTGCCTGATCGGCTTCATCGAGTGGGAGCGCCGCATCCGGCAGAAGGTCGTCGTCGACTTCGAGCTGCCAGTCGATTGCGCGCATGCCGCGCACACCGACGAGGTCGCCGACACGCTCGACTACAAGCGGGTGGCGAAGCGGATCATCGAGTTCGTCTCCGCCTCGGAATTCAAGCTGGTCGAGACGCTCTCGCATCGCGTCGCGATGCTCGTGCTGCAGGAGTTCGACGTTGCGTGGATCCGGCTCTCGGTCAACAAGCCGGGCGCGATCCGCGGTTCGCGCGACGTCGGCGTCTCGATCGAGCGCACGCGCGCCGACTTGGCGGCGGCACGGGCCGGCTGATGGCCGGCGGGCCGGGCGGGCCTACACCCGACGGCGGCCGCGCGCGCGTTAGGGTGTTCGTGGCTGCGGGCAGTAATGTCGAGGCCGAGCGCAACCTCGCGCTCGCCGCCCGCGAGCTTCGCCAGGCGTTCGGCGTCGTGC
>JAYTNX010000027.1:0-6870 GCA_043748075.1 Pseudomonadota bacterium
AGGCGGACGTCTCCGACCCGCTCACGCTCGCGCGCGCAGCGCTGGCACCGCATGGCCTGCGCTTGCAGGAGATTGGCGCGCGCCGCTACGTCGTGGTGCCTGCACCGACTCGAGACCCCCGCCCTGACGGCGCCGGCAGCGCCGCCGCCGGGCGCGGCGCGGACCTCGACGAGGTGTCGATCTACGCCAGCCGCTATGCCATCGATGCGGGCGCGGCCGGGGCGGCGCGCTCGCTGGGCCTGCGCGAGGTGCGCCAGATCCCGGGCAGTGTCGACGACGCGCTGCGCGCACTGCGCGCGTTGCCCGGCGTGGCCACCAACACCTCCGCCAGGCCCTACGTGCGCGGCTCCGCGAGCGACGAACTGCTGATCCGTTACGACGGCGTGGCGCTGCTCGATCCGTTTCATTTCAAGAATTTCCAGAGCCTGCTCAGTGCGATCGACCCGAGCGCGATCCAGCGCCTGGACGTCTACAGCGGCGGCTTTCCGGTGCGCTACGGCACCCGCGCCGGCGGCGTCCTCGACATCGCGCCGCAACGTGCCGTCGAGGGCCTCGAACTGACCGCGCAGCTCAGCCTGCTGACGTTGGGCGCGACGGCGAGCGGCCATCGCCGTGATTCGCCGTTCGACTGGCGTGTGGCTGCGCGCCACAGCACGCTCGAACGGGTGTTCGAATCCCTCGGCGCCGGCAAGGGCCGCCCGAGCTTCGCGGATTCCACCGGGCGCTTCGGCTGGCGCCCGAACAGCGCGGTCGATTGGAGCTTCGGCTGGCTGGTGCTCGACGACCGCATCGATCTCGGCACCCGGGGTGACGAGGAATTCGCGCAGGCGCGCTACCGCGACAACTACCTCTGGCTGCGTCGCGCCGCGCTCCGGGACAGTGGCTGGCGGTCGACCACCGGCCTCGCGTTCACATCCGCCACGCGCACCCGGCAAGGCGAACTGCGGCGTGCGGATCTCATCCGCGGCGATCTGTCGGAGCGCCGCAGCATCGAGAACCTGCAATTCTCGAGCGACTGGTCCAGTGCCACAGTGCGCTCCCGCAGTTTCGACCTCGGCGTCGAACTCGCAGGCATGCGGGCTCCGTACCGCAGCACCCGCGTCGTCGACCTGGCGCCGCAGCTCGCAAACACCTTCGGCGTGATCAGCCACAGCGCACTGGACGCGCAGGCGCGGCCACGCGCGTTGAGCCTGGCCGCCTACGCGGCAGTGCGCCAGCACGGGTCGGCGCTGGAGGCCGAATTCGGACTGCGGCTGGATCAGCAGCGCTACGACCCAGGGCCAACGGCTACGCAACTGAGTCCACGACTGAATCTGCGTCTGGAGCTTGCCCGTCAGTGGCGCGCCTACGGTTCGCTCGGGCGGTTCACTCAGGCGCAACGGGTGGATGAATGGCGCGCCGAAGAGGGGCAGGTCCGGCCCGATCGAGGTCAGTCGGCCATTCACGCCGTGGTCGGGCTGGCGCGCGATCGCGGCGACGCGGTGCGATGGCGGATCGAGCTGTACGACAAACGCTGGACGGCCAAGTCCGCCTATTTCGACAGTCGACTGGATCCGCTCGCGTTGTTGCCCGACCTTGCCCCCGATCGCGTACGCCTCGCGCCGCTGCGCGCCGAGGCGCGCGGGGCCGAGCTGAGCGTCAGGACGCGGCTCACGCCGACGCTCGAAGCCTGGGCCAATGCCAGCGTCGCCCGTGTCGTCGACGACCTGCAGGACGGTGAAACGGTGCGCAGTTGGGACCAGCCGTGGGCCCTCACGGCAGGCCTGGCCCACACCGGCCCGCGTGTCAGCGTCGCGGCGCTGTTGGGCTGGCACCGCGGCTGGCCGCGTACGCCCTTGCAGGCCACGCCGCCGCTGCTCGGGGCGCGCAATTCGCAACGCTGGGCCAACTATTTCACCGTCGACCTGCGTGCCGACTGGACGCGCGCGCTCGCCAACGGCCAGCTGTCGACGTTTGCCGAGATCACCAACGGCACCAATCGCTTCAACGAGTGCTGTGCGGATCTGGAAATGGCGCTTCCCGGCAGCGGCGCGCCGGAGTTCGAGCGCAACCAGTGGTTACCGATCGTCGTCAATCTGGGCATTGCCTTTCGCTGGCACGGCGGCGCGCGCGGCGCCAGGTCGTCGGCGCCGCAGGCCGCATCGACAGCACGTGATCGCCCCTGACGTCTAAGCCTGCATTGCCCCCTGGGCGCTGCCGGTACCGATCACATGCGCGCATTCCTCGCCTTGGGCCTGGCGCTGATGCTGGGCCCGCTCACGATCTCCGTGAGCCGCGCCTCCCAACCCCTCGAGACCGAGAGCGCGCGCGCCCTTCCCAGGGGTGCCATGAAGTTCGAGGCGTCCCTCGAGTGGCAGACCTCGCCGGAGGGCACCGAGACGGCCGTGCCCCTGGTGTTCGACTACGGCCTCAGCGACCGGCTCGAGCTGTCACTCGAGCCCGTGGTGAACGCGCGAATAACGCCGGATGCGGGAAAGGGCGCCAGTGGAGTCGGCGATCTCGAGGCGACGCTCAAGTGGGTTGTGCGGCCAGAACGAGAACAACGGGTCGGCATCGCGCTCGGTTTCGAGGTCAAGGTGCCGACCGCTAACGATCGGCTGATCGGCACAGGCAAGACCGACTGGCGCACCTTCGTCGCCGCGAGCCACCGACATGAGCGCTGGGACTGGCACGCCAATGCCGGCTACACCGTACTCGGAAAGCCGCCCGGCTTGAAGCTCGACAACGTCTTCGATGCCGGCCTCGCGATGGAATACCACGCGTCGGACCGACTCGACTGGATCGGCGAAGTCACGGGCAGTAGCGCCGCGGTGGGCGAAACCCCGGACAGCCCGGCCGGCGCGGTCGTGACTTCATCCACAGCGCTCGCGCTGAACCCGGAGATTGGCAGCGAAGAGCTCGTCGGCATGCTCGGGCTGCGCTACTTCTGGCGCAAAGACGCCGCGTTCACGTTCGGTGTGACCTACGACAACGAAGGTGCGGTGTCGGTCCGCCCTGGCGTGAGCGTCCGCTGGTAACGGCGGCGGATCGGTGGCGGCGTGCGTCTCACGACGTTAGCATTCGAGCAGCTCGGGAGGTGCTGCAATGAATGCGTTGGTGGTCCCCGCGTTCTTGGTCGCAATATCATCGGGTGCGGCCGCAATTTCACCCGTCCATGGCGCCGATGTGGTCATGGCGACGGGGCCCCTGCAGAAGTGCCTGGGGATCGACGGCCAAACGGGCACGATGACGCGCAGTCGGGCCACCCAGCCGTACTGCCAGCAACTCCCGGGAGCGAGTCTGTTCGATCAGGCAGGAGAACGCTTCCGGGCCGGTGACCACGCGGGTGCGGCGCAGTTCGAAAGCAGCGTTCGCCTGGTACCGCCGGGCCGCGGCACAGGGGGAGCCGGAATCGCAGAATCAGCTGGGCCTCTATCTCGAGTTGGGTGAAGGCGTTGCCGAGGACTGGGGACTTGCTGCAAAGCTGTTCCAGGCGAGCGCGCAGCAGGGCTGGCTGAAGGGGCAATTCTCTTTCGGTCGTGCCTACCAGTTCGGGATCGGTGTTCCGCAGAATCGCCGGCAGGCCATCGGCTGGTATCAGAAGGCCGCGGCGCAAGGCAACGCCAAGGCCGACTACTGGGCCCGGTGGCTGCGCGACCCCACCAACAACATCGGGTTCCGCGACGACGTGGAACATGACGACTGTATGCGCGCCGGCAGGGACAACTGTGGATTCGGGCGCTTCTGAGCGTCCGCGGCGACGAATCTCCGGCTTCGCTCCGTCCAAAGGGTCAAAGGCCACCACAAACCGGTGGCGCACGGGGTCTCGTCACGGTCGGGGGTTCCATGAGAGCTGGCGTCTCGGTTTCGATCGCAATGATGGCCCTCTCCGCCTGTGCGACTGGTGGCCTGCCTCAGGACCCGACCCAGGACCCAAGGGATGTGCCTGCGCCGCCTGTTCTCGCGTCGGACTTTCAGACGACGATCGATAACCCCTGGTGGCCGCTGGTCGTGGGCACGACCCATCGCTATGTCGAGCGCAACGGCAAGGAGCGCTCCGAGGCGATCGTTACCGTTACGGCGGAGCGCAAGCTCATTCTTGGAGTGAGTTGCGTCGTCGTGCACGACCAGCTGCTGCGAGACGGCAAGGTGTTGGAAGATACCTTCGACTGGTACGCGCAGGACCGGCGTGGCAACGTCTGGTACTTCGGTGAGGACACCCGGGAATACGACGACAAGGGGCGCTCCGACACGGCAGGTTCCTGGGAGGCGGGTGTCGGTGGCGCGCAGCCAGGCATCGTCATGCAGGCGAACCCCGCGCCCGGTCCGCCGTATCGGCAGGAATACCTGCGCGGCGAAGCTGAAGACATGGGGCAGGTGATCGCGACGAACGACGTCATCGACGTGCCATTCGGTCACTTCACGGGTGGGCTGCGAACCCGGGAATGGTCCGAGCTCGAAGCCGGCTCGGAGCGCAAATGGTATGCGCGAGGCATTGGCTTCGTTCGGTCCGAGTCAGACAGCGGCGAAATCGTCGAGCTCGTCGCGATCGAGAGGTTGCCGTGAGTACGTGCAGTTCGAAATTCACGGCGGCCGGTCTGAGCCTGCTGCTCTGCCTCATGTCGAGCGCGGCGGCCGCGAAGGTGGTCAAGAGCAAGCGCCTGGCCGGCACTGCGCGCGACGTCGTGGTCGGTAGTCGCGTGGAGGTCGAAGGCACGGACTTCGAGGCTCCGGTGTTCATCGAGTGGAGCCCCACCGAACGCCTGCAGCTGGCCGCCGAAATCGCCTACGGCCGAACCGAGCTGGACGACGGCAGCATCGCCAGTGGCCTCAATGATCTCGAGGTGTCAGGCACGTACGAAATTCTCCCGGAGCGACGCCGGCGCTGGGGGCTCGCAGCCGAGCTCGAAGCCAAACTTCCGACGACGAAAAATCGGCAGCTGGGAACGGGCAAGAGCGACGTCGGGGTCGGGCTGATTGCGACCAAGGAGTTCGTGCACTGGGATTTCGAGGTCTCTGGTGTGTACACGTTCATCGGCAGTCCCCGCGGCATGAGCCTCTCCAATGTGTACGAATTGTCGGTCGCCGCGGAATGGCACCCGACGGGTCGCCTCGACGTATTCGGAGAATTCGTGGGCAGCGGTGGTGGAGCCGTTGGCGGTGGATCACGCAACAGCATCGGACTGGGCGGACTCAGCGAGGTCTTTGCCGACAACGGCGGCGCGGAGGGTGAGGTGACCTTCGGCGTGGCCGAACACCTCACACGGCACCTGAAACTCGAACAGGCGGTGACGATCGGCTCCGACGGTGCACTGTTGGCCATCCTGGGATGGGAGTACGACTTCGGCTTCGGCGACTGAGCCGGGGCTGCCCGGTCGAGTTTTGTCGCGCGCGCATCGGCAGAGGCCCGTCACCGCAGCCGTTGGCCCCAACGCCGTTTGAACCCTGTAGCCTTCGGCAATGCACAGCCGGACCGCCGGTCGGCATTCAAGGGGGCTACAAAATGAGAGTACTGGGTCGCGACCGCTCGAAGCAGCGGCCTCGAAACGGGTGCGCACAAGTGGTGTCCGCGGGGTTTGCGGTCACCGTGTGGATCCCGACGCTGGCCGCCATCGCGCTGTTGTTCATCGCGAGTCCCAGTCTTGCCCAGGAGCGCACGCAGAAGCCACCGCTGCATGGACAGTCGTGGATGGCGATCACCGGCAAGCCGCTCGCCGCCACCGCCGGCGCGATGATGTTTCAGCGCGGCGGCAATGCGGTGGACGCCGCCTGCGCGATGCTGGCGGCGACCGCGACGATGTGGGACACGCTGAGCTGGGGCGGCGAGACCCAGGCGCTGATCTGGCACCCCGGTCTCGAGCGGGTGATTGCGATCAATGCGCTCGGCGTCGCGCCAAGCGGCGCCACGGTGAAATTCTATCGCGACCGCGGCATGGCGTATCCGCCCGAATACGGTCCTCTCGCCGCCGTCACGCCGGGCACGCCCGGCGGCCTGCTGACGATGCTGGCGGAGTACGGCACGCTGTCGCTCGCCGAGGTACTGCAGCCCGCGATCGAACTCGCGGACGGCTATCCGATCGAGGCTGAGCTCGCCAATCGCCTCGAGCGCGACAAGGCCGTGCTCAAGCAATGGCCCGAGACGGTGCGCGTGATGCTGCCGCATGCCGGTGAAGCGCGTGAGGCGCCGCGGACCGGCGAGATCTTTCGCCAGAGTGATCTGGCCGCGACGCTGAGGCGGCTGGTCGACGCCGAGAAGCGCGCACTGAATCGCGGCGCCTCGCGCCAGGCCGCGATCCGGGCCGCCTACGACCTCTTCTACCGCGGCGAGCTGGGCGCCGAATTCGCCGCCGCGGTGCAACGCCAGGGCGGCCTGATCACCCGCGAGGACCTCGCGACCTGGCAGGTGAAGATCGAGGCGCCGCGCAGCACGCGCTATCGCGGCATCGACGTCTACAAGCTCGACACCTGGGTGCAGGGCCCGGTGATGCTGCAGGCCCTGAACATCCTCGAGACTTTCGACCTGAAGTCGATGGGCTACAATTCGACCCGCTACCTGCACACGCTCTACCAGGCGATGAACCTCGCCTTCGCCGATCGCGACTTCTACTACGGCGACCCGGCTTTCCCGCCCGAAGAGCCGATCCGCGGCCTGCTGTCGAAGGATTACGCGAAGTCGCGCGCCGCGACGATCGGCGAGCGCAATGATCCGGCGGCCGGGCCTGGCGATCCGTATCCGTTCCAGGGTGGCGTGAACCCGTTCGCCGACCTGCTAGAGCGCTACCGCGTGCGGGCCACCGCCGAAACTGCACCTGCAGCCCCGTCGTCGCGACCCTTCTCGCCGCGCGGCGTTGCGCCGACCAGCGCGCGGCCCGCAGCGAATGGCGCTTCGCT
>JAYTNX010000028.1:0-6454 GCA_043748075.1 Pseudomonadota bacterium
CAGCGCGGCAAGCAGGCGGTGAGTCGTGAGCACCGTAACGATGAAGACCAGCGCGTCACGCTTCGTGTCGCCCAGCGTCAGTTGCTGCGCCACGACCGCCAGCCGATCAGCACGATCAGGTCGAAAGTCGTCACCTGCCCCGCCAGCCGTTTGCCGGCGAGACGGACCATCACGATGACGCCGAGGTAATAGGCCACCGCCAGGGTCGCCTGCTGCGCGATGGAGACGAGCTCCTGCTGCACCTTCATGCCGTCTGAATCCCTTCTGGCCGCGTGGACCGCGCCCACCGGTGCGAGCTTAGGTGCGCCGGCACCCGCCTCGTGTAGGACCAAACCTCATTGGACGGTAAAGCACGACCAGCCGCGGGCGGACGCTCGTCGATCGCCTGGCGGGCCGGGGCGGCGTCCGAATGTCAACGGACTGAAGTAGCTCACAGCAACCCCTCGATCGGCAGAACGCCGAGCACCGTGACCGCGAGCCGACGCCCGAGGCTGGCACCCGGTTCATTATGGTGCGTGAGGGTCGTGCCGTCCGCGCGTCGCTCCAGCCATTGCAGCTTGCGGTAAGGGCCGAACTGCACCTGGTACGACGCGTCGGGAATGTTCTTCAGGAACATGCGCGACAGCGCGCCAGCCATCGACGGCGAGTCGATGACCAAGCCGAGTTCGGTGTTGTGCACGGCCGAGCGCGGATCGAAGTTCAACGAGCCGATGAAGATTCGCTCGGCGTCCACGGCGATCGGTTTTCTGCGATCCGTTGCGGTACGTCGTTGACTGGGTGGGCCCTCACGTGCATCGCGGCGCAGCTCGTATAGCTCGATCCCGGCCTTCAGCAGATCGCGACGACGTCTCGCGTAGCCGGAATGCACGGCTGCGACGTCCGTGGATTCGAGCGCGTTGGTCAGGATCTTCACCTTGACGCCACTGGACGCGACTCGCACCAGCGTCTTCGTGCCGCGACGACCAGGCACGAAGTACGGCGAGACGAGCGCGGCGAGCGTCGGGTCGAGACCCGCCGTGTCGTTGTCATCGAGCAGCAGCCGCACGCGCACGCCACGGTCGGCCGCCCGGCGCAACGCATCGATCAACAGTCGACCCGTCAAGTCGTCGTGCCAGAGGTAGTACTACACATCCAAACTGCGCTCGGCGGCAGCGAGGCACAGCCTGCGAGCGACAGCAGCACGAGCAGCGGCAGGACGGCGCTGCCGGCGCGGTTGCGAGTGGGCGAACCACCGGAAAGCCGCCGCCGGCCAATTCTCGCCCGGCGAGCCGAGGTCACTGCAAGACCACGAGGTTCTTCACCGTCGCGCCCGCGACGGCGTTCGCAGGCACATGCCGATCGAAGGTGACGAACCGTGCGCCGCGCGACACCGCGAGCGAAAGCAGGTAGACGTCGGTCACGTGGCGGGACGAGAGCACCGCGGACCAGTCCAGGAACTCGACCTGCAGGGCATCGACGCCTGCCGCCCAGTACTCATGGTGCGGACCGCGCGTCGCGGCAGCGAGCCTCGCGGCAACCTGCGCCGCCGGCTGGCAGTTGGGATAGGCAGGTTGAGAGATGATGCGGATACAGCCCAGCTGCGTGATCGGGCAGGACGCCCAGCCCTGCTCGATCTCGGCGGAAAACCAACGCGAAGCGAGCGCGTGGTGCACATGGGCGGCGTCGAGCAGCGCGATCAGGACGTTGACGTCGAGCAGCGCCCGCATCAGGCGCCCTCGCGATCACGAAGTTCGTCGATCAGTTCGTTGGTCACGATCTTGCCGTTCGCGGGAAAGGGGCGAAAACCGTGCACCGTTTCCGGCTCACGGACGTTGCCCGGCCCGGAGGTCGTTCCGAATGCGGTGCCGACAAGCGCTTGGCGGGCCAGGGCAGACAGGACCTCGCCTGCCGTGCGCTTCTGGCTGCGGGCCAGTTCGCGGGTGGCGGCGAGCACGTCATCGTCAATGTCGAGGGTGGTTCGCATAGGACGAGTCTCAGTGATGATTTGATGCTAAAACATCAGATGAATTGATGCAAATCCCTGCGTTGGCTCGGCGGTTCGCGCGCTTCCAGCCGTTATACTCGCGCGCTTCGATTCGCGACCTGCGCCGGCCAGACCGCCGACCCATGCCCAAAACCTTCCAGGACCTGATCTTCGCGCTGCAGAAATACTGGTCCGACCAGGGCTGCGTGATCCTCCAGCCGTACGACATGGAGATGGGCGCCGGCACGTTCCACACCGGTACGTTCCTGCGCTCGATCGGCCCCGAACCCTGGAGCGCCGCGTTCGTCCAGCCGTCGCGTCGGCCCACCGACGGGCGCTACGGCGACAACCCGTTCCGCCTGCAGCGCTATTACCAGTTCCAGGTGGTGCTCAAGCCGTCGCCGCTCGACATCCTCGACCGCTACATCGGCTCGCTGAAGATGCTCGGCTTCGATCCGCTGGTGCACGATATCCGCTTCGTCGAGGACAACTGGGAGTCACCGACGCTGGGCGCCTGGGGTCTCGGCTGGGAAGTGTGGTTGAACGGCATGGAAGTCACGCAGTTCACCTATTTCCAGCAGGTCGGGGGCCTGGACTGCCGCCCGGTGACGGGCGAAATCACCTATGGCCTCGAGCGTCTCGCGATGTACCTGCAGGGGGTCGACAGCGTGTTCGACCTCGTCTGGGCCGATGGGCCGCTGGGCCGCGTCACCTATCGCGACGTCTACCACCAGAACGAAGTGGAGCAGTCGGCGTACAACTTCGAGCACGCCGACGTCGCCATGCTGCTGCGGCATTTCGACGATCACGAGGCAGCCTGCCAGGCACTGCTCGCGGCGAAGCTCGCGCTACCCGCCTACGAGCAGGTGCTGAAGGCTTCGCATACGTTCAACCTGCTCGACGCGCGTCGCGCGATCTCGGTCACCGAGCGGCAACGCTACATCCTGCGCGTGCGCGCGCTGGCCCGCGGCGTTGCGCAGGCGTACTACGACAGCCGCGCGGCGCTCGGCTTTCCGATGGGCGCTGCCACGACGAGCACTGCCGCCACGACGAACGCTGCCGCCCCGGCGATGCCCGGCCCGCACGTCCGCGACCTGGCCTCGAAAAGCGCGCCGCCATGAGCGCCGGCGAGTCACAGGATTTTCTCGTCGAGCTGGGCACCGAGGAATTGCCGCCGCTGGCGCTTCCCGAACTGCAGCGGGCGTTCGCCGCGGGTATCGAGAAGGGACTCGCCGACGCGGCGCTGGCGCACGCCGGCCTGCAGTCCTTCGCTGCGCCGCGCCGCCTCGCGGTGCTGGTGCGCGGCCTCGCCGCGCGCCAGGGCGACCAGCAGCTGAAGCGCCGCGGCCCGCCGATCAACGCGGCGTTCGACGCGAACGGCAATCCCACGCGCGCGGCGCTCGCCTTCGCCGCGAGCTGCGGCGTTGCGGTCAACGCTCTGGTGCGCGCGCGCGAGGGCAAGGGCGAGTTCCTGTTTCATGAGGGCGCGAGGCCGGGCGCATCGACCCCCGCGCTGTTGCCGGCGATCGTGCAGGCCTCGCTGGATGGACTGCCCATCCCGAAGCGGATGCGCTGGGGCGCGAGCGACGCAGCGTTCGTGCGGCCGGTGCACTGGCTGGTAATGATGTATGGCAGCAGCGTCGTGCCGGCGCGCATCCTCGACACCGACTCCGGCAAGGCCACCTACGGCCATCGCTTCCACGCGCCAGGCGCCCTGATGCTGGCAACGCCGGCGGACTACGTGGCCACGCTGCGCGAGCGCGGTCGGGTGCTCGCCGACTTCGCCGAACGGCGCGAGCGCATCCGCTCGCAGGTGCTGGCGCGCGCGGCGACTCTCGGCGGCCGCGCCGTCGCCAGCGATGCGCTGCTCGACGAGGTCGCGGCGCTGGTCGAATGGCCGGTCGCCGTCGAGGGCCGCTTCGAGGAGCGCTTCCTGAAGCTGCCGCGCGAGGTGCTGGTCTCGACGCTGCAGGACCACCAGCGCTATTTCGCGGTCGAGGACGCGGCCGGTGCGCTGACGCCCTGGTTCATCACCGTCAGCAATATCGAAAGCCGCGATCCGAAAAAGGTACGCGAGGGCAACGAGCGCGTCGTGCGCCCGCGCCTCGCCGATGCCGCGTTCTTCTACGACCAGGATCGCCGTCGCCCACTGGCCGACTACGCCGCGGGTCTCGACAGCGTCACGTTCCAGGCGAAGCTCGGCTCGATCGGCGACAAGTCGCGGCGCGTGGCGTCGCTCGCGGCGAAGATCGCGCCGGTCGCCGACGCCGACTTGGTTGTCGTCGCGCGCGCCGCTGCGCTCGCCAAGTGCGACCTGCAGAGCGCGATGGTCGGCGAGTTCCCTGAACTGCAGGGCATCATGGGCGCGTACTACGCCGCCGCCGACGGCGAGCCGTCGGAAGTCTCGACCGCGGTGCGCGAGCACTACCTGCCGCGAGGCGCCGGCGATGCGCTGCCCGGCACGCCTTCCGGCATCGCGATCGCGCTGGCGGACAAGCTCGACACGCTGGCCGGCATCTTTGCGATCGGCCAGAAGCCTTCCGGCACCAAGGACCCCTTCGGCCTGCGCCGCGCGGCGATCGGCTGCCTGCGGATTGTTCTCGAGAAGAAGCTGAACCTGGACCTGCGTGATTTCATCGGCGCCGCGCTCGCGACGCAGCCGGTGCAGTCGCCGACGGCCGCCGCCGACCTGCTGCTCTTCATGATGGAACGCCTGCGCGCCTGGTATCTCGGTGAGGGCCAGTCCACGGGCGCGACCGCATTCACCACCGAGATGTTCGACGCGGTGCTCTCCGCCCAGCCGTCCGCGCCGCTCGACTTCGACGCGCGGCTGCGTGCGCTCGCCGTCTTTCAGCAGCGGCCCGAAGCTGCGAGCCTGGCTGCGGCGAACAAGCGCATCGCGAACATCTTGCGCAAATCTGAGGGTGTCGACCCCGGTGCGGTCGACCCGGCGATATTGCGCGCGCCGGCCGAACAGGCGTTGAACGCGGCACTGGCCACCCTGGCGGACGAGGTCCGGCGCGCCGTCGCCGCGCGCGACTACGACGCTGCGCTCGCGCGCCTGGCCTCGCTGCGCCCGTCGATCGACGCGTTCTTCGATACCGTGATGGTCAACGATCCCGACCCCGCGCTGCGCGCGAACCGGCTCGCGCTGGTGGCGGCGATCCGCGCGCTGTTCGGCGGCGTCGCAGACCTCTCCAAGCTGCCCGGCTGAGCGGCGGAACCGCACGATGCAGTGGCTGCGCTCGCTGACTTTCACCGCGTTCATGTTCCTGTGGTCGTTCGTGTATGCCGTGTTCTTCGTGATTGGCGCCCCGTTCGTGCCGGTCAAGCGGCGCTTCGGCTTCGCCGCCTGGTATGCACGCCGCATGCTCGACGCGCTGCGCATCCTCTGTCGCCTGGACTTCGAAGTGACGGGCGCCGAAAACTTCCCGGCCGTCACTCACGTCGCGCTGTGGAAGCATTCCTCGGCCTGGGAAACTTTCGCTCAGTTCCTGATCGGACCGCCGAAAGTCATCGTCTTGAAGCGCGAGCTGTTCCTGATCCCGTTCTTTGGCTGGGGCCTCGCGCAGCTGCGCTCGATCGCGATCAACCGCGGCGCTGGTGCCTCGGCCGTCAACCAGGTCATCTCCCAGGGCACGGCGCGGCTACAGGAAGGCCTCAGCGTCCTGGTGTTTCCCGAAGGCACGCGCGTCGCGGCCGGCGAGACGCGCAAGTTCGGCGTCAGCGGCGCGCTGCTGGCAAGCCGCGCCGGTTGCCTGGTGGTGCCGGTCACGCACGACGCCGGGCACTACTGGCCGCGCCGCGGCCTGCTGAAGAAGCCCGGCACCATTCGCGTCGTCATCGGCAAGCCGATCGCCGCTGCCGGGCGCGATGCACGCGAGATCAATGCCGAGGCGCAGGCCGTGATCACCGCGACGCTCGTGCAGATCCGCGCGCGGGCCGGCGATCCGGGCTGAGGCGCCGGGGGCTGAAGCCCCCCAGCGTTCCGGTCTTCCATTGCTGCAGGCAGGCATCTTGGCTACCCTTCGGGCATGAGCTTCACCGTCGACCAGCAGCCCATCCAGCGCACGATCGGGCGTCGCCGGTCTCGCGACGGGCAGCCACTCACCCCGCAGGATCGCGCCGCGATGGCGGTCAATGCGCGCTATGTGACCCGTGCGCCGAAGGGCATTTTCCGCTACAGGAATGCCGACGACATGAACGCGGATCGCCAGCGCTGGCTCGTCGACGCCATGGTCGACCGACGACGTTGACCGAGTACACACGTCCGGCGACCTGGGAAGATCTCAAGACCCTCGTCGGCTATCTGCAGGACGCCGGCGCGGAATACGCGCTGGTCGGGGGCTACGCGATCGCCGCGCACGGCTTCAACCGCTTCTCCGAAGACATCGACATCCTGGTGAACCCTTCGGTGGAGAATTCCCGGCGCTGGATTCTGGCGCTGTCGCGGCTGCCGGATGGCGCAACACGGGAGCTCTGCGCCGATCC
>JAYTNX010000029.1:0-33209 GCA_043748075.1 Pseudomonadota bacterium
GCGGAAATCACGTTGGTGTCGAACGCTTCCTTCAGGAACGCCTCGGTGTACTCGGCAACGGCCTGCCGGTACATGTTGCCGGCGTTGTTGACCAGCACGTCGAGCTTGCCGCCGTGTTCCGTCGCCGCCGCCAGCATCCCGGCACGGTCGGCATGTACGGTGACATCGCCGACGACTGCACGACACGCCGGGCCGATCGACTTCGCGACCGCCTCGACCTTGGCGGCGCGCCGCCCGCTGATCGTGACCTTCGCGCCGCGCGCGGCGAACAGCCGCGCGACGCCTTCGCCGAGCCCCGAGCCGCCGCCGGTCACGAGCACCGACATTCCCTGCACTTCTCGCATCAGGCTGCCTCCACGACGTCCGGGTTGTGGCCACTGGCCCACAGCGCCGCGCGCTGCAGCAGGCGGCGATGAATCGGGTGCTGCAGCGAGGTCTCGTCGTGTCCGAGCGCGTCGTAGGCGGCGCGCCCGAGGCCGTTCCGATGGGTCCACAGCGCCGGCTGCGTGCCGGTGACGCGCCCGTCCGGCGCGGCGTTGCGGGCCTCTGCCCAAGCCGCGATCTCGACGCCCGGCGCCAGTTCGAGATCCGAATAGACCTCGTCGGTCAGCGTGAAATCCGGCAATCCGCGCGCCAGCGGATGCCGCGGATCCAGCGTCGCCTGCGCGGGACCCGGCTCGGGGTGCCACGAGCGACCCCAGCGCCAGGCCCCACCCAGCACGTCGCGCCAGCCGGCCCAGTCGTCGAAGCAGATGCTCGCGGTATGCACGCCTAGAAGGCCGCCACCGGCGGCGACGTGGCCGGCGATCGCGGCGCGCGCCGCGGGCGCGAGCGCCAGCGCCCAGCGCGCGCGATGCGGCGAGTACTTGTCGTGCTGGGTCATGCTCCAGCGCAGCGCGTAGACGACCAGCAGGGCCTGCGGTGCGACGCGCAGCCGATCGAGCGCTGCGTCGAGATCGTCGCCGATCCATGGCTCGAAGCCGGACTCGCGCAGGATCGCGCCGAGCGCCGGTGTCGCCCGGTCGAACGGATGGAATATGCCGCCCGTGAACAGGATCGCTTGCGTCACGAAGCCGTCTCGCCGCCGTTGTGCCGGTCAGTCCGCGCGCCGCGGCAGCTGCATCAGCACGCTGTGCGCGACACCGCCATCGACGACGAGCTGGTGACCGTTGACGTAGCGAGACTCGTCCGACGCGAGCCAGATCACGGCGTTCGCGACGTCATCGACTTCGCCGAGCCGCCGCAGCGGCACTGCGCCGCCGCGCAACTCGCGCACGCGGGCGTCGGCATAGATCGGCGTCGACATGCCGCCGTCGATGAAGCCCGGCGCGACGCAGTTGACGCGGATCCCGGACGGTCCGAGTTCCAGCGCGAGATGCTCGGTGAGGTTGGCCACTGCAGCCTTGGTCGCCGGATACGCGCCGGCGCCGGGGCCAGGGTTCAGGGCGTTGATGGAACTCATGTTGATGATGACGCCGCTGCCACGCCGGGCCATCCGCAGCCCCGCCTCGCGCGCAACGATATAGGTACCCATCAGGTTGACGTCCACGACCTCGCGGAAATCGTCGACGGTCTGTTCGATCAGCGGCCCGAAGCGCACGATGCCGGCATTGTTGACGACGACGTCGGGCACGACGCCGAGCTCGTCAAAGGCCATCGCGACTTCGGTTTCTCGAGCCACGTTGGCGCGCAGGGCGCGATGGCCGGGGCCCGGCAACAGGCGAACCAGCGCCTCGCAGTCGCCGCGATCGAGGTCGAGTACGGCAACCGCATAGCCCGCGTGTGCCGCGCGCTTGCAGATCCCGGCGCCGAGCCCCTTGGCGCCGCCGGTCACCAGCATTGTTCGTGTCGTGTCCGTCATTGGAATTTCACCGGATAGGTCCCCCAGTTGGGTCGAGCGGTATGGGTCGCCATCTTCGGAGGATCGCGCGGGTCAGGCGCTGCGCCGGCATCGAGCAAGGCCTTGACGAGCATCGTCACGATGCCGAGCGCATGGGTGGCGGGGTCCACTTCGCCCTTGGGCACGAGACCGCCGTCGAGGTCGCGGCCGAGGCAGGTGTGCACGCCGGTGCCAAAGGTGAGGCCGAAGGGTTCGTTGCCGGGCGCGATGCGGCGATGTGGGTTGAAGACGTCGGCGTCGTCCCCGAACGCGTCGCGCGAGCGGTTCGCGGTCCAGAGATCGATCTCGACCCGGTCATCGGTCGTCACGGCGGTGCCGTCGGCGAGCTGCAGCGGGCAGACTGGCTTGCGCCAGGCGACGGGGCTCGCCGGATGCAGCCTCAGGCTCTCGTGCACGCAGCGCTGCAGGAACAGCGGGTCGGTCGCGATCCGGTTGCGATCCTCGGGATGCGCCGCGCTCCACTGGAACAGCTCGTGAAGCGCATGCACCGTGGAGTTGGCGGTGCTGTGCGAACCGGCCTGCAGGTAGAACGCGATCTCGCGGCACAGCAGCTCCGGCGGCAGCTCGAGCCGGTCCTCGTTGCGCATCAGCACCGTGAGCACATCTTTCGGCAGTCCGGATTCCTCGAGTTCGCCGCGCGCATGGCGCTCGAGCAGGCGCTGGCGTACGGCGATCGAAGGTTGCAGGAAGCGGCGCTCGAACTCACGCAGCGCGGCGCGGACCTCGTTGCGGACCTCGTCGCGGTCACGCGTCGAGTGCACCAAAGTCGCGCCCTCGCTGAAGGTCTTCACCAGCCCGAGCAGCGCCGCCGTCTCCGCCGGCGAGCGTTCCGGGCGGTCGATTCCGGCGAAGTCCGCGGTCAGGTTCATGGTGATCTGGTAGCCGAACTCGACCAAGTCGCAGCGACCGGAGGCCACCGTCGGACCCAGCACCTCGCCGAGCGCGCGCGGGAAGACTTCTGATTCGTACCAGCGGAAGAAGCTGCGCCGGAATACACGGAACTCGAGCATGCGTCGCGTGCGGTGGGCTTCGCCATGCAGCGTCAACAGCGTGCCTTCCATGATCACCTTGCCTTCGTCGTACAGCGACTGGGCGAGGCTCTCGTTGCGCAATGCGGCGAGTGCGTCGGGAATACGGTTCAGCGTGATCGTGGCCATGGTCCGCCTCGCTCCCTCAGGGCTCGTGATGCGGAGTTTCGCTGGCGTCCGGTTTCGCGGCGCCGTGGGCGACGTCGCGGCCGAGTCGCGAGCCGTACGTAGCGACGCGCCAGCCGGGCGGGTCGCGACGCGGCAGTGCGGGCGTGAGATCGACCTCGCGACCCCCCGCGAACACATGCCTGAGACGGGCGCGATCGCCGAGCACCGTGACGTCCCGTGACGGGTCGCCGTCGACGACAATGAGGTCGGCGAGCCGGCCGGGCAGTACTTCGCCGACCTCTCCCGCGAGGCGCAGCGCGAAGGCGTTCGCCTGGGTCGCGCACTGGATCGCCTGCAACGGCGTCAGGCCGAGGTCGCGGACGAAGACCTCGAGCTCGCGGTAGTGCCAGTCGCCATAGGGCGTGATCGAGAATCCCGACTCGCTGCCGGCCAGCAGCGGCACGCCGGCGTCGTAGGCGCGCCGCAGCAGGGCGGCACTGTCTTCGATCTCGCGACGGAACATCGCGCGCACGCCCGCATCCGCGCCGATCGACGCTCCGTAGTCGGCGAGGTTCGCCTGGAAGGTGAACACCGGCATCAGCGGCGTGCGTGCCTTCACCACGGCTTCGAGCGCGTGCTCGTCCATCAGTGTCGCGTGCAGGATGAGGTCCATCCCGGCGGCGACACAGTCGGTGATGGAGTTCGCGCCGCGACAGTGCCCCAGCACCGGGATGCCGAGTTCGTGCGCCGTGTCGCAGACGAGTCGCAGTTCGTCTCGCGTCCAGCTCTTGACCTCGCCGCGCAGCGGGTGGCGCGGCACGAGGCCCGTCACGTGCACCTTGATCCAGTCGGCGCCGTTCTTGATCTGTCGCCGCACCTCCGCGACGATTTCCGCCGGTCCGGAGACCACCTTGCCGTAGCCGATCATGCCGCGATCCGGGATCAAACGGCCGGCCGTGCCGCCGACGCTGGTCCACAGCGCGTACGCGCCGCAGGAAATTCGCGGTCCCTCGACGATGCCTGCCTCGATCGCGTCGCGCAGGTCGATGCCGATCTCGAAGATCGAATCGGCGTCCATGATGCCGGTGACGCCCGACTGCAGCACGTGCTGCGCATTGCGCGCGGCAACGATCGCCGCAAGCCCGTGGCGCCGATGGAAGAACAGCTCGTCGTTGGAGTTCGGTTCGTCGAAGCTGATGTGGCAGTGGCCGTCGATCAGCCCGGGCATCACGGTGGCACCGCGCACGTCGAGTCGACGCAGCTCGGGCCGCTGCCGGGCGGCGGCGTCGGCGGCGGCGCCGGTTGCGACAATCCGCTCGCCTTCGATCAACACGGATTCGCGGCGCGGCGCGGCGCCGGTGCCGTCGATCACCTGGCCGTCGACGATCAGCAGCGCGTTCATGAGGGTCGCGAACGCATGAGGTTTGGCTGGCGCAGCAGCCGGCGCGCGTTGTCGGCGAGCCAGGGTGGCGCAGTGACGGCGCCCCCGCCCGCAGGCTGATCCCAGCCCGCGAAATTTGTGCCGAACACCATTCGTTCGCGCCCGACGATGTCCTCGAGCAGCGCAAGCGATGCCGCGCTGTGCACGTGATTGTCGAACCACAGCCTCTTCAGGCGCGCCTTGAACGCGCCGGGTTCGCGCAGCGCGCCGTTCGACCAGGGCCGTTTCAGCGCGGCCTCGTCGAAGCGCCCGAACAGGAAGCCGATCGCGCCACCGCCGTGGCTGACGCAGACGTCGAGTGCCGGGTGCCGATCGAGCACGCCGCCATAGATCAGCGTGGCGACCGCGACGGTTTCCTGCGCCGCAAAGCCGACCAGCAGGTCGAGGTCGAAGCGGTCGACGGCCGGGAATGCCGACGGCCCGTCGATGCCCGCGGGCGCCGGATGGAGGAACAGCGGTACGTCGAGTTCGATGCAGCGGCCGTAGAACGGATCCATGTCCGGCGCATCGAGCCGGGTGCCGAACTCGGTGCCGATGCAGGCGCCCCAGAGCCCGAGCTCGCGCACCGCACGGGTCAGCTCGTCGGCCGCCGCGGTGGGCGATTGCATCGGCAGTGCCGCGAGCCCCGCGAGCCGTGCGGGATGCCGCCGTACCAGCGCGGATAGCGCGTCGTTGTGGCGGCGGCAGAAGGCAACTGCCGACGGCAGGTCGATGAAATGGAAGTAGGTGAGCGGGTTCGGCGAGAGCACCTGGAAGTCGATCGCGGCCCGGTCCATGGCCGCGATCCGCAGCTCGACGTCCATGAAGGGGCTGCCGCGGTAGCGCACGCCGTGGAGCCGATAGCCGCCGACGCGGAACAGCGGGCGACCGTCCGGCGCGACGCCGAGCTCCGGGCCATGTTCGCCGGCGGCGCCGAGGGTTTCCTCGAGCACGGCGTGGGCGTGCAGGTCGACGACCCTGGCGCCGCCGATGGACATCAGGTCGGGCTCCTGACCACGCCGCCGTCGACCGGCAGCAGCGTACCGGTGACGAAGCTGGCGCGCTCCGAGGCGAGAAAGACGATCACGTCGGCGATTTCCCCGGGCTCGCCGAGGCGGCCGAGTGGCACCTCTCGCACGATCTGCGACTCGACGTCGGCGGCCGTCGTGCCGTCGACGGTTCGCGCCGCAATCATCCGGGTCACGCGATCCGTGCGCGTCCAGCCCGGGCCGACCGTATTGACCAGCACGTTGTCGCGCGCCACTTCGGCGGCGAGCGTCTTGGCCCAGCCGGCGACGCCGAGGCGCAGGCTGTTCGACAGCAGGATGTCGGGGATCGGCTGCTTCACCGAATAGGACGAGACGTTGACGATGCGACCCCAGCGCTGCCGGCGCATGTAAGGCAGCACCGCGCGCGTGGTGCGAACCGCCGACATCAGGGTCAGTTCGAAAGCCCGCTGCCAGTCGGCGTCGGTGACCTGGTCGGAGGTGCCGGCGGGCGGGCCGCCGGCATTGTTGACGAGGACGTGCACTGTCCCGTAGTGCTCGACGACGCGCTCGACCATGCCGACGATCTCTCCGGCGTTGGCCAGGTCGCAGGGGACGGCAAGCACCTCGGCGCCGCTGTCGGCGTGGATCGCAGCGGCGGCGTCGTCGAGCGCGGCGCGGTCACGCGAACAGATTGCGAGCCTGGCGCCCTCGCGTCCGAAGGCCAGGGCCGTCGCGCGACCGAGACCCTGGCTCGCCGCGGTGACGAGTGCCACCCTGCCATGCAGGCCGAAGTCCATCGGTCAGCCCTTACACATCGGCGACGCTGATGCCGACGTCGATGTCGACGCCGGAAGCTGGCTGCGGTACGACGCGAGGTCGAAATAGTCGCGCCAGGCGCGGATGCGGCCGCCGTCGACCTCGAAGATGCCCATCAGCGGCAGGCGGACGACGGTGCCCCGCAGGCTGAAATCGTCGACCCGCTCCGTGAGCACCTTGTCGCCGGATTCCGCCAGCGCGAGCAGCTTCCAGTCGATCCAGTCGAAGCGTCCGATGCCATCGAGATAGGTGCGCACCGCGGCCAGGCCATGGAGAGGCTCGAGCGGCATGTTGTGGTAGACGACCTCGTCGTGCAGGTGGGCGAGCACCCGCTCGAGGTCGTTCGCATTCCAGGCCGCGATGAACGAGCGGACGATGTCGCCCGGGCTCGTCGTGGCGGTGTTCACGCGCCGAGCAACACGGGGTAGGTGGCCCAGGCCTCGCGCGCGACGTGGGCCTCACGCTGCGGGAGATTCGTCGGGTCGGGGCGGCAGCGATGCGCGATCAGCGCACGCGCGATCAGCGTGATCGTGCCGTATTGATGCGTCGCCGGGTCCGCGCCGGGCTTTCCGACATCGCCGGCAGCGAGGTTGCGGCCGAGGCAGGTGTGGATGCCGACGCCGAAGGTGATGCCGTAGGGTGGCAGCGTCGCGGGCAACTGGCGATGTG
Organism: Pseudomonadota bacterium; assembly: GCA_043748075.1. Lineage (GTDB taxonomy): Bacteria > Pseudomonadota > Gammaproteobacteria > Steroidobacterales > Steroidobacteraceae > UBA964. Next base: position 6,931 of record JAYTNX010000029.1, read on the forward strand.
GGTTGAACTGCGCGGCGTCGGCGCCGAACAGCGCCACCTGGCGGTTCGCGGTGTAAAGGTCGATGACGACGTCGTCGTCGGGGCTGACGCCCTCGCCGGACGGCAGGAGTACCGGACACAGCGGCCGGCGCTGCGCGATCGGGCTCGAGGGATGCAGGCGCAGGCTCTCGTGTACGCAACGCTGCACGAAGAGCGGATCATGACGCAGGCGTTCCGCGTCGTCGGGATGGGTCTCGCTCCAGCGGAACATCTCGTTCATCGCGTGCGTCAGCGAGTGAACGGAGGTGTGCGCGCCCGCGAGGTAGTAGAACGCGGTCTCGCGCAGCATCATGTCGCGCGGCAGATCGACGCGGTCCTCGTTGCGCAGCAGCACGGTCAGGATGTCGCGCGGCAACGCCTCGTCGGTGGCCTCTCCTGCGGCGTGCCTTGCGATCAACGCCTGGCGGCGCGCGACCGAGGGCGTGAAGTAGCGCATGTCGAACTCGGAAAGCGTCCGGCGGACCGCCTCGCGCACCGGCTCACGGTCGCCCTGGTACTGGCCGAGCGTCGCTGCGGCGCCCAGTCCCTGGATGATCCGGACCAGATCGTCGCGCTCTGCGTCGGAATTGCTCGGACGGTCGATGCCGGCGAAGTCGGCCGCCAGGTCGAGCATGCAGCGGCGACCGAAGTCCATCAGGTCGGTGCGGCCGGTCGGCAGGAAGCGCGCGAGCGTGCGCTCGACGACTGCGGGGAGGACCTGCTTCTCGTAATAGTGGAAGAAGTCTTTCTTGAAGATCCGCATTTCGAGGAGGCGCCGCGTGCGATGTTCCTCGCCGTGCAGCGTGACGAGCACGCGGTCCATCAGGACCTTGCCTTCGTCGTAGAGCGACTGCTTCAGGTCCGCCAGTGCGAGCGTCTGGTTCGCTTCCCGGTAGCCCGTGACGTTGACTGTGGCCATCCTGGCTTCTCCCCCTCAGAAGAATGCGTGGCGCCGCCTGGCGCACGCGGTATGAACGATGGGTGAGCGATGATACTCTGCGAAAAGCAGCGATCAAGCCGCAAGACTCATCCGCCTGTTGCGGCGCATGTGCGTAGTCTGACCAGGTGCGAGGGGTTGTCGGTTGAATGCATCCGGGCTGATCCGCATGCGGAGCGAGATCCGGCGCGGCTGGCTGCTGATATTGGCCTCCGGCGTCGGCGTGATCTGCAGTTCGATCGTGCTGCCTTTCTACACGATTGGCGCGCTGGTCAAGCCGCTGACCGCGGAATTCGGCTGGGCACGGGCCGACGTACAGTCCGCAATCCTGTTCAGTTCGGGACTCGGCGCGCTGACGGCGCCTCTCGTTGGCTGGCTGGCCGATCGATATGGCCCGCGTCGCGTCGCGCTGCCCTGCCTGCTCGGCCTGTCTTGCGGCTTCTTCATCGCCGCGTCGATGGATGGCTCGCTGTGGATGTTCTACCTCGCCTACAGCGCGATGGCACTGCTCGGCGCGGGCACGACGCCCATCACCTGGACGCGCGCTATCGCTGCAAGCTTCGATCGCCAACGCGGCCTTGCGCTTGGCCTCACGCTGACGGGCACCGGGATCTGCGCGACGCTGGCGCCGGCGTATGCGGTCTGGCTGACGGAGTCGTTCGGCTGGCGTGCGGCCTACGTCGGCATTGGCCTGCTGCCGATCCTGCTCGCCGGCCCGATCGTCTGGTACGGATTCCGCATGCCAGGCGTCGTGGCGCCAGCGCCAGCGCTGGCGTCCGCGACCGCCGCCGCGTCCGTGGTGGTGCCCGCCTGGGGCCTCACGCTCGGTGAGGCCGTGCGCGGCTATCGCTTCTGGGTGCTGTGCACCTCGATCCTGTCGATCTATCTCGCGGTGTCCGGAATCAGCCCGAACCTGATCGCGGCACTGACCGACAAAGGGTTCACGCCGTCCGATGCGGCGGCGGCGCAGGGGGTCTACGGATTCTCGATCATCATCGGCCGCCTGGTCGTCGGCTATCTCGTCGATCGCTTCTGGGCGCCGGGCGTCGCGGTCGTGTCGTTGTCGCTGCCGGCGATCGGATGCCTGATCCTGGCGGGATCGCCGCAGTTCACCTGGGTGATCGCGGCCGTGCTGCTGATCGGCTTCGCTGCCGGCGCCGAGCTCGATCTGATGGCGTACTTTGCGGCTCGCTATTTCGGACTCGCGCATTACTCCAAGATCTACGGCATCCTCTACGCGATTCTCGCCGTCGCGGGGGGCGTCGCGCCGATGCTGTTCGCGCGCGTCTACGACCGGACCGCGAGTTACGAGATCAGTTTCCTGATCGCGACCGGGCTGTTCGTCTTCGGCGCGCTGATCGTGCTCGCACTCGGTCGCTATCCCGCAGTCGCATCGCGCGGCAGCTGAAGGAGACCTCATGACATTCCGGCATCGCACGATCCAGAACGCGTACGTCGTTGACGATCTCGACGCCGCGATCGAGCGCTGGCACCGGCTGTGGGGTCTGGGGCCGTTCTTCGTCCGGCGGCACATCGTGCTGCCGGAAGTCCGCTATCGCGGGCGACCGGCTTCACTCGACATCTCGGCGGCGTACGTGCAGGCCGGGCCCATCCAGGTGGAGCTCGTGAGCCAGCACGACTCGGCGCCCTCGGCGTTCCGCGACATGTTTGCGCCGGGGCACGGCGGATTTCATCATGTCGCGGTGATTCCCGAAGACTATGAGGGCCTGCTCGCTGACTATGGCAGGCAGGGTTTCGACGTCGCGACCGAGCTGCGTACCGCGTCGGGGCGTGGCGCGGCCTACGTCGATACGCGCGGGATGCTGGGCCACATGGTCGAGGTCTACTGGCCGAGCGCGAGTCTCGACGCACTCTATCGCGACGTGGCGGCAGCGGCCGAGCAGTGGGACGGTCGGCAATTGAAGATCGAAGTCGACCCGGCGGCGTAGGGTCGACACCAACGCGAAGTTCACCGAGGAGCAACTATGGCGGTCAACCACATGGTCTGGATCAAGTTTCATTCCGGCCTCGGCGAACCGGAGATCGCGGCGCATCTTCAGGCCCTGCGGCTACTTCAGGATCGCGTGCCGGGCGTGCGATCGCTGAACCTGGGACGGAACTTCACCGATCGCGCCAACGGCTTCACGCACGGGCTCTGCGTGATTCTCGACGACAAGCCAGCGCTGGCTGCCTATGGACCCCATCCCTACCACACCGAAGTCGCCGCGGCACTGCGCAGGGACGCTGACCTTCTCGTTCTCGATTTCGAGTTCGACGCAACCTAGAGTTCGCCGATGAAGACCAAGCAGGACATCGTCGACAACTGGCTGCCGCGCTACACCGGCACCGCGCTCAAGGATTTCGGCGAGCACATCCTGCTCACCAATTTCGGCCACTATCTCGAGATCTTTGCCCGGGACGCCGGCGTGGCGGTGCAGGGACTCGAACGCCCGATGCCGAATGCGACGGCCGACGGCATCACGATGATTAACTTCGGCATGGGCAGCGCCAACGCCGCCACCGTCATGGACCTATTGTCCGCGATCTCGCCCAAGGCTGTGCTGCTGCTCGGCAAGTGCGGGGGCCTCAAGAAGAAGAATCAGCTCGGTGACCTGGTGCTGCCGATCGCGGCGATCCGCGGCGAGGGCACCTCGAACGACTACCTGCCGCCGGAAGTGCCGGCGCTGCCGGCATTCAGCCTGCAGCGCGCGGTGTCGACGATGATCCGCGACCTCGATTCCGACTACTGGACCGGCACCGTGTACACCACCAACCGCCGCGTCTGGGAACACGACGACGCGTTCAAGGAATACCTGCGCAAGACGCGCTGCATGGCGATCGACATGGAAACGGCGACGATCTTCGCTGCCGGTTTCGCCAACCACATTCCCTCGGGCGCGCTGCTGCTGGTCAGCGACCAGCCGATGGTGCCGGAGGGCGTGAAGACCGAGGCGTCGGACCGCGAGGTGACCGACGTCTTCGTCGTCAAGCACATCAAGATCGGCGTCGAGGCGCTGCGGCTGATCCGGCGCCATGGCAAGAGCGTGAAGCACCTGCGATTCGACGAGTGACGCAACGGCGGCGGTGCATCGAGGCGATACTCCGAGTCGACCGGCGAGCGCGGACAACCTGGGACCGGAGCAACGCGAACGCGCCTGAGCTCGATTTCCCGCTTGCGCGGAAGTCGCCGTCGGACGGGGACACGGCGCCTAGCCGAGCCGCAGCGTGCCGACGAGCTCGGTCAGTTTCGACAAGCCGTTCGCCTGCAGGTAGTCGGCGATACCGGCGTTGATCTTGCGACAGACCATCGGGTCGTAGAACAGCGAGGTGCCGATGCCCACGGCGGAGGCGCCGGCGATCATGAACTCGAGCGCGTCGGTGGCGGTGGTGATGCCGCCCTGGCCGATGATGGGCACTCCGTGGGCTTTCGCGACCGAATACACCTGATGCACTTTCAGCAGCGCGATCGGCTTGATCGCCGGCCCGGAGAGGCCGCCCTGAACGTTGCCGATCACGGGGCGTCTGGACTTCACGTCGATCGCCATGCCCATGATGGTGTTGATCACCGACAGGCCGTCGCTGCCGGCCTCGATGCACAGGCGCGCATTCTCGCGGATGTCGGTCTGGTTCGGCGAGAGCTTGGTGATCAGCGGCTTCTTCGTCACCGCGCGGCAGGCCGCAACGACGCGGGCGGACATGTCGGGATAGTTGCCGAAGGCGACGCCGCCTTCCTTGACGTTGGGGCAGGAGATGTTGATCTCGATCGCGTCGATGGGCGAATCGTCGAAGCGTCGCGTGACCTCGGCGTATTCCTCGATCGTCGAACCCGAGACGTTGGCGATGAAGCGGGTCTCGGTGAAGTCGAGCGACGGCAGGATCTTCCGCACCACGTGCTCGGTGCCGGGGTTCTGCAGGCCGATGGCGTTCAGCATGCCCATCGGCGTCTCATAGACGCGATGCGCCGGGTTGCCGAGCCGCGGCTCCAGCGTGGTGCCCTTGAGCACCACGGCGCCGGCGTCGCGATTTGAGAAGCCCTCGACGCGGGTGTATTCCTCGCCGAAGCCGACGCAGCCCGAGAGCAGCACGATGGGCGAGTGAAAATCCATGCCGAGAAATCGGTATCGGAGCGGATTGTCGATGGGCTGGATGACGGCGGCCACGCGGCGATTATCCGCTCCGGGGAGACCGCGGGAAAGCGGCGCGCGGCGCTGGCCATTTGCGCCGCCGGCGTACTCGCCTGCGGTACCCTTCCCGAGGTGATCGATCCTGCAGCGCACGTGGCGGAGGAGCCAGCTGGATGAACGAGCGTATCCGCGAGCCTCGGCAGAACCGCAGCCAGGCCACGATGATCCGGATTCTCGATGCGTTCGAGAAGCTGCTGCGCAAGGCTGCCTACGAGAGCATCACGATCCAGGACATCGTCGACGAGTCGTCGACCGGCGCCGGCTCGATCTACGCCAGGTTCGATGGCAAACGCTCCATCCTGCTCGCCGTCCATGCCCGCGTCCGCGATCGGGCACGCCGATACTTCCAGGGCCTGTTCAATCCCGAGGCGAAGGCGGGCGAGAATCTCGAAGCCGCCATCGAGCGCATCGCCGTCGGCATGTTCGCCTGGCACAAGCGGCACCGGCACGTCATCAAGACCTCGCTGCTGCTCGACGACGCGGACATCTACCGGGGGATCTCGGCGTCGTTCCGGCCCTGGAACGCACAGCTGGCCCTACTGCTGCGGGCGCGCGCGCCGTCGTTGTCGGAGTCGCGTGCGGCGATCGCGGCTACCGCGATCCTGCAGGTCACGACCGCCGTGCTGCAGCAGCGGGTCATTTTCGGACCCATTTCCCCGATCGGGCAGGATTTGACAGAAGAAGAGTTCGTTGCGGCGATCGTCGCCGCCGCGCTGGGACAGTTGCGTCCCTAGTCCCGGCGACGCCGCCGGGCGAATGCCCTTGACTTCCGCAAACCCGGAGAGCATCGTCCGGCGAATTCGATTTGTAACGCAATTACAAACCAGAGGACCGGAAGGCGATCATGGCTGAACCCGCCAAATCCGCAGGCGCGGCGCCGCGAGGTCCTGGATACGACGAGATCCTGGTCGGCCACCTCGCCGGGCCGATCTTCGGGTTGAAGTATCGGTCTCCCACCCGGTCCGGGCTGACTGGTGAGCGCGGCGAATTCGTCTATCGCGCCGGCGAGTCGGTTGCCTTCCTCGTCGGCGGGCTCGTGCTCGGCGTGGTGCGCGCCGCGCCGCGGGTGAACCTCGCGCAGCTGGTCAATCGCACGGCCGGCAGCCTCGACAAGCTTCACGACCCGGGCGTGACCAACCTCGCGCGGCTGATCCAGGCGCTCGACCGTGACGGCGACCCGGCCAACGGCGTGGCCATTGCACCGGTCGTCCACGAACTCGTCGGGTCGGGCTTCATCAACTTCACCCAGCCGGAAGCCGACTTCGTCGCCGATCCCGCCGTTGTGGCGCTGCTCGCGATGCTCAACGCCGCGCCCGGCGTTTTCAACGCCAACCAGCCGCGCGAGTTGCGCAATGCTGCCGCGGCGCGCAACGAGCTGCGCCGCAACATCCGCGGCATCGTCAAGATGACCGACGTGCGCATCCCGCTGCGCGACGGCGCCTACGTCTTTGCCGACGTGTTCCGACCGGCCGATGAAGGCCGGCATCCGGTCGTCATGAGCAAGGGGTTCTACGGCAAGGCCTTCTACCACGAGTGCATCTGCAACGAGGACGAAGCGCTCGCCAAGGAAGCGCTCGAGGATCGGTATTTCTCGGGAAACCCGGACGGCCTGCAGTACGAGAACCACGAAAGCGTCGACTCGTCGGCCTGGGTTCCGGAGGGCTACGTCTGCATCCGCGTCGATGCGCGCGGCGTCTGCAAGAGCCCCGGCGTCCAGCAGCCCTTCAGCGTGCAGGAAGCCGAGGACTACTACGACGCCATCGAATGGGCTGGCGTACAGCCGTGGTCGAACGGAAACGTTGGCCTCTGGGGCATGTCGTATCTCGCGATGGCGCAGCACAACGTCGCCAGCCTGCAGCCGCCTCACCTGAAGGCGATGGTCGCCCAGGGCACCGATGCCGACATCTACAACGAAGCGCTTTACGGCGGCGGCATCTTCGGCGAGGGCTTCTGGAACTGGTGGTGGAAGCTCTGGTCCGGTGGCAATTTCTGCGGCGAGCGGCGCGAGACCGACTGGATGGCCCGCGCGCTCGCCACGCCGTTTAACGATCCGAGGGCGTATGGGCCGCGAGGCTCGATCTTCATGCGGCCCGAGCTCGGCAAGGCGACCGCGCCGGTCTGGATCACCGGCCCGCAGACAGGCGCCGTGATCCACCAGCTCGGCAGCAGCGAAACCTTCATTCATTCGACCGGCGCCAGGGCGAAGCGATTCGACTTCATCGATGCCTGGTTCCCGAACTGCTACGACGGCACGACGATCGCCGGGCACCGTCGCTGGTTCGATCACTGGCTCAAGGGCGTCGACAACGGCGTGATGGACGACGCACCGATTCGTATTCAGCTGCGGACCGGCGATGGCGCCTATCGCCTGATGGAAGAGCAAGAGTGGCCGATCGCGCGCACGGCCTATTTGCGGTGGTTCCTCGATGCCTCGCTGTCGGATTGGCAGGGAGACGGTCGCCGCACCGACCTGCGCCGAATCACGCGGGACGTGCCCGTCCTCGCCGCGAGCGCGACTTACGAGGCGCATCTCGATCTCGGCAAGCCGATGCTGTCGCCGATGGGTCCGATCGGCGGCACGCCGCGCTGGCGGACCGGCATCTCGTTCGTCAGCAACCCGATGGCCGAGGACATGGTGCTGGCCGGCTATATGCAGGCCGGGTTGTGGGTGTCCTCGACGAGCCATGACATGGATGTGTTCGTCTCGCTACGCATCCTCGACGAACAAGGACGCGAGATTCGCTACGACGCCCCGATCCACCCGGCGCATCCGCTGTTCGCGGCGCCGGTGGGGCACGGCTTGCTGAAGGTGTCGCGTCGCAAGCTCGATGCCGCGAGGACGACGGAATACTGGCCGGTCCACACCCATGCCGAAGCAGACCATGTGCCGCTGAAGGGCGGCGAGGTCGTCGCGATCGAGCTCGGGCTGAACCCGAGCAGCGCGTTCATTCCCAAGGGATGCCGACTTCGCGTCGACATCCAGCCCTATGCCCCGTCGGGCGCGCCGACCCGGGCGTACGACGAGCGCTACCACGTCGGCGCGATGAACTCGGTCTACACCGGCCCGGCCCATCCGAGCTACATCCAGCTGCCGATCATCCCGGCAAAAGCGCCATGACTTTCGAAGCTTCGATGGCCCGCGAAGGGTCGACGCGCGCCGGAACGACCGGCGTCCGAGCCTCTCAGCCCCTGGAGATACCGCCGATGACTGCATCCCTCGACACGTCGGAACAGCTCGCGACGATCCTCGAGAAAGTCCGCGCCCTCGGGCCGTCCTTGCGCAAGCGGGCGCCCGACGCCGAGCGTGCGGGTCGGCACTCCGACGAAACCATCGCCGAGCTCGACGCCACCGGCGTGTTCCGGATCGGCAGCCCGGCCGAATACGGCGGCTACGAGCTGTCCGTGCGGCAACAACTCGACGTCATCTCGGAAGTGTCGAAGTGGGATGGCTCCTGTGGCTGGAGCGTGTGGGTCGGTGCCTCGACCAACTGGCTGCCGGCGGGTTGCGGCCCGCGTGTGATCGAAGAGGTCTTTGGTCCCGCGTGGGTCGGCCCGCGGGTCGCCGGATCCAGCCATTTTCCGGCATCCCGGGGCCGCGCGCGACGGACCGAGGGCGGCTGGATGATCTCCGGTGGTCCATGGACCTTCGGCAGCGACGCGCTCTGGGCGCCCTACACCAATCTGGGCTGCATCGCGGACGAGGGCAAGGGCAGCTACCTGCTAGGTGTCCAGGTCCCGCGCCAACAACTGAAATTCCTGGACGACTGGAACGTCGCCGGCATGTGTGCGACCGGCAGTGTCTCGATCATTCTCGAGACGGAGGAACTCTTCGTTCCGGAGTATCGCTGCACCGATTTCCGCGACATCACCAGCGCGACGATCGACAGCGGCCTGAAGGGCTCGCTGTGGAAGGCGCCGTCGCTGGGCTGGGCGTTCAGCCTGATGACCGGAATGTCGATCGGCCTCGCGCAAGGCGTGCTGGAGCGTTTCCTCGAGCGCGCCGCCGGCCGACCGATCCGCGGAACGACCTACAAGAACCAGCTCGAGGCGCCGCTCACACACCTGATGCTTGCCGACGTGCATTCGAAGATCCAGTCGGCCACCCTGATGGCCCGTGCCAACGCGGAGGAAACCGACATGCTGGGCAAGCTCGCCGCGGCCGGCACGCCGGCGGATCCTGCTTACATGCAGATGTTCAGCGCGCGGGTGCTCGCCGAGACGGCTTTCGCGGTGAAGTGGTGCGCCGAGGCGATCGAGTTGCTGCAGCGGAACTCCGGATCGACGGCGATCATGAGCTTCGAGCCGATCCAGCGCGCCTGGCGCGACGCGCGCGTCATCACGCTGCACGGTGCGCTCAACCTCGAGGCCTTGTCGGAAAATTTCGGTCGGCTGATGGCCGGGCTCCAGCCGCACAACTTCGCGGGCATCACGACCCTGGATCGCTTCACGCCGGTGCCCGTGAAGGCCGCCTAGGTGTCGACGCGATGGCGGCCCGGACTGGAGATTCGAGCGACGGCCGGAAGGCCGATTCCTGTAGACGCAGACCATGCCGAGGACGCAGACCATGGCAACAGTCGATAAGAACCGGGCTCAGATGGCAAAGCCCGCCCGGATCCGCCCCAGGCTCGTCATGGGGCATTCCACGCTGGCCGCGCGCGACGTCGAGGCCCTGCACCGGTTCTATTGCGACGTGCTGGGCTTCGAGGTCACCAATCGTGGGCCGGTGCCGGACGGCATGGAGATCGTGTTCCTGAGCCAGGATGGCGGCGCGCACCACCAGATCGCCATGGTGGGCGGTGCCAGCACGCCACCCGCGGATTTTGTGATGGTCGACCATCTCGCTTTCCGCACCCGGACGCTCACCGACCTGCGCCTGATCCATGCCAACCTGGTCGCCGCCGGCATCGAGGGCATCCTGAAGATCGACCACGGCAACTCCTGGTCGCTGTATTTCAAGGATCCCGAAGGCAACGGCGTCGAGTGCTACGTCGACTCGCCGTTCCACGTCGCGCAGCCGAATGCCGGCACCTTCAACCTCGACGCGACCGACGAACAGATCGAACAGGCGACCCGCAGGCGGATCGAGGGCTCGCCCGAATTCCAGCTGATGAAGGACTGGCAGGCGGGATTTACCCGACTTCTCGACGAGCGACCCCGTACGCGATGATGGGTTACGTGGTGCACCTCGAACGCGACAACGCCCGGAAATGGTGGACCACCTACTGCGCAAGCACTGCAAAAAGGAACATCAATGGAAGGCAAGCCGGTGATCTGGACAGTTGGACTGCAATGCCGACCTGAGGACGAGGCGAAGTTCAACACGTGGTACGACGAAGTCCACCTTCCCATGCTTCTCGAGGGCGGCCACGTTGCGAGGGTCACACGCTACAAGCTGGCGACGGAGACCTATGACGTTGCCCATGGTGCAATGAATTGCCCGAAATACCAGACGATCTATGAGTTTGAAGACCCTGACAAGTTCGAGTCGTGGATGAGCGGGGAGGCCAGGGCCGCGGCCGGAAGAGACAAGTCAGAGACATGGGGAGACCGAGGATACGAAGTCATCTGGGCTGCAAGATACGACGTCACGAAAGCCTGGATACCGTAAGCAAACCACCGCGCAAAGAGCAAGATGCGAGCGTTCCGGTTGAACAACAACATCGTCCCGCGGGACGTGGCGTAACCATGGGGGAAGGCGGCGCGATGCGGCGTTGGATCGTCCTGCTCGGGTGCTTCCTGGGATTGGCGGTATCGACGTCCGCGATCCTGATGTTCCCGCTTGGCTTGTACATGAAGCCGGTGACGGCCGAATATGGCTGGTCGCGCACGCAATTCTCGTCCGTACTCTCGGTAGTTGCCCTTGGCAATATCGTCGCGCTGCCGTTGGCTGGCTACGCAATCGATCGATTTGGTCCCATCCGCTGCATCGCCCTGGGCCTGGTGATCGCATGCCTCAGCTATGCGGCAGTCGGGCAGGTCACCTCATACCCGGCCTTCCTGGGTCTCTGCACTCTTTCCAGCGCTGCGGGATGTCTGGCGCACTATCCAGCGTACTTCACCATCGCTCGCGGCTGGTTCGACCGCAACATTGGCCTGGCGCTGGCCGTGGCTTCGGCTGGGGTGTCGATCGGCGTAGCGGGCTTCGCGTGGTTGATCAAGGCGACCATCGACGCCAGTGGATGGCGGGTCGCGTTTTCAACCGTCGCAGCGACGGCGGCCGTCATCGGGATCAGCAGCCTGCTGCTCTTCGTTAGAAGCAATCGCGGTGTCCTGCCCGCTGCCGAGCAACTGCCGACGCAGAGCGAAAACCTGGCGAATGACGCGACCCTGGGGGAGGCGCTTCGTTCACGCGACTATTGGTTGTTCACACTTGGCTTCGCACTGATCGTGTTCGCCGGCGCGGGGCCCAATCTGCACCTTCCCGCACTGATGGCCGATAGCGGCGCCGGCTCGGCTGCGACTGCGGCCGCGGTTGCGGCGCTTCCGCTGGGCTCGCTCGGTGGACGCGTCGTCGCCGGCTTGATGCTGGATCGATTCTCAGTCCGCGCGCCCGCAGCCCTGTTCTTCGGGGCCCAGGCATTGGGCATCGTCCTGCTGTGGGCCGACGTGCGCTCTGCCGTCCTCGCGGCGTTTCTGATGGGCACTGCCATGGGCGCCGAACTCGACATCATGGGTTACGTGATGGCCCGGCGATTCGGTCGGCGCGCCTATGCGCGCATTTTCGGCACGTCCTTTGCGCTGTCGCAGGTCGGCCTGATCATCAGTCCGATCGGCATGGCCGCAATCTTCGATGCAACCGGATCCTACGAAATCGCGTTGCTCGGCTATCTGCCCCTGTCGATCCTCGCCTTCGTGCTGGTAGTACTCGCAAACGTGCGACCCAGTTCGCGGGGGTCCGGGCAAGCACACTCCCTTGCATCGGCATGACTTCGCCGAGCTCGCAATCCTGACTTGCGGAAGGATCAAACCATGTCTTTGAAAGGCATCCTTGCCGGACCGATTGTCGGCTTGAAATATCGGACGCCCCGCCATTCCGGCGTGACGAACGAATGCGGCGAGTTCACCTACGAGCCTGGAGAGCGCGTCGCCTTCCTGATTGGCAGCCAGGCGATAGGTTCCGCGCTCGGTGCGCCGCGGCTGACGCTCGCAGACACCGTCAGCCGCGTAGATGGCAACCCCAACAAATTGATGGACCCTGGTCTGACCAATATCGCGCGTTTCCTGTGTACTCTCGACGGGGATGGCAACCTCGACACGGGAATTCAGATCCCTCTCCGGGTGCACGACATCATTGGGCGTCGCCGGATTGACTTCAGGCATGACGTCGACTTCGCTGGTGGGCCGGCAGACAAGATCGCGGCGTTCGCCGAAGACCCGGTCGTCGTCGAAATCCTCGCCGAATTGAATCGCGCCGGTGTTTTCGCCGGGAGCAGGTCGCGCGCGCTTTGCTCGTCAGCGACGGCACGCAACGAAGTACGCCGAAACATCATGGGCATCCTGCGTTTCCGCGACGTGCGGATCCCGCTTCGCAACGGCCTGTTCGTCCTCGCCGACGTGTTCCGGCCGGACAAGGAAGGCGGCTTTCCTGCCATCATGAACTGCGGTCCCTATGGCCGCGCGTTCAATCATCATTCGATCTGCAGCGAGGCCGATTCTCTCGCCCATGAGGAAATGGAGGAACGCTATTTCCTCGGCAACGCGGATGGACTGGTTTTCGAGAACCATGAGACCGTCAATACGGCGGTCTGGGTAACGGCCGACTATGTGGTGATACGCGTGGATGGGCCCGGGTCGGGCAAGAACCCGGGCAGGCTTGCGCCCTGGGGAATCGAAACGGCGGAGGCGTTCCGCGACGCGATCGAGTGGGCCGCCGATCAACCGTGGACAAACGGCAACGTCGGTCTGTGGGGCATGTCTTACTACGCGATGAGTCAGCACGCCGCCGCGAGCCTGAAGCCCAAGGGCCTCAAGGCGATGGTCGCGATCGGAACCGACATCGACATGTACGAAGAGGTGGCCTACACCGGCGGTATCCTCAACGCGGAATTTTTTTCGCACTGGTATCGGAACGGGGTCCTGCCCCCGGTATGCGGCACTCCAGACGAAGTCGGCTTCACCGACCTTGTGCGGCGTGCACCATTCAAGGACTCTGATCCCGCCGCTGCCTTCGGTCCGAGATCCACGGTGTTCATGAACGCCGATGTCAGCGACGTGCAGGTGCCACTGTGGGTGGTGGCCTGTACGACCCACCTCGCGCATTTTCACCAGCTCGGTAGCAGCGAGGCCTATCTGTCGACGCCGACACCGCATAAGAAAATCGATTTTTGGGAGGACTGGTTCACGAAGCCGTATTCGCGCCGGGCTGTGGCCGATCACATGGCGTTCTTTGACCACTGGCTCAGGGGCGTGGAGAACGGGATTATGGCGCGGCCGCCAGTGCAGCTCGAGATTCGTGCGGGCAACGGGTGCTCCTACCTGCAGGAGGAACAGGAGTGGCCGGTCGCGCGGACGCGATACCAGCGCTGGCACTTCGACGCGATCCCGTCAGACTGGCCAGGGGATGAGCGGCGCAAGGACTTCCTGCGGCTGTCCACGACTGCGTCTGTAAAGAGTGCCCAGGCAACCTACTCTGCGGAAGTCCCGGTCGAGTGCCGCACCGGTCCGCCGGCCGCGCTGATGGCAAGCAAGCCGCCGTCGGCCTCGCTCGCGTGGAAGACGGGCGTCTCTTTCATCAGCGAGCCGGTCACAGTAGACATGGTGCTGGCCGGATATGGGAAGGCCGGGCTCTGGGTGTCGTCGTCTACTGAGGACATGGACATCTTCCTGGGCATCAGGATCATCGACGAGCTCGGCCATGAAGTCGATTACGCGGGTCCCACCACCATGGGCTTGCGTGCGACCAACTATCCGCTGATGAAGGGGTGGCTCAAGGTGTCGCATCGCCGGATCGATGCGGCGCGTACGACCGAGTACACGGTTAAGCACACGCATCTGAAAGCAGATCATGCGCCCCTGGTCCCCGGCGAGCCGGTAATGGTCGAGATTGAAATCATCCCGACTGCGGCGCTGATCAAGCAAGGCCATCGCATCCGGGTGGACATCCAGCCGTTTGACGGCTTCGACCACGGGACCCGGCATTACTACGACGCGAACTATCACGATGGCGCGCGCAATACGATCTGGACTGGCCCGGAGCATCCCGGCTACGTCCAGTTGCCGATCGTGCCGCCCCGATAACCCGGAATGCGACCCGCAATGCAGGCCGGCACTACACGGAAACGGAGAGAGCAATGAACGTCGAAGAATTGATCGCGCGCGAGCAGATCCGCGACGCACTGGTGCGCTACACACGCGGCGTGGACCGCAACGACATGGGCCTGATCCGCAGCGCTTTCCATGCGGGTGCGTGGATCAAGTTTCCGAAGAGCCTGCACCAGGGCGACGCGGAAGGCTTCTTCGAGTTCCTGAGGAATGAACTGGTCCGCTTTCGGCGAACCCGGCACGCCATCACCAATACGCTCATCGAGTTCGACGGTCCGGAAATCGCTTACGTCGAGACCTACCTGCACGCCGATCACCAGGGGACCGAGCAACACCACTGGAAGACCAGCATGATCGAGCTGTGGGCGCGTTACCTCGACCGCTTCGAGATGCGCGACGGCGAGTGGAAAATCGCGCAGCGCGAGATGGTGGTCGACTGGATGTACAAGTACCCGGCCGAAGGGTGGTTTGACGACCATCCCGATGCTTCAAGCGCGCGTCGCAACGGCACGGATCCCTTCATCAAGCCCCGGGCAGGCTTTGGAGGCTCGCGCGAGAGCGCGCAGCCATGACGCCTCGGGAACAGGTCGCGCTCGTCAGGCAGCACTACGCGTTGAATGCCACGGGCGATCACGCCGCTGCCAGGGAATTGTTGACGGATGACTTCTCGATCACGATCCCTGGCTACATGCCATTCGCGGGTGAGTATCGGGGAAAGGACGCCTTTCTCACCCTGATTCCGCGCGTGCGGCAGGCGATCGCAGTGAAGCGGCTGGATTTCGTTGCCGTCACCGTCGGCGAAGACTATGCGGTTGAACTCGTGGAATTCACGCTGGATGGCCATGACGGGCCGCCGGTTCAGGTCGCCGAGGTGATTCGCTTTCGCGGCAACAAGATCGCTGAAATCCGACCTTATTACCACGATGCCCGGCCGATGATCGAACTCGCTGCCCGGCGCAGAGCCTCAGGTCTGAGCCATGGTGACCCGCCGGCGAACCTGCCGCCGATCGAAACCGGCGGCCTGGGCGATCACTAGACTTGCAGCTGTTTGGTGGGCAGCTGAAGAAACGAAGCGCGCGTGCCGCCGGTGTGGATGACGTGGCGCCCGCGATTGCTGGCGGTCACGTTTTCGATGCCCGGCATCGCGCCACCCCATTCGTGGTGGCCACTGACGACGAGGCGGAGCTGCTCGCCAGGATATAGCACGAGGCCGACTGGGAACATGTCGACCTCCACGTCGACGACCTGCCCCGGCGCCAACTTCTCCTCTCGATCGAAGCAGTGTGCCGGGATCGCGTCTGTCGCAAGTGCCGCATCGAGACGCCGGCGCGAGACGCGCAAGCGGCCGTTGGAACCTTTGTATTTCAATATTGCGGCGCCATTCCTGGTCAGCGCCTGCATCTGCGGGCCGTGGTTGGGGATGTTGAACTGCTCCAGCCGCGTACCCTCCGCGTTCAACTTCTCGAGGAAAATGAACAGATCAATGTCGTCGTGCCCTTCAGCCTCGACCCACAAGCGTACCTTGGGGTAGCCGACGAACGCAGTGGGAGACTGCGCGCGCATCGAAAACACTGCGCGACCGGACTCGGTTGCCGAATCGTAGCTGGCGCTGGCCGGAGCCGGAGCACCGGTGCCCAACGCGGCATTGTTGGCATCGAGGTACAGTCTGGTGGTCTGGGCATCTTCAGGCGGAAAGGCACCGGCGGGCACATTGACGCGGTCGCCGCCCTCTAGGTCCATCAAGGCATAGCGCACCCGCGGCGTCGCCTCCCAACCATTGTCGACACCCTTCAAGTAGCGGTCGAAGAAGCGGCGCAGGTCATCGACGTTCGCTTGCTCGTAGTAGTCGGGCCACTCCATCGTGTTGTGGATGCGCAGCCACTTGTCACCCGATCCCATACGTCGCCAGCCGCGAAACGTGCCGGGCGTGTGGATGCTGTTCGAGTAGCTCGCCACGACGTAGGCGGGTACGTCGATGCGCTCAAATGCCGGGATCTTCGACTCCCACAACGCATCGACCAGCGGATGCTGCTCAGCCTCGGCGACGAAGTCTTCGCGCAGGTTCTTCCCCGAAAGGTTGCCGCACAGACGATACGAAAATGGGTAGTCGGGGATGCCTCCGCGTACCACGAGGTCGCGATAGATGTCGCTCATGCCCTCCCATGGTGAAATGGCTTTCAGGTGCGGCGGCCTTTCGGCGGCGGCGAACCACTGTGAAATCGCGAGATAAGAGTTGCCCGTCAACCCGACTGAACCGTTGCACCAGCCCTGGACGCCGAGCCACTCGATCAGATCGCAATAGTCCTCTCCCTCCTTTCGGCTCCAGATACGGATGTCGCCTTCGGAATTGAACGCGCCTCGCGGGTCCGGGTTGCAGACCGCATAGCCGTGCGCGCACCAATAGGCGGGGTCAGGGCCTTCGAACTTCATCAGTCCTGACAGCGGTGCGAGGTCCATGCCGAGAAGGCTGAGCAGCTCGACGTAACGCCTGTCGTGCCCGCGGCTCTTGCCATAGGGGCTCCATGCGACGATGACCGGTACCTTCGCCGCACTTTTGGGGCGCAGGACGTCGACATAGATCGTCACCCCATCGCGCAGCTTCACCGCAACATCCTTGTCCAGGACGATTTCCGCCTGGAGCGGTGCGAAGCGCGGATGGGCGCGGAAGCCGACGGGCAGCACGCGGCTACCGGGTTCGAATCGACTGAAGACGCAGTCTTCCTTGGTCTCGTCGTACGGAAGGGCAGGAACGAATATTTCCAAGTCTGCGGACATTTGTGGACCCTCCGTCTTCACATGCTATCAGCATCGAGCTCGTCAACGAGATCATCGAGAGTCTGCGGCAGGACATCGCTAACGCGCCGCCGAAATGCGTGCACTCGTCGAGGTCTTCCACGGCAGCAGTACCTTCGTCCATCGTCGGGCGATTTCGCGCTGGCGACTGCGCTCCAGACCCTGTTGCAATTCAAAAGCGTCGTTGATCAGTTCGAGCATGCCAACAAGACAAGGCACATTGCTCCGATGACGGGCTGGTGGATGCGCGGGAACTGACCTGGCGACGAAGTCGTTCGTCGGTGGCCGATAGTCAGGGAACGCCGTTCAACCTGGCAGTCCGCATCCGCGCTCGCCGGACATGCGCCGACGCATACCTCACGACGTTGCAACGCGCGCTGCAACAATGTTGCGCGCACGACGACCGCACGATTTTTCCCCGCCGAACCGTGATGTTTGACGGGCTCACCACCCATGGTCGCGCCCCTGCGCCATTAAAGTATTGACGACGGTCTCAGAATGAGATACCTCTCATTACAGGCTTGAGCGTCGATGGTGATCCAACGCGACGGCGGACACGCCTGGCCGATAGGCCGATTCCGAGTCGTACTTTTTTTGGGGGGGGACTATGTCGAAAGTTCAGACCACATTTACCGTGACCGAGCTGGCGACGAGGACTGTGCCAACTCGCCAGGCAGCATGTTCATCGGCTCTTGCGCTCGCCGTCGCACTCGCCAGTCCCGTGTTCGCGCAAACCGCTACCGCGCAAACCGCAGCAGCGGCTGCCGATGCGGAAAGCGATGGCGGCAAGATTGCCGAAATCATAGTGACCGCCCGGCGCGTCGAAGAGCGCCTCCAGGACATCCCGGCGAGCGTCGCTGCGATCACTGCTGACCAGCTCGCAGGAATGCAGGGTCTGTCCGACGTGCAGGGGCTCGTTTCCGGCGTCACGTTCCAGTCACTGGGCCCGGTACCGGTTGTCGGCATTCGCGGGTTCGGCAATCGATCCCAGGCGGGCAATCCGTCGAATTCCGCTGTAGGCATATTTCAGGACGGCGTGTTCGTCGCCTCCGCACTGACGACTGTCATCAACCGGACCGACACGGAGCGCCTGGAGATTGCGAAAGGACCCCAGAGCACTCTGTATGGGCGGTCCTCGTTCACTGGCGCGTTCAACATCGTCACTCCGGATCCGGACGACACCCTCTCTGGCTACGCAGACGTTGGCTATGGCGCAAGTTCGGTCGAAAGCGAAAACCTGTGGCGAGCACAGCTCGCGGTCTCGGTGCCGCTTTCGGACACGATGTCGATCCGCCTCTACGGACTCGGCGAGGAGCGGGATGGCTATGCCGTCGATCGCACGACTGGCATCAGGTCCGGCGGCTACGACCGGCAGGTCCTCCGAGCCAAGCTTCTATGGGAGCCCAACGACGTAGTCACGGCGCGACTCTCCGGCACGATCCTGCGCGACGACACCCCGTTCGCCTTCGTCAATGCCGGCAAGGTCCTTCCGCCGCTCGGGCGGAACATCGTGTTCATAAACCCCACGAGCCCCGCATCACGCGCGCAAGTGGCCTTCTTCAATTCCGTATGGGAAACCAGGCTGACAACGCCGCAGCACGCCAAGATCAAGGGCGATCAGGTCACCCTGGACTTGCGATTCGAAACGCCCCTCGGAGAAGTGGCATCGCTTACGGACTATCAGCGCGCGACGCTCGATCCATTTTTCTCGCTGGACGTGACCCGGCTGAACTGGGCCAACGGATCCAGTCCCTACTACGAGACGCGCCGGTCCCAGGAACTGCGCCTGTCTCGAGACACCGGGCAACTCAGTTTTCTCGCCGGTCTCTACTATCTGGAGTCCGACGTGGAGCAGGGCGGCGGCAAGTCCCTCAATCTGGCCACACCCTTCGCGACCTTCGGACCGGGCTCGCTGCAACTCGATCTTGCGCGGATCAATGCGAATTACCAGCCCGCCTACACCAGGACGCGCGCCGTCGCCGGGTTCGGCCAGATTGGCTACGACATTTCCGACCAACTGAACCTGACGGCCGGTCTTCGCTACGGCGTCGACAAGATCTCCGGCACAGCCGGAGTCGCGCTGCGGAATCTCGCCGGAATCGTCATCAACTCCGCGCCAATCACCTTCCGTAGCGCCGAGTTCAACGCGACCACCGGCAACGTCAACCTCAGCTACAAGTTCACTCCCGACGTGAACTTCTACGGCAGCTACTCGCGGGGCAACTCGCCGGGTGGCCTAAACACCGGCGCGGCCGCGCTCATCAACTACGGTCCGCAGAATGTGGATGCGTTCGAACTGGGAATGAAATCGCTGCTGCTGGATCGACGCCTGCAGTTGAACCTCGCAGCATTCGAGAACCGATACCAGGACCTGCAGCTCACTCAGAACCTCATCGTCAACGGAGCACTGACCGGACTGGTTACGAACGCGGCCGAGGCGCGCGGTCGCGGCTTCGACGTCGATGCCATCGCGATTGTGTCGCCCAGCTTGCGACTGGGATTGCAGTACACGTACGTGGATTCAAAGATAACTGCGTATACCGTGCCGCCGCCGCCGGCGCCGCAGATCAATCTCAAGGGCGTGCCACTCGTCCGCTCGCCCAAGCACTCGTTCAACGCGTCGATCACTTATTCGCAAGACTTGGGCCCGGGCAGGTTCGAGGTGGCCCTCGAGGAGAACTACACCGCGAGCTATACGAACGACTATCTCGGCGTTCCTGCCGGAACCGCCTATCCCGGAATACCCGGCGTCCTGCCCGCCGGCGTGACGACTGGCCAAGTGCTGGAGCTGTTCCCGACCAAGGCCTATGCGCTGACCAACCTGAAGACCAGCTACGGCTGGAATAACTGGGAAGTGAACGGCTCCGTCCGGAACCTGACGAACAAGCAGTACATCGCCGCGGTCCTTGCGTTCGACCTTGTGACCTTGCCCCTCGAGACGCCAGGGCGGCCGCGGACCTACGAAGTTGGCCTACGGTACAAATTCTAGGGAACCCTCAAACCCGCTCGAACGCGTCCTTCGCCGCTGATGCGACCGCAAACACCGGGAGCCGGCCGGAGCAATCCGGCCCGGGCCCGACGGTCAGTCGCTCCGACGTGCCGCGATCCTGTTCGTCGCAACACGCACCCGATGCGCCTCCGCGGCGCTCATGCCGAGGATTCGCAAGTGATACTCCGCCGCGCGCGCGCCGACGACAGTGCCTGCTCCGTCCAGGCGCGCATTGATGCCGGCCCGCAGGATGGCCAGAAGCGTATCGATCAGGAACTCATCGACGGGCTCGGTGAAGCGGCCCTGCTCGACTCCCAATGCAACATCCAGCCTCATGTATCGAGTGACGTCGCCCTTGATTGCCGCGTACTCCGAAAACGCCCACATCAGCAACCGGCCCCACTTGGGCTCGCCAGCCGCAATCTCGATGAACTGCTGGGTGCCGAAAGCAACACGCGCGGCCCCATCTTCGAGGGACAGACGAACGCTGTTCATTTCATTGTGCATTGCGAGCGTAACTGCCTGGCAAACCGCTGCGACAATCTCGGTTTTGTCGCGGAAGTAGAGATAAAAAGTCCCGTTCGCGAGCTCCGCCTCCGCAGCGATTTCGCTCACGGACGTTCCGTTGATTCCGCTCTCGGCCATCAGACGCAAGGCGGCATCGGTCAATCGTGCGCGGGTTCGTGCCCGCTTGGACGCCCGCGGAGACCGGCTGGCTTTTCGTCGTTTCATGGCGCGAGTCTTCAGTGTCGGTGCCGTGGGATCAATAGCGCCTGGTGCTGCAGTGACCTGGAAGACGACGGACGGCCGAAGATCAGGCCGCACGATAGTTCGCGTGCCTTTGGCTTTGCATCGACGTCCAGGGTGGCGAGGGCGTGTTCACTCGCCCGCGCTTTCAAGCATTCATGGTACCAGACCAGTGCGAAATGTTGACGGTACTCTCACAATGGGATATCTCTCATTCTTGGCGGCTGCCATGCGTCAGCGAGCCCGGAAGTCGCCTTCGGCCTCCCATCGGCGTCGGAACGCCATGCCGCAGGGGTAGGTCTGTCCAGAAACTGGACGACCCTCGGCGCTCGTCTGCCAGCCAGGCACCCGCATCCAATTGGCAGCGGCCCTCATTGAGTGCCCAGTGACGCGGCGCGCGCCGCGGGAAGCAGCGAAAAGCACGACTCAGGAGTCGACCATGGCCGAGAACGACAAGGTCGAGATCATCAACATCATGAACCTCTACGGCTTTGCGCTCGACGCGCGGGCCTGGGACCTGTTCGACCTGATCTTCACCGCGGATGTCGAAGCGGTGTTCGGCCCGGCCGGCGCCGGCTGGCGGGGTCTCGACGAGTTCAAGCGCTCGTTCGCGATGTTCCACGACACGCTGGACAGCCACCAGCACACGATGATGGGTCATGTGGTCCACGTCGATGGCGACCAGGCCAACGCCTTCAGCTATGGCAACTGGCTGCTGGTGCGCGAAGCGGCCGAAGGCGGTCCGCAGTGGCTGGGGACGGGCTGGTACGACGACCTGCTCGTGCGCACCGCGAACGGCTGGCGCATCAAGCGGCGCGTTTGCCGCCTGCAGGCCTGGACTGGAAATCCCTACGTCCCGGAGCCGAAGCGCGAGCATCAACCCGACATGAAGACCAACGTGCTGAACCAGCACTGCGCGGACGGCAAGATCGAGTTCCTGAAGGCGATCCAGGCTGCGAAGGCGAAGTGACGGATGAAGGACGTCATCATCGTCGGCGCCGGTCCGGTCGGGATCTTCGCGGCGCTGCTGCTCCAGCAACGCGGATTGAAAGTCGACCTCTACGAGCGGTGGCCGACGTTCTATCCGCTGCCGCGGGCCTGCGGCGTCGACCACGAGATCGTGCGCCAGCTGCAGGGTGTCGGGCTGACCGAGGCGATGGCGCCGCTGTTCGACCCGGTGATCGGCCCCGACAAGACCTACGAATTTCTCGACCGCAACTTCGAGACGCTGCTGAAGATCGACTGGAACCGCCCGGGCGCCTCCGGCTGGGCGCAGATGAACATGTTCTACCAGCCCGACTTCGAGCTGACGATGCTGCGGAGGCTCCAGGCGTCGCGCAACGTACGGATCCACCACGGCCGCGCGCTCGTCTCGCTGGCGCAGTTCGAGGATCACGTCGCGCTCGAGTTTGCCGAAACCGGCAGGCCCGAGGCGCGAACCACCGCGAGGTCGCGCTACGTGATCGGCGCGGATGGCGCGCGCAGCACGGTTCGCGACCTGCTCGGCATCAAACCCATCGACCTCGGTTTCGCGTACGACTGGCTCGTCGTCGACGTCGTGCCGAACGAGGAGAGGGCCTGGAAGCCCTACGTCATCCAGTACTGCAATCCGGAGCGACCGACGACGCTGGTCGGAAGTGGGCCCGGCCGCCGGCGCTGGGAGTTCATGCGTCTGCGGGGTGAGAGCGTCGAGGACCTCAATACTGCGGAAACGGCGTGGCGGCTGCTGGCGCCATGGAAGATTTTCCCGGACAACGCCACGCTCGAGCGGCACACGGTCTATACGTTCCGGGGTTCGTGGACGGACCAATGGAAGAAGGGCCGGGTCATGCTCGCGGGTGACGCGGCACACCTGATGCCGCCATTCCTGGGACAGGGGCTGTGCGCGGGCATGCGCGATGCACTGGCCTTGAGCTGGCGTCTCGCCGCGGTCGTGCGCGACACGGCGTCGACGGACATTCTCGAATCCTACGGGCCGGAACGTCGCGAGCACGTGGTCGAGATCATCCGTCAGGCCGTCGAGATCGGGCGTTTGATCTGCATGGTGGATGCTGATGCAGTGGCCAACCGCGACGCGCAGATGAAGGCGGTCATGAAGGATCCTGCCCTTGGCCTGAAACCACCGCCGGAGCCGCGACTCGGCTACGGTGGTGCCTACCGGATCGATGACCCGGGCTCGGGCTACCTTTCGGTCCAGGGGCGGGTACGCTTCGAGGGGCGCGAGGGACTGTTCGACGATGTCGTCGGTGCCGGCTGGCAGTTGCTGGTATGCGGCGCGGTGGTGCCGTTCGTCCTCGACGACGAGGCGCGCGAGGTCCTGCGGCAGATCGGCGCAGTGGTCGCGGATTTCGGTCCCGCCGGCGACACGCAGGACCTCGATGGAATTTATGGCGCCTGGTTCGAGCGGCTCGGGGTCGAGGCGGTGCTGGTGCGTCCGGATCTCTACATTTTCGGCAGCTCGCCCCTGGCAGACGTCAGCAACCTGGTGAACTCGGCGCGAACGATGCTGGGCATGGTGGCGCGGGAAATCGCGCCGGTTGAGGCCATGGCGCAGGTCGAGGGCAGGGCGAAGGAGCGGCGCGCATGGTGACGCACATCGTGATTTTCTTCTGGAAGCCCGGGGTGACCCCGGGGCAGATCGATTCCTTCGGCCAGGCGATGTCGCGGATGGCCGCCGAGATCGGCGATCTGGCCGTGATCCGCCATGGCCAGGACCTGGCCTACCGTGATGGCAATGGCGACTACGCGCTGCTCGGCAGCTTCCGCGACAAAGAGGCGTGGTCCGCCTACCAGGCCCATCCCGCGCACCAGGCCTTCGTCCGGGACTTCGTCACCCCGATCATGGCCAGCCGCACGGCGATCCAGTTCTAGTCTGCGCGAGCCTCGCAACATGGCTGAACCCAACTACTCGCGCGGCGACGCCTGCGCCAACGGCAACGTCTTCGCGCTGTTCGAAGCGGCGGCTGGTGCGCATCCGGACCGCGCCTTCCTGATCGCGAACGGCGCGCCCTTGATGGACTACGCCGCGATGCTCGACGAGACCGGCCGCGCGGCGGCCTGGCTCCGCTCGGTTGGCGTGCAGCCGGGCGATCGCGTCATGGTGCAGGCGAACAAGTCGCCGGCGTCGGTGATCCTCTACCTCGCCTGTCTGCGCGCCGGTTCGGTCTACATTCCGCTGAATACGGCCTACCAGCAGAGCGAACTCACCTACTTCCTCTCCGACGCCGAGCCGCGGCTGCTGGTGGCGAGTGCCGGCCTGCCGGGCGCGACGGTGGCCTTCGACGGCGCACGAGCGCTGCTGCCGGGCGACTGCAGCGCGGCGCCGTGGGCGCGGCTCACCGACATCATCGCTACAGTGCCGCGCAGCTCGGCCGACCCGGCGGCCATCCTCTACACCTCGGGCACCACCGGCCGATCCAAGGGCGCCGTGCTGACGCACGGCAACCTGTCGTCGAACGTGATCGTGCTGGGGCAGGCGTGGCGATGGCGCGACGACGACGTGCTGCTGCACGCGCTGCCGATCTTCCACGCGCACGGCCTGTTCGTCGCACTGCATTGCGCGCTGCTGCATGCCTCGCCGATCCTGTTCCACGAGCGCTTCGACGCCGCCGCCGTGCTGCGCGACCTGCGCGCCGCCACGGTGTTCATGGGCGTGCCGACGTTCTACACGCGCCTGCTCGCCGAGCCGGGCTTCGGCCGCGAGAGCTGCGCGCGCCTGCGCCTGTTCATCAGCGGCTCGGCGCCGTTGCTCGACGCCACCTTCACCGAGTTCGCCGAGCGGACCGGGCACGTGATCCTCGAGCGCTACGGCATGACCGAGGCCCTGATGGTGACCTCGAACCCGTACGACGGTCCGCGCCTCGCCGGCAGCGTCGGCCCGGCGCTGCCCGGGGTCTCGGTGCGGGTCGTTGCGGAGCGCGGCACGCCCGCCGCGAAGGGCGAACCCGGTGTCCTCGAGATCAAGGGGCCCAATCTCTTCGCCGGCTACTGGCGCAATCCGGAGAAGACGGCCCAGGACCACACGGCCGACGGCTGGTTCGTCAGCGGTGACATCGCGACCGAGGATGAGGCTGGCGTCATCCGCATCGTGGGACGCGCGAAGGATCTGATCATCTCCGGCGGCTACAACGTCTATCCGAAGGAAATCGAGATGGCCATCGACGCCATCGAAGGCGTGGCGGAGAGCGCGGTGATCGGCGTGCCGCATCCTGACTTCGGTGAAGGCGTCGTCGCGGTCGTGGCGAGTGCCGCAGGGTCCGCGATTACGGCGGGCGACATCGCGGCGGTGGTCAACATCCAGTTGGCCGCGTTCAAGCGGCCAAAAGCCTCGATCATCGTCGACGAGTTGCCGCGCAATGCCATGGGCAAGGTGCAGAAGGCCGAGCTGCGCAGCCGCTACAAAGACCTGTTCTCAACCCGATGAACTGCCGGAGAGCCTGAGTCATGCGCATCGTCACCTTTCGCCGCAATGGCATCGTCCAGCACGGCGTGCGCCACGGCGGTTCGATCGCGGTGCATCCGGCCGCCACCTCCGCGGTCGAGCTCGCGATCCATGCGGCCGCAGACTCGGCCGCGCAGGCCACCGCTCAGCAGGTGCCGCTCGCGGACGTCGAGCTGCTGCCCCCGGTGCCTCGCCCCGGCAAGATCATCTGCATCGGCCTCAATTATCGCGCCCACGCGATCGAGGGCGGCAATGCGATTCCGGAGTACCCGGCGGTGTTCATGCGTGGGGCGACCTCACTCACGCCGTCCGGCGGTCCGATCCTCTATCCGGAGTGTTCGGACAAGCTCGACTACGAAGCTGAACTCGCCGTCGTCATCGGCCGGGCCGCGACCCGGGTCAGCGTCGCGAACGCCCTCGCCCACGTCGCCGGCTACAGCTGCTTCAACGATGGCTCGGTGCGCGACTACCAGCGCAAGTCGACGCAGTGGACGATGGGCAAGAATTTCGATTGCACCGGCGGCTTCGGGCCGGAACTGGTGACCCCCGACGAACTTCCGGTCGGCGCTTCCGGCCTCCGAATCGTCGCGCGGCTCAACGGCCAGGTCATGCAGGACCAGCCGATCCGCGACATGATCTTCCCGATTGCGAAGATCATCGCCTATGTATCTGCTTTCACGCCGCTTTCTCCGGGCGATGTGATCGCGACCGGCACACCGCCGGGCGTCGGCGTGTTCCGCAAGCCACCGGTGTTCCTGCAGCCGGGCGACGTCTGCGAGGTCGAGATCGACGGTCTCGGCGTGCTGCGCAATCCGGTCCAAGCCGCCGACTGACCTCACCGGCATGGACCTGCAACTGGACGGCAAGGTGGCGTTGGTGACCGGCGGCGCGCGCGGCATCGGCCGCGCG
>JAYTNX010000030.1:0-38764 GCA_043748075.1 Pseudomonadota bacterium
AAGGTCCGTTTCGCCGATGGCGAGGAAGTGACGATTTCCGACTGGGCGGGCGCCGACGGCGCGCGCTTCGAGACCGGCGGCGCACAGGTCTACAGCGAAAGCCTGCGCAGCTTCGTTCCCGCGCAGCAGGTGGAATCCTGGCAGTTCGAGATCCTCGGCACCGGTGACGTGGTGGCGGGCCAGCTCGGGGTTGCCCCCGAGAGCCTGTTGGCCAGCAGTGCGCTGGCGGCGCCGGCCGTGCCCGTGGCGAGCGCGCCGGCGGGCGCGGCAGCGGCGGCCGGCGCGGGCGCTGGGGCGGGCGCAGGGGCAGGCGCAGGCGCTGGAGCGGGCGCTGGCGCCGGTGCGGGCGCGGGCGTCGGAACCGGCGCGGCCGCCACGGCGGGCGCGAGTACCGGTGCGGCCGCAGGCGCCACGGCGGCCTCGACGGCCGGCCCCGCCACGGCGGCCGCGGCCGCGGGCGGTGGCTTCTCCGGTACCGGCGTATTGCTCGGTCTCGGCGCGCTCGGCGGCCTCGCCGCCGCCGCGGGCGGTGGCGGCGGCGGCAGCAGCAGCGGTGGCACGACGTCGAACAGCCCGGCGCCGTCGGCACCGACCGGGCTGGCGTTGGCGGCGGCCAGCGACTCGGGCACGGCCGGCGACAATGTGACCAACGATACGACGCCGACGATCACCGGTCGCGGCGACGCCGGCTCGACCATCGAGGTGCGCAACGCCGCTGGTACTGCGATTGCGACGGCGACGGTGGACTCGGCCGGAAACTGGTCGGCCACGCCGGCGACCGCGCTCGCCGACGGTGCCGTCACGCTGCAGGTGGTCGCCACCCGGGGCACCGGCACGACCGCCTCGAGCGCCACGCCGATCTCGCTGACCATCGACTCCGCCGCGCCGTCCGCCCCCGTCGTGCGGCTCGACGCGACCTCCGACAGCGGCCTGGCCGGTGATTCGCGCACCAACGACAACACGCCGACCCTGTCGGGCACCGGTAACGCCGGCGACACGATCCGCGTGACCCTGCCCGGCGGCACCGTGCTTACGACCGTCGTCGCAGCCAACGGCACGTGGAGCATCACGCCGACGACGGCACTGGCCGACGGCAACGCCGGCATTTCGGTGACCGCGACCGACGTCGCGGGCAATGTCTCGGCGGCGGCGACGACGACGATTGCGATCGACACTGCGGCGCCGGCTGCGCCGACGCTCGCCGTGCCAGAGGGCCCGGTCGTGAATGCCGTCGAGAACGCCGACGGCATCCAGGTCAACGTCAGTGGCGGCTTCATCGCTGGCGATACGGTCGCGCTGTTGGTCACCCGCCCCGACGCGAGCACCACCACGCTGTCGCGCACCGTGACCGCGGCGGAAGTCACCGCGGGTCTCGTCGCGTTCACCGTGCCCGCCCAGACCGTGCAGGGCGGCTACGCACTGCGCGCCAACATCACCGATGTGGCGGGTAACGCTGGCACGCAGTCCGCGGCAAGCACGTTCACGCTCGCCACGTCCGGCCCAGCGGCGCCGACCCTGTCGATGGCTGAGGCGGCGGACAACTTCATCAACGCCGCCGAGGCGGCGAGTGGCGGCGGTACGCAAGTTACCGTGGCTTTGCCGACCGGCACGGCGAGCGGCTCGATCCTGTCGCTGGTGCTCAGTGTGCCGGGTTCGACCGCGATCACGATCCCGTACACCGTCACGACGGCCGACGCCGCGGCGGGCACCGCCAGCGTGCTGATTCCGAGCGCGAACCTCGCGATCGACGGTGCGTACTTCGTCGTGGGCCGCGTCACCGATCCGAGCGGCAACGTCGGCGCGAACTCCGCCGCGCGCGCCTTCACGGTCGATCGCACGGTCGTCGCCCCGGGTGCGCCGGATCTCGCGACCGCTTCGGACACGGGAACGTCCTCGACGGACAACCTGACCCGCAACATCACCCCGACCTTCACCGGCACCGGCGCCGAGGCGGGCGCGGCGATCACGCTGTACGACACCAACGGCACCACGGTGCTCGGCACTGGTCTGGCGGACGCCGGCGGCGCCTGGTCCATCACGTCCTCGACGCTCAGTGCCGGCGCGCACACCTTGACGACGAAGCAGGTGGACGTCGCCGGCAACGCCAGCACGGCCTCGGCCGGTCTCGCGGTCACGATCGATACCACGGCGCCGACGTTCGGCAAGTCGGCTTTCACCGTCAATGAGGGCTTCGCCTCGCTGTCGCTCGACGGTGCGGCGCTGCTCGGCGCCGACAACCTGTCGGCGCAGTCCGCGCTGGTCGTCTCGGCGGCCACGTTCAAATCCTCCGGCAGCTTCGTCGCGGGCGATCTCGGCATCGCGATCGTCAACGGCAAGGCGACCGTCACGCCCATCGCCGGCGCCGCCGACAAGAACGGCACGGTCGTGCTGTCGGTCTCGATGCAGGACGCGGCCGGCAACACGGCGACCCAGGACATCACCATCACGGTCAATGGCGTGAACGACGCGCCCTCCGGCGCCGATCGCACCATCGGCACCGCGCAGAACGTCAGCTACGCGTTCACGCTGACCGATTTCGCGTTCACCGACGCGGCGGATACGCCCGCCAATGCGCTGAAGTCGGTGCTGATCTCCAGCCTGCCCTCGGCCGGCGCGCTGCAGTACAACGGCGCCGCCGCCACCAATGGCGTCGAAATCAGCGTCGCCGACATCGCCGCGGGCAAGCTGCGCTTCGTACCGGCGAACAATGCCACCGGCACCGGCTACGCCAACTTCACCTTCCAGGTGCGCGACGATGGCGGCACCGCCAACGGCGGCGTGGACCTCGACGCCACGCCGAACAAGATGACCATCGACGTCGCGTCGTCCAACAACCCGACGTCCATCGACCTCGGCGCACTCAGCGGCACGGCGGGCGTGCGCATCAATGGCGGCACCGCGGGCACGAAGTTCGGCTGGGATGTCTCCAGCGCCGGCGACGCCAACGGCGACGGCTTCGACGACATGCTGATCTCGCAGCGCGGCACCGTCGGCTCCGGAGGCTCGGCTTACATCGTCTACGGCCAGACCGGCACCTATGGCAGTCTCGCCGTCGACGGCACGCGCTCGGCCGCGATCGGTTCCCTCGGCAACAACCAGTTCAGTCGCCCGGGCGACTTCATGACCGGCGTCACGCACCTCGGTGATGTCAACAACGACGGCTATGCGGATTTCATGATCGGCGGCGTGCGCAACAACTCCTCCGACACCGGCAGCGCCTACGTGGTGTTCGGTGGCAGCTCGATCGCCAACATCGCGGAACTCGGCGTCACCACGCTCGGCGGCAACTACTTCCGCGTCGACACCGGCTCGGGCGGCACCAATGGCATCGCGACCAACAACCACGCGCTGTCGTGGGTGGGCGACGTCAACGGCGACGGCTACGACGACCTGATCGTCGGCGCGCGCTTCACGCCGAACCAGGGTGGCCCGGGCACCTATACGAACTTCGGCTCGGGCGCCGGCTACGTGGTTTACGGCCACGCCGGCAAGCAGTTCGGCGCGGGCAACGACGTCGACCTGTCGAACTATCGCGGCGACGTCAGCAAGCTGGTGGACGACGACGGCCGGCTCGGCGAGATCATCGACGCCGCGACCGGCACCCGCGGCATCATCGTCGGTGCCGGCCCGAGCGGCGCCGGCCTGTTTTTCGGCTCGGCGGTCGGCGGCGTGGGCGACCGCAACGGCGACGGTTATGCCGACTTCGGCATCGTCGCGGACCTCGGCGGGCGCGCCGACCTCGTCAACGCGATCCTGCTGCACGGCAACCTCTCGACGAGCGCGCCGGACGGGGGCGGCAACATCCTGTGGCTCGGCGCCGCCAGCGGCTACGCCGGCCCGGACTGGATCGGGCATGGCAACGGACCCGGCCCGAACGTCGGCGTGAATCCGTATCGCGTGCGCGTCGCGGGCGATGGCGAAGGCTATGGGGCCTCGTCCAACCCCGACCTCGATCGGGTCGCCGTCCAGACCGTCGGCGACGTCAACGGCGACGGCTACGACGACTTCGCGATGAGCTACAACCACGTCAACGACCCGGCCTACGCGGGGGTGAACCAGGGCAAGGTCTACATCATCTACGGCAACGGCACGGTGCTCGACGACAAGCAGGTCGTGCAGCATGCTGACAAGTTTGGCGGCTACCTGATCACGGGCGCTGCGGCGAACGACTACTTCGGCGAAGCAGTGCGCGCGCTCGGCGACATCAACGGCGACGGCTACGACGACATCATCGTCGGCGCCCCGCGCAACGAGGCTGGCAGCGCCACCGACCAGGGTGCGGCCTACATCATCTACGGGCGCACAGACCAGGGCGCTGACGACATCAGTCTGGCAAGTGGCGTCGGCACCCGCGGCATCGCGATCCGCGGCGCCGTCGCCGGCGACCAGGCCGGCTTCGGTGCGAACTCGGCGGGCGACGTCAATGGCGACGGCCTCGACGACATCCTGATCGGCGCGCCGAACAACGACATCGGCGGCGCCGATGCCGGTGCGGCCTATCTGATCTACGGCAATACGACCTACGGCAACTCGGGCGCCAAGTCCGGCACCAACCTCACCGGCACGGCTGGCGCGGACTCGCTGACCGGCACGGCGGCGGCCGATACGCTCAATGGCGGCGCCGGTGGCCCGGACGCGATCTCGGGCGGCGCGGGCAACGACGTGATCACCGTGGGCAGCAACGGCTGGCTGCGCGTGGACGGCGGTGCGGGCCTCGATACCCTGAAAGTCGGCGCCGCGATGACGCTGGACTTCACGGCGGTGGGCGCCGGTGCCGGCCAGAACCTCTCGGGCCACACGCGCAGCGTCGAGAAGATCGACCTCGGCATCGGCAGCTTCGCGTCGACGCTGAAGCTCTCGGAGCAGGACGTCTACCAGATGGCCGGCGACTTCACCGCCTCGGGCGGCTCGCTCTCGGGCCGCAAGTCGAACACGCTGTTCGTGGTCGGCGACGCCAGCGATACGTTCACGTTCTCCGAGGGCGTCGGCGGCGCGACTGGCTGGACCGTCTCCGGCACCGGGGTCAATGCGCTCGGCGACGGCAACAGCTACACGCTGTTCACCCGCGGCACTGCCTCGGTTTACGTCGCCTCCGGCGTCACGGTCTCGGGTGTCACGGTCGGCACGGCCGTCGCGAACACCATCACCGGTACCAGCGGCAACGAGCTGATCGCGGGTCTCGCCGGCGCCGACATCATCTACGGTGGCGCCGGGGACGACACGCTCTACGGCGGCGCGATCGGCAGCACGGCCGGGACCAGCGAGGCAGGAGTAAAGGACATCTTCGCCTACTCGCTGACCGCCAACACGGCCAACGGCAACGACGTCATCAAAGACTTCCAGGTCGGCACGGACCGTCTCTACATGGTGAACGTTGCGGACAGCTACACTGCGAACAGCGTGACCGTGTCCGCGTCGCCACCCAACGGCAGCACGGCCGCGTTCGCGGCCAACGGCACGACCTACCAGGGCTTCAACCCGACGGCGCCGGTCACGGCCACGCTGAACAACAGCATCAACAACAACCTGTCGATCCGCGACCTGACGCAGGCCGACTCCGCCAACCAGTACATCAACTTCGGCACCGATGGCCTCGGCAACGTGCAGCTGACCTTGGTCTCCGGCACCGCGACGAGCACGATCGTGCTCGAGGGCGTGCAGTACGAAGCGGCCGGGTCGGCCATCAACGGCAACGGCAAGTACAGCTCGCTGGCCGACCTGATGGGCGCAAACGGCGAGACGCGCGTGCTTTACCTGACCAACGATCCGTTCAGCGGCGCGCTGGTTTAGCCGCGGGGTTCTGCGACGCCGTTCGCGAGCGCGCCGACGCGCTGCCACCTACTATTGGTGGATGACCGCCAACGCCTACGACGCCGTTCCCTATACCTCGCGCGCCTTCCCGCAGACCCAGCCCGAGCAGCTAGCCGTCATCGGCCGCCTGTTCGGACTGCAGCCGGCGCTGCCGTCGCGCGCCCGGGTGCTGGAGCTCGGTTGCTCGGCGGGCGGCAACCTCGTGCCGCTGGCGGCGCGCTACCCGGAAGCGCAGTTCGTCGGCATCGACTACTCGCAGGTACAGGTCGAGCGCGGTCGCGCGCAGCTGCGCGATATGGGCCTGGACAACGTCGAGATCCGCCAGCAGAGCATCGCGGACTTCGGCGCGGCCGCGTCGCCCTTCGACTACATCGTCTGCCACGGCGTCTATTCCTGGGTGCCGCCGGAAATGCAGCAGTCGATCCTCGCGCTGTGTCGCGCCAACCTCGCGCCCGAGGGCATCGCCTACATCAGCTACAACACCTACCCCGGCTGGAAGATGCGCGAGGTGGTGCGCGACGCGATGATGTACCACACGCGCGGCCTCACCGAGCCGCGCGACAAGCTCGCGCAGGCACGCGCGATCGTGAAGTTCACGAAAGAGGTCAGCGATCCGGACTCGGCCTTCGGGCGGATGCTGGTCGACGAGGCTGCCCTGGTGGAGAAGGCCGAGGACTTCTATCTGTTCCACGAACACCTCGAACCGAACAACCGCCCGTGCTACTTCCGCGAGTTCGTCGATGCCGCCGGCGCGCAGGGTCTCGGCTACCTCGGCGAAGCGTCGCTCGCCGACATGGCGCCGCAGCGGCTCGGCCCGAAGGTGCACGAGGCGCTGCAGAAGCTCTCGGGCGGCAACATCATCGCCACCGAGCAGTACATGGATTTCTTCCGCAACCGCTCTTTCCGGCAGACGCTGCTCATCCGCCGCGAGCGCATGGCCGCGGTGCAGCGCGCGATCACGCCGGCCTCGCACCACGCCTTCCTGCTCTCCTGCGGCTTCGTGCCGACGGCGCCCATCACGCCCGAGGGCGCGGAGCCGGGCGAGTTCCGCGATGCGGCCGGTCGCAGCCTGCGCGTGGTCGCGCCGCTGCTGAAGGCCTACCTGCTGGAGATGGCGGCCCGATTCCCGCGACCGGCGCCGCACGCGGAGCTGCTAGCCGCAGCCACCGCGCGTCTGCAGGGCCGGCTGGTCGTCGGCGAACCCGATGTCGCCGCGCTCGACCTGGCGCTGATGCGCTTCGTGCTCGAGGGCGTACTGCGCCTGCACCTCGAGCCGCTGCGCGTCGGCTCGGCGCGCGACACGCGGCCGCGATCGTTCGTTCCGGCGCGAGCGGCCGCGCTGCAGCGCGAAGAGGTGGTCGCGACGCTACGCCACGACAGCGTGCGTCTCACCGCCGTCGATTCGACGGTGCTGCGCCTGCTCGACGGCGAGCACGACCACGCCGCGCTGGTCGATGAGTTGCTGCAGGCCGCGGTGCGCGGTGAAATTACCGTGCGCAACGGCGACGCAACCGTGGTCGACCCGAAGGTGCTCGGCGTGGCGGTCGGCCAGCTGCTGTCGGAGTCGTTGCAGCGCTTCGAGCGCCTCGGCCTGCTCGCGGCCTGAGGCAGGCCCCCGCTATCGTCAAACTGTGACCTGCGTCACGTTTGCCCGGCGACGGCCGCAATTTGTTAACCACGACGTCTCGCCATCACGGAGGATGCGGTCCACTCCGGGGTGGAGCCCGAAGGGAACCCGCCTTGTTCAAGCCGATTGCTTGCGCTGTGCTGATCGCCGTCCCGGCCATCACGGGGCCCGCGCTCGCGCGCGCCGAGCCGCTGGAAGCGGCGGTGCGCTATGCACTCGAGAACCATCCCCGCGCCCGCGCGGCATTTGCCGGCGCGCAGGCCAGCGGCTACCAGGTGGCGCAGGCGCGTGCCGCCCGCGCGCCGCAGTTCGGCCTGGTCGCCGACCCGGGGCGCGCGTTTTCCGGTGCGGGTAGCGGCGCCTCCGACATCGGCGAACTGGGCCTGCAGGGTTCGGTGCTGCTCTACGACGGCGGTCGCACCCGGGAGGTCATTGCCCGCGAGGAGGGGCGGCTGCAGGCGGCCGATGCCGGCCTGCGCCTGACCGGTGAAGACCTCGCCGCGCGCATCGTCGACGTCTATCTCGAATGGTTCAAGCAGGACCGGCTGGCGACCCTCGCGGCCGACAACGTGGCCGCCCATCAGGCCCTGCACGAGCGCGTGCGCGAGATCGCCGGCTTCGATCGCGGCCGCGCCTCGGACCTGGTGCAGGTGGGCGCGCGGCTGCAGCAGGCGCGCGTGACGTTCGCCGCGCGGCGCGGTGCCGCCAACGAGGCGCGCGCCGTGCTGGTGGACCTGGTCGGCCGCGACGTCGGTGCGGTCGAGATGCCGCGCGAGCCCGCCGCCGCGTTGCCGGCGTCGCTCAACGAGGCGATCGCTGCGCTCGACACCCACCCCTCCGCGGTCGGCGCCGATGCCGAAGCGCAGGCGGCGCGCCACGCCTGGGGCGCAGCCTCCGCGTGGCTGCAGCCGCGGCTCGACCTGCGCGCTGGCGTCGACAGCCCGCGCGACCTGTCCGGCGAACGACGCTATTTCGACGACTACACCGTGCGGCTGGCCGTCAGCTGGACCCCGTTCGACGGCGGCTCGGGTCGCTCCGGCGCGCGCGTCGCCGAACAGCAATACGTGCAGGCGCGCGAAGGCGCGCTGGCGGTGCGCCGTGAGCTCTCGGCGCGACTCGCCGACCTGTGGACCCAGGTCGAAACCCGTCGCGAGCGCGCCGGCATCTATCGCGAGCTGCTCGAACAGACCGCCCAGGTGCGTGAGGCCTACTGGCAGCAGTTCACCATCGGTCGCCGCTCCATCATCGACCTGCTGAACGCCGAGACCGAGTCCTTCCAGGCACGACAGGGCGCCGAGAGCGAGCGGCTCGAGCTGCTGCAGGCCCAGTACCGGCTGCTGGCCGCGTCGGCGACCCTGACGCCCTGGCTGGGCATCACCGGCTTGCCCGGCCAGAGTGCCGCGCCGGCAGGATCGTCTTCGGGCACAGCCCCGGGCGAGGCCTGGCCGCGGGTAACACCGCTGCGCCGCCCGGACCTGCCATGACCAGCCTGCTGCAGAGCCTCGGTGTCGCCCCCCAGGCCGACGATCCGCTGCTCGGCGCGCTGCGTCTCGCGCTGGCGCACCATGGCATCGAGCGCTCGCGCGACGCACTGCTGGCCGGCCTGCCGCCGGCACCGCAGCTGACGCCCGAACTGTTCCTGCGCGCCGCGCGCGCGGTCGGCTGCAACGCCTCGTATGCGCGCCGCCCGCTCGAGTCGATCTCCGAGCTGCTGTTGCCGGTCGTACTGACCACGAAGGACGGTGGCGCGCTGCTGCTGGTGGCGCGGCACGGGGCTTCGGGCGGCGACGACGACGGCGCCTACGAGATCGCGCTCCCGGAGACCGGCGCCAGCCCCGTGCGCATCAGCCGCCAGGCGCTCGAGGCCCGCTACGCCGGCGCCTGCTTCTTCATCAAGCCCGCACCACGGCCCGAAACGCGCAGCGGCGTCGCGGACCTGTCATCGCCCGCGGCCGGCCACTGGTTCTGGGGCACGCTGTGGCGCTACCGCGGCTACTACGCCGAGGCCGCATTCGCCGCGCTGCTGATCAACGTGCTGACCCTCGCCGGCACCTTCTTCGTCATGAACGTCTACGACCGCGTGATCGCCAACCAGGCGTACGTGACGCTGTGGACGCTGGCCATCGGCGTGACGATCGCGACCGCCTTCGAGTTCGTCGCCCGCAGCCTGCGCGGCTGGCTGATCGACTCCGCCGGCAAGAAAGCCGATCTCGTGATCGGCTCGCGCCTGTTCCAGCAGGCGCTCGCCACGCGCCTCGAGTTCCAGCCCGCGTCACCCGGCGCGTTCGCCAGTCACCTGCGCGAGTTTGAATCGGTGCGCGATTTCGCCAGCTCGCTCACCCTGGTCGCGCTGACCGACCTGCCGTTCCTGCTGCTGTTCCTCGGCGTCATCGTTGCGATCGCCGGCCCGCTCGCCTGGGTGCCGATCGCGCTGATCCCGCTGGTGGCGCTCGTCACCGCGCTGGCGCAGATCCCGCTGTCGCGCTACATCAACGAGAACCTGCGCGAGGCGTCGCTGCGCCAGGGCCTGCTGATCGAGTCGCTCGCCAGCGTCGAGACGCTGAAGGCGCTGCGCGCCGAAGGCACCATGCAGCACCGCTACGAGCACGCCAGCGCCGTCACCTCGACGACGGCCATGAAGAGCCGCCTGCTGACCCAGCTCGTGCTGAACTTCTGCGCCGCGATGCAGAGCCTGACCACCGTGGCGATGGTGGTCTGGGGCGCCTACCTGATCGGCGAAGGGCGCCTCAGCATCGGCGCATTGATCGGCGCCGTGATGCTCGCCTCGCGCGCGCTGGCGCCCGTCGGCAGCCTCGCCGGCCTCGCCGTGCGCTACCAGCAGGCGCGCAGCGCGCTGCGCACCCTCGATGCACTGATGGCCAAGCCCGCCGACCGCGACCCCACGCGCGACTATCTGCACAAACCGGATTCCGCCGGCGCGCTGCAGGTCCGCGGTCTCGCCTTCGGCTACACGCCGGAGCGCGCGCCCGCGCTACGCGGTCTCGACTGGGCGGTGGCGCGCGGCGAGCGCGTGGCGGTGCTCGGGCGCATCGGCAGCGGCAAGTCGACCCTGCTCAAGCTGCTGTGCGGCCTCTATCGCCCGGGCGGCGGCCAGGTGCTGCTCGACGGCCTCGACCTGCAGCAGCTGGATCCGGCCGATGCCCGGCGCCACCTCGCCTACGTCGGCCAGGAAGCGCAGCTGCTGCACGGCACCCTGCGCGAGAACCTCAAGGCCGGTGCCCCCCAGGCCAGCGACGAACGGATGGTGGAAATCGCCCGCGCCACCGGCGTCGATGCGCTCGCGGCGCAACATCCGCGCGGCTACGAGATGCCGATCGGCGAACGCGGCGTCGGCCTCTCCGGCGGCCAGCGCCAGCTGATCGCGCTGACCCGCGCGCTGCTCGCCGACCCCGCCGTGCTGCTGCTCGACGAGCCGACCAGCGCCATGGACAACGCCACCGAGCAGCAGCTGATGCAGGCCATCGCGCACTACACGGCTGCGCGCACACTGGTGCTGGTGACCCACAAACTGCAGCTGCTGGCCTTCGTCGATCGCGTCACCGTGATGGATTCCGGCATCTGCGTCGCCGACGGACCGAAGCAGGCCGTCATGCAGGCGCTCTCCGAAGGGCGCGTGAAGGCCGCCCCGTGACCACACCCGTGCGCGCCGCAGACCTCGCCTGGGCCACCGACATGCAGCAGGCGCTGCTCGGCGAGCGCAGCCGTGCCAGCGGCTTGACCCTCGCGCTGATGGGCGCCGCGCTGGTCGCCGCACTCGTCTGGGCCGGCACCAGCCGCGTCGAGGAGATCACCAAAGGCGAGGCACGGATCATCCCGTCGAGCCGCGAGCAGGTGATCCAGAGCCTCGAGGGCGGCATCATGCAGGAGCTGCGCGTACGCGAGGGCGACGTGGTCGAGGCCGGCCAGCCGCTGCTGCGCATCGACCCCACCAAGGCCGACGCATCGTTCAACGAAGGCCGCAGCAAGGAAATCACGCTGCGCGCCACCATCGCACGCCTCGAGGCCGAGTCGCGCGGCACGGCGCTGGCGTTTCCGCCCGAAGTCGCGACCGATCGCGACATCGTCCGCAACGAAACCGAGACCTTCCGCGCCCGGCGCCAGGCCCTCGAACAGAGCACCGCGACGCTGAAGCGCAGCAAGGCACTGCTCGCGCGCGAGATAGCAATGACCCAGCCCATGGTCGAGCGTGGCCTCGTCGCCGAAGTGGAGCTGCTGCGCATGCAGCGCCAGTTCAACGAACTCGACCTGCAGGTCAACGAACGCAACAACAAGTACCGCGCCGAAGCCGCCGCCGAGCTCTCGCGCAACGAAGGCGAACTCGCCCAGGTGACCGGCCTCATGGCCGCGCGCAAGGACCAGGTGGACCGCACCGTGATCCGCGCACCGCTGCGCGGCACCGTCAAGAACGTGCGCGTCAACACCATCGGCGGCGTGATCCAGCCCGGCCAGGACATCATGGAGATCGTCCCGCTCGAAGAGCAGCTGCTCGTCGAGGCGAAGATCGCGCCGCGCGAAGTCGCCTTCCTGCGGCCCGGATTACCGGCAAAAGTGAAACTCACCGCCTACGACTACACCGTCTACGGCGCCCTCGACGGCGTCGTCGAGCTGATCAGCCCTGACACGCTGCGCGAGGAACGCAAAAGCGAGGAGGCGAGCTACTACCGGGTGCTGGTGCGTACGACCAAGTCGGCGCTCAGCGTCGGCGGAAGGGACCTGCCGATCATTCCGGGCATGACGGCAACGGTGGAAGTGCGCACGGGGGAGAAGAGCGTGCTGGACTATCTGTTGAAGCCGGTGTTGAGGAGTCGGGAGGCGCTGCGGGAGCGGTGATGCGAGCGAGCCGATCCACTTATTCCCAAAGGCAATCTGTCTGAAGTAGTGAAGCCACCGCAGTTCTCAGGATACGGGCTACTTATCGCATGAGAGACGGCGGCCACGCAACCGGTTCCATACCTCTACATAGTCCTTAAGTGTCTTGACCGCATTAGCATCGAACCAAGCAGGTGCTTCCCGCGATTGAAGTAGCTGCGCCGTAAGGATGTCCAGGGTCTCATCAAAAAAGCTCAGACTGCCGATTTCGACGCCAAATCTGTCAGTTGGTCGCAATTTGCACAACGGCACCGCGAGAACCTTCTCCACCGACTGAAGCGAATCAACGATGCGCGCGCTCCCTTCATTCGCTGGAAACCAAAGTTCCCCAACGGTTAGACTTTGCCGGCTCAGCAGGGCATCGCGGGCTGAGACGCGGCGCCGCAACTCATTCATCAAGCCGATCGCAAAAAACGCTGCAAGTGCGCAAAGTGTCCAGGCGGTCAACTTATCTCCGGACCAATAGATATACGCCCAGGTTATGGGCGGCGTCGCGATCACCGCACTCCACAAAAGCAAGTTTACCGCTGGGAGTCCCCAGTGCTTGCCGCCAATAGCAACTTCAGGTCTGCCGCGGAATCGCGTTCGCCCTTGAGCCGAAAGGAACGGCTCGATAGTTTTTACAAGAGCGAAGATCCACGCTCCGAGCGCCATAGCTACAGCAACTATGTAGCCGCCTACGCCGAGAAAGTCTGACGATGGCAGAAGAATCGGAGTGTACGCAAGAGCCAACAAGAGCGAGCATCCGCCAAAGACATAGGGCCATATGCCCGAACGGTTTTTCAAAAGCGCGATCCCCCTAACAGATGGAGTCCACGGCAATTGGAGTTGACCCGGTTACGTGGACAGTTTGTTGTCTTAGCCCTGTGCTCTTTTCTTCATGCTGCTTTGCCGATCTTACCCGACAGTGAGTCTGCCGCCGAAGGCGGCAGAAGTGCTGCCATTCTGACTCGCGCCTGATGATGCGCCCGCTCGTAGTTGACCGGCGAGCGGTAGCCGAGGCCGGAGTGTAAGCGTCCGGGGAAGTCATCTTCCCGAGCGAATGCGGAGGAAGGAGGATCGTGTCCATCAACGAGTGAGGTGGACACGTGCACACTACCGAGGAGCTCGGTCGACAGCGACGACGGCGGCACAGTGAGGCGTTCAAGGCCGAGTCGATAGCGGCGTGTTGCCAGCCCGGGGTATCGATTGCGGCGGTGGCGCTGTCGCGGAGGTTGAACGCGAACCTGCTGCGTCGCTGGGTAGCCGATGCGGAGCAGGCCGGTCGCCACCGTCGAGGCGGTGGCGCCGTGACGCGGTCTCTTTCCGCACCGATCGTTGCAAGCAACGACTTCATTCCTCTGAAGATGAGCGCTGCGGCGACGGGTTCCTCGTCGAGGGCGGAGGCGATCCAGGTTGACGTGCGCCGCGGAGCGCTGACGGTCACGGTGCGGTGGCCATCGGCGGCGGGCGAGTCGTGCGGACAGTGGCTGCGCGAGCTTGTCAGGGGATGATCCGCATCGACGCCGCGTGGCTCGCGGTGGAGCCGCTCGACATGCGCGCGGGGACCGACACGGCGCTCGCGCGCGTGGTGGGCGTGTTCGGTGAGGCGCGAGCCCATCACGCGTACCTCTTCGCCAACCGCCGGGCGAGCCGGATGAAGATCCTGATCCATGATGGCTTTGGCCTGTGGCTGTGCGCGCGGCGACTGCACCGAGGGCAGTTCGTGTGGGCGAGCGCCGCGAGCGGCACGACACAGTCTTTGAGCGATGAGCAGCTGCGCGCACTGGTGGTGGGTCTGCCGTGGCAGCGACTGGGGAATCTCGCGACGATCCGGGTGCTCTGAAGTGCTTTGAATATAGGCGTTTGGGGAGATATGCATCGCGCGATGCGGTATACTTCCGCGTATGTCGTCGCTGCCCAATACCGCGCAGATGGAGGTCGAAGAGCTGCGTGCGCTCACCGCCTCGCTGTTCTCGCAGATCGAGCAGCAGCAACGAGCGATCCAGTGGCGTGACCTGAAGATCGGGCAGCTGACGCACGAGATGGCGACGCTGAAGCGCTGGACGTTCGGCCAGCGCAGCGAGCAGGTGACGGGGCTGCAGCGCAGTCTGCTCGAGGAG
This sequence comes from Pseudomonadota bacterium, assembly GCA_043748075.1. Taxonomy (GTDB): domain Bacteria; phylum Pseudomonadota; class Gammaproteobacteria; order Steroidobacterales; family Steroidobacteraceae; genus UBA964. The sequence goes on from JAYTNX010000030.1 coordinate 14,431, forward strand.
TCGATCGAGGAGGACCTCGAGGCGATCGCGGCTGAGCTCGAGCAGCTGAAGCCCACCCCGGCGAATCGCCCGAAAGGCATCCCGAAGCGCACAGCGTTGCCGAAGGAGCTGCCGCGGGTCGACGTCCACCACGAGCCGGACTCGACGGTCTGCGCCTGTGGCTGTGCGCTCAAGCGCATCGACGAGGACGTCAGCGAGAAGCTCGACTACGTGCCCGGGGTGATGCGGGTCGAGCGGCACATCCGGGGCAAGTGGGTCTGCGAGACGTGCGAGACCCTGATCCAGGCGCCGGTGCCACCCTGCGTGATCGACAAGGGGATCCCGACGGCGGCCCTGTTGGCGCAGGTGCTGGTGGCGAAGTACGCCGATCACCAGCCCCTGTACCGCCAGGAAGAGATCTTCGGCCGCGCCGGCTTCGCGATCCCGCGCTCGACGCAGTCGCAGTGGGTCGGAGCCTGCGGGGTGAAGCTCGAGCCGCTCGGCGGGGCCATGAAGGCTCTGCTCCTGAGCCGCGCCGTGCTGCATGCCGACGAGACGCCGGTGCCGATGCTCAAGCCCGGCCTCAAGCACACCCACCGCAGCTACCTCTGGGCGTATGGGACGACGGCCTTCGATCCGCAGCAGATCGTCGTCTACGACTTCGCCGAGGGTCGCGGCGGCGCGTATGCGCGCGCGTTCCTGGGCGAGTGGAAAGGCGCGCTGGTCTGCGACGACTACGGGGGCTATGACGCACTGTTCCGGGGCGGCGTGACCGAAGTGGGGTGCCTGGCGCATGCCCGGCGCAAGTTCCATGCACTGCACGTCAATCACCAGAGCGAGATCGCCGGCGAGGCGCTCGAGCTGTACGGCGCGCTCTATGGCGTGGAGCGCGAGGCGCAGGACCTGGGGCTCGAGGCCGAAGGTCGGCAACGACTGCGGCAAGAGAAGGCAAAGCCGGTCGCCGAGGCGCTACTGGCCTGGCTTACCCGGAAACTCGCCCAGGTGCCCGAAGGCTCGGCGACCGCGAAGGCGATCGGCTACAGCCTGCGTCGCTGGAGAGCGCTGACGCGCTACCTCGACGACGGTGACTTGCCGATCGATAACAACTGGCTGGAAAATCGAATAAGACCGATCGCGATCGGACGCAACAACTGGCTCTTCGCCGGCTCTGCTCGTGCAGGCCGTCGGGCAGCGGTCGTGATGAGCCTGATCCAGAGTGCCCGGCTCAACGGCCACGACCCTTACGCGTATCTGCGCGACGTGCTCCAGCGCCTGCCGCTGACGCCCGAGCATCGTCTCGTCGAACTGCTGCCACACGTCTGGAAACCGGCCAACCTCATCCGCGTGCACTGAGCCACGGAAACTCCGGGGACGTGATGCCCGGACGCTTACGCCGGAGTGACGGCGATGCGGGTTGTACCAGCCCTCGATCCACTCGAACACCGCCATCTTGGCCTCGGCCTGGCTCTTGAATGTTGACGGTGGTGCAGACCCGCGCGTTTCCGAGGATGGCCCGCGTTTTTGGTCGATGCGTGCGCCGCCGCGCCGCCGGTGCGGCTCTCCGATCAGATCAGAGCGGCGGATTGCGGGTCGCGGAGTACGGCGCGTCGGGTGATGCGGTGGGCGAGTGTCGCAGCGGCAACGACTGCCTGAGGTACAGGCGCTCGAGCGCCTCGGCGATCATGTAGTGGAAGTCGATGAGTCGGGCGGCTTCCTCGGCCGAGAGATCGGTCGGCGAGTGCGAACGTGGCTGCTTCCCTCAGTGCGATTGTGCATTCGCTGCTCCTTAAAGTGGCTCGTCTTTCGGCTTCAACGCCTTCGCTCTTTTCCTAAACTTCTCAAAACGTGCACGTGCCTGCTCATCTTGCGAAAGCAATTCGACCAAGCTCGGACTGAATATTCCTGGGGGTGAGTACGCCCGCTCAATTGCTAGTGCCTGATTCAACTCCATCTCAGGCGTGTCCTCCAATAGAGGCTCTACAGCCATTCGCTGTAAGACCTCGGACGTTTCCAAGCCCAATTCGAGTGCAATTTTCTCCAAAGAAGGCGGAGCTGCGTCGCGGAGAAACATGTCAAGAATTTGCGCGCGGATCACTGTCTGTTCCTCACCGGCAGCTTCAAGCGTAGTGCCTGGTCGCAGTACTCCACACAGATTACACAGAACTCGTCGATAATCGCGTTGTGCCGCTGCACGGCTTTGTTATAAGCGTAACCGCTAAGGTCTGTCAGCTGCAGATAGGCCCAGTCGACCCTAAGCCCCTCAAGCCCGTTACGGCAAACGTCGTCTCGGTCGTTTACATCGACTCCGTCTCCATCGTCGTCATAAGCGGAGCCCGCAGCCGCGGCAAGCCCCAGGGCTATCAAAAGTTGTCGAATTGCCTGTACGACTACCGGGCCCACCAATGAAGGAGCGAAAACGGGGAAGGAATCCGATGGGAACGTCTCCGAGCATTCCTCTGCATCGTCGCAGTACTGGCCTGACGTTTGGCACTGTTCTTGCAGCCAAACGCACCCCGAGCGCTTGGCCTCCCCAAGGCCAGTGAACCCATTGAATCCGGTGGAGAAACCGAGATCTCTGACATCGGCCGGTATGTCATGGCGATCTAGCCGTTCGTCGCAGAAGTACCCTTCGGGGGAACAGGAATAGAAACCAGTCGGATCCGTTGCACTCAACGCCCGATTCCCGACATACCCATACCGATTCCACCCCTGTGTCCCGAGTCCGCAGTCATTCATCATCGGGTCCGCGCCGACAAAACGCCCCACAATCGGGTTGTACGCCCGTCCATTCATGTGCACTAGCGCACTGCTGTCGAGCATCTCGTGCTCCGTGAATCCTCGTCTCGTGAGGTTGTTCATGGTCGTCAGCTCACCGGAGGTCGGGTCCCCCGTCCAGTTCGAACCGCGCCGATCCCCGTAGGCATCGTAGCTAGCGGACACCAGCGAATTGCCCCCACCATCGGTATAGTTCGACACGCTGCCCAGGTGATCCCCGTGCAGATACGTCGTGTTGTCCCCACCCCACGAATCGCGCGCCCTCATTGCCACCATCATCCCCCCTGAGCGGATGTAGTTCTTAAACGTGACCTTGCCACTGCCGGAGTCGGTCACCTTCTCGAACAGGCTTTCGACGTAGATCGTGTTGAAGTCCGTGCCACTCGCCTTGTACGAGTGCCGCCAGCGGTTCCGATCGGGCCCATAGTGGAAGTGGCTGGTGTTGCTCGCGTCTTTGTAGACGAACTTTGGCAGATTGTTGCCATAGAACGTGATGCTTCCGTTGTCGGAGCTGTAGGTCATGTTCCCATTGTTGTCATACGAGAAGGACTTGCCGAGGGTCGTCCCTTCGACTGCATGCACCTTGGTCGCGTTGTACCAGTACCAGCCCGCGTCAGACTTGAAGTCGATGTTGCCGTTCGCCTGGTACTGCATGTCGAGGTTCGTGCTGCCATTGAGCTGCGAGTAGTCGAGCCGGTACAGGTTGTCGTAGTAAAAGTTTTCGCTCAGGCCCTGGTTGTTGTCCTGGCGCTGGGTGAGATTCCCGGCCTTGTCCCACTGGTAGGCGAGGTTCTGGGTGCCCGTGCCGCCCCAGAGACCGGACTGGATGTAGTCCATCCGGCCGGTGACTTCGTCGAAGCCCATGACGGTCTTGATGCCGTTGCCGTTCTGCTCCTCGATGTTCTGGCCGCGGGCGTTGTTCGCCACCGCCTCCCAGAACGTGATCCAGCTCTGGTTGTAATCCTTGACCCGCTTCAGCTCGCCGTTCTGGTACTCGTACTGCAGCCGCAGACGCTGGCCGTTGCTGTCCGGATACGTCATCGAATTGAGGTACCCGGTCCAGCTCTGGTACTCGCGATCGACGTAGTAGTCGGCATTCGCTTGCACATCGCGGTATTTGGCCTGGATCGGCCGGGCGTACTGGTCGAAGGTGAAGGTCTCGTTGTAATCGGATGTCAGGTTCTGATCCGTGGACGTGACGCTCTGGCTCTTCAGGCGCCCGATGTACTTGTTGCCCGCGGTGTTGTCGGCGGCCACGCCATACACCCAGGCGCTGGTGATCGTGTTCGCGCCCTGATTGGGGATCGGCTCCACCCGCTGGGTCATCCGGCTCAGCAAGTCGAACTGCTGGGTCGTGACCGTGCCGTTGGCATCCGTCTGCTGGGTCATTTCGCCCAAGGAGTTCAGCACGTGGCTCCAGGCGCCCCGATCGGCATCGGTCGAGGCCGTCTTGAACCCGACATTGTCGATCGTGCTGCTCTGCAGCGTGATGCCGAGGGTGTCGACCACTCGGATCGCGCTGCCGAAGGCGTTGTAGTCGAAGTTCTGGCCGTAGCCATCGTGGTCCCGCGACTGGGCCACCCCGCCGCCGACGTTGCGGATCGACTTCCGTTCCTTGCCATTGGCGTCGACGACGCGGGTCGTCAGGCCTTCGTAATAGGTAGTGCTGTATTGCAGCGTCGGATCCGAGTCGCTGATCGTCCGGCTGGTCTGCGTCATCCGGTTCAGCCGGTCGTAGCTCATATAGGTCCAGAACGCCGTGCCGCCGCTCCACCAGAACGGCGTCGTCTGGCGCTTCAGGTTCCGTTCCTTGTCGTACTCGCTGTTGACCCGGTTCCAGCCCGAGGACAGGGTTTCGCGGGTGACCACGAGCGGGCGGAGGAGTTCATCGGTGTAGGTCCACATCTCGGTCAGCTTGTTGCCGCCGGTGTCGAGCGTCTTGTCGATCACGATCAATTCATTGGGGACAACGATTCCGTAGGAGCTATAGTCCGTTAGGCAGCCGAGCACGGTGCACTCCGTAAAGCTTCGCGTAGTCGCCGTCCCGTCTGGGTTGTTCGTGCGGATCAGCCGGCCCCGGGCGTCATAAACCATCGTCGACTGGATGCCATTCGGGTCGGTGACGCTGGTGCGCGTGCCATCCGCAAAGTCGTAGCCGAAGGTCGAGGCCTGCGAGAGCGGATTGGTGACGCTCATCGGGAACTGCCCCGTCGTTCCCCACGAGATCGTCGTGGTGCGGGTCGTCATGTTCGTGCCGTTCGGGTTCTTGCCCACGACGGCCCGACTGTTGACGTTGCCGAAGCCGTCGAACCCCAGCGTCGTCGTCACCTGCCGAGTCGAGCTGCCTGGTTCGGCCACGGTCGTGGTGACCCGGCATTTTGGGGCGTCCCAGGTCTGGTTCGTGGTCCGGGTCTGGGAACCCCCGCCATACGCCGAGTGCGAGCGGATGGACTGCACCTGCGTGCGCTGGCCCAGGCACCAGTTGGTGGTGTCGTTGACCAGGTTGGCCGTGGGGGTGTACGTGCGGCTGACGTAACTCGCGCCCGACTGCGCACCGTTCCCGGTAGCCTGCTCGGTCGTGGTGGTCGTCACGTCGTAGGGCGTCCCATACGTGTCCATGGTCACCGCGGTCACGGCCTGGGTGATCTGCTGGTTGTGGAACGTGCCATCCGACTCCCAGCGCTTCGCCGTGACGCTGCTGGGGTAGGGGAACTTGCGGGCCTCGAAGCCGGAGCCGAAGGAGAGATTCGCGAGCGTCAGGACCGATTCGCTGATCTTGGTCGTGCCGTCGCCCCGACGCAGGCTGGCCGAGGTCGGCAGGCCGATGTAGGGGAAGGCTTGCGAGTACTCGACGTAGTTCGCGACGTCGGTATTGAGGTGCCAGTCCTTCGCCTTGGTGAAGCCGACGAACCCGCGCCCCTGCGCATGCCAGTTCGCGTTCCAGTAGCCCTGGTCGACGTAGCTGTTGTAACCGGTCCCATCGGCATAGACGTAGAACTGCACGACCTGAAGCGGCGCGGTAAAGCGTTTCAGCGGAAACGTCGGGCTCGCGTCCCGGGTGTAGAGGTTGTGCTCGTGCAGGCCCTTGTAAAAGGCCGCGTAGTAGATGCCGAACGCGTCGTAGCCTTCGGAGCTCAGGTCCGGGGTGATGCCATCGTGCATCCGGGACGTCCAGATGCCGGCGTTGTTGAAGGCGAGATCATAGAGCCCGTCACCATCGACATCGATCGCGCGGGCGTCGCTGCGGGCGGAGTACGTGGTCGTCGCCGGGGCGGCGACACTCTCCCGGGTGGAGTAGGCCACGTTCCAGGTGCCGCCAATGTTCAGCAGCACGTCCTGGGTACCGTCGGTGTCGTAGTCCATCGCGAGGGCAGCGTTCAGGTCGGTCGTGATTGAAGGTGAGACGGTCGCCGCGTCGAACACGCCCGACGCTCCGCCCTTGGCAAAGGTGATGATCCAGTTGCCGCCGTTGCGGCCGATGAGGTCGGAGTAGCCGTCACCGTTGAGATCCAGGATCAGCGGCCGCTCGGCGGCGGCGCTGGTGATGGTGCTGTCGGCGGTGTACGTGGGAGCAGCCTGGGTGCCGCCCGCGACCAGCGTTCGCCAGGTTGTGGCGCCACCGCCGGTAGGGATGGTTTTTGCGAGCAGGTCAGTCCGGCCGTCGCCATTGAAGTCGACGTCCAGGCCGGCGCCAACGCTGCGGTATTCCTCCACGCCGGGCACGCCGAACGGGTTGGTGTCGAAGGAGGTGCTCGCCGGCAGGGTATAGGCCAGGAGGTCTGTCGAGGCGAGGCCGGTGATCGAGTTCAGACGGGTGCGCAGCGTCGTGCCGCTGACGTAGACCAGGTCCTCGAGGCCATCACCGTTGATGTCGGCGACCTTGATCTGACCATTCGAGGCGCCCGTAGCGACGCGGCTGGTCAGGACCTGGGTGAAGGTCCCGGTCCCACTACCCTGCAATACGCGCCAGTTCGTGCCATCCGAGAACAGCACGTCGCGGATGCCGTCACCGTTGTAGTCGATCGAGTGCGAGGTGGCCGGGTTGGTTGCCGTGATCCCGGTGCTGGTCGCCGAGCCATAGCCACCGCCGACCTGGCCGAACATCGCCCACCAGTTGCCGCCCGAGGGATAGACGAGATCGGTGCGGCCGTCGCCATTGGCGTCGATCGAGTGGGCAACGGTGCCGGCAGTCAGCGTCGCGCCGCTCGCGGCTTCACTGCCATGGGTGTTCGTGCCGCTCTGCCAGTTGAAGTACACCAGGTTCGAGCACAGCAGATCGGCCTTGCCGCACTCCAGCACGTTCTGGGTGCGGGTGCGGGGGGTCGAGCTCGCGGTCGCATAGGACGGGGTGTAACGACGGACAATGTTGACCGAGTTGTAGAACACGTCCAGGCGCAGCAGGCGGTTGGTCTCCTTCGACTTGTAACCGTTCTCGTACCGGACCAGCGGGTCGTTGCTGGCGCGGGCTTCATAGACGAAGACGGCCTTGTAAGCCGGGGTCAGCCCCTGGCCGGTGTTGCCGGTCCAGCGGATCTCGTTCGGGCGATACGTCCCGTTGGCGTTGTCCTCGGTGTAGCTGAACTCGATGGAGTTGCCATCCCGGTCGCGGATCCTGTTGAGCGCCCAGAGCCGCACGATGGTCGCCGAGCCTCGGACCTCGATCCGGGAGTCGGTGGTGTTGCCGTACTCGTAAATCTGGCCGTTCTTGTGCTTGACCTCGAAGGACGAGGCGCCGGTTCCGGTCCCGCCCGTCAGCGTCACCTTGGCGAAGGTCTCGAGCTCGGTCTGGTACGTTGCGCCACTGCTGCCATGGGTGCCGCCGGTCAGGCGCAGCTTGTTGCCATCGAGACAGAGCTTGTCCGCAGACGTGTTCACCACCGCCTTGACGTTGCCGTCCTGCTCGAACGTGAACCCGCAGCGGGTGATGGCCGAGAAGCCGGTGACTCGCAGGCCCATGCCGAGCAGGCCGTTACCGCGCTGGCTGCCGTAGACGAAGGTCAGACTCGGGGTCATGCCGCTGGTCCCGGGCGGCAGTGTTACCGGCATGGTGTACGTCCCCTCACCCGTGGGCGAGACGGCGAAGATGCCGGGCGTTTTGGCGGTCACCGCCCAGGCCGGGGACGTGAGCGCCGCGGAGAGCACTGCGGCGAGTACCCACTGCAAGGCAAGGGTCAGTGCGGCGGGACGGCGAATCCAGTTGAAGCGACGGGATGTGAACATGGCAGTTTTCCAAAAGCGTCGGTCAGGCCAGCGAGCAAGCAGTCGAGCGATCAATCGGAAGACGGGGACGACTCCCCCGTCCTACTTCGGGCGGTTGGTCTGGGGTTTTCCCTCGGTCGGGAAGAGTTCAGGCCGCGAGGCCTTGATCTGGTTGAAGCGGCCCTTCATGCAGGCGTGCACGGCCGCCTGGATCTGGGCGGGGTCCTTGCCGAAGCCCTGTTCCTCGATCTGCACGAGACAGGGTTTGTCGGGCTGGGTGTCGACGAAGCCGCTGGGGACGACGCGACTGGGGGCATCGCCGGCCGACGCGACGATCGCGGCAAACGCCAGCAGAATCGCCGGCGAGGTCAGCGATCGGCGAAACGCGAAGACGGGCGCGAATCGAGGGCGTGAGATGTTCATGGCGAGGAGGCTCCGGGTGTAATCGAGGCCAGCGGTTGGGGGGAGGTGCGGGACGTGCCGGGAGGCGCGGCAAGCGCGTCACCACGGCGAGATGGGGTCGACGACGGGGTTGTATCCGCCGATGCGCGGAACAGGCGCAGATCGAGCGGCTTAGAAGCTCTGAGCAGTCGCAGCTGAACGGGCTTGACGTCGCGCACGGCGCGCAGCAGCGGCACGAGGTCGCGCGGGGAGGTGATCGGCGACCCGTCGACGGCCTCCAGCACATCGCCCGCACGGAGTCCGGAATTCACGAACGCCTGGGCATCGGAACCCGGATACAGCCGAAAGCCCTCCAGTCCGGCGGGACCCAACGAAGGCTGGAACCGCAGCAGCTTCGAGGCGAGTTCTGGCGGAATGGAATCCGCATCGACGAGCGCGGTGATCTGATCGGACTCGCCGCGGAACATCGCGACGTAGGGGTTCTCCGGATACGCGACACTTACCCGCCGCCCTGCGAGCTCGAGCGCCACGCCCTCGTCGCGGATTTCAAGCACCTTCCCGCCGCCGATCTCATCGCCGACCTGGACCCGCTGACCGGGAGCGCCCGCGAGGCTGAGCCAGGCGATCGCGCCGGGACGGGCTGCCGTACGCAGCTGGTCTCCGAAGAACTTGCGCGCCCACTCGAGCGGTGCGACCTCGCCCGAGCCGTCACCCGACGACGCAAACGCTGGATCGGTCGCGATGATCGCCTCGCCGTCCTTTGGCACGTAGAGCCCGACGAGCTTGAAAGCGCTTGCCGCCAATGCTGGCATCGCTGCCGCACTCGCCGCCGGTACCTCGCCGAACAGATGCGCGCTGAGCAATTGAGACATGTCGAGCTGCGTGAAACGACGACGAGTGCTCGACGACCCAGGCGACGACGCACTCGTGAGCGTCGCAGCCGAAGTCTCTGTGGACGTCGCGGTGCGCGCGACCGACCAAAGCTGCAGCGCGATCGCGAGCATCAGCATCACCTCGACGATGCGCGGCGCGCGCGCCGAACGAATCCCGGCGTCGATCGCTGCGATGAAACTGTCGGTGTCGAGTCGCATGTCTTGCTCCGCGTCCCTGCGCGGGCATCACGTCACCGCGCGTCTTTACGCTGCGCGCGTTGCGCTGCGACTCACAAGGGGGTTTGCGCAAATACCGCGCCGAAAGTGCGGTAAAACAGCGGTATCTTTGCGGTATGTTTGCGGTAAATCTGCGGCACTTTTGCGGTATCGGCAGCACCGCTATCCGCTGGCATGCGCCTTGCTTCGCGTGTGCGCGCGTTCTTTAGAGGCGCGCGCGCGCGGTCTCGCACGGCCTATTTTTCAACTGTTAAATGTCGCCCCGCGGAGACATTGCCGACGGCTTCGGGATCCGTACATTGTGAGTCGCTTGCTTGACGTTCTCGTCGTGCGCAACGTCGGGGACTGCGCGTAACCGAACATCAACTCGTGGCTGGGAGGCGCGATGAAGCACAACTCACGGAAGAGAGCACCGGCTCTGCGGCTCGTCACTGAGGGAGATCCAAAATCCAGAGCGAACCGCGACTGCCATCTGACCGTCCAGCTCGAACTGAAGCAGCGAGATCGGTTGAATTACATCGCGGAAGTGCAAGGCATGACTCTGCGTCGCCTGGTGACGAGAGCCGTCAGACGAATCATCGCCGAGTTCGATACCGCCATCGCGGCGGGACGCGAAGTTGAACGCGACGACTGACGTTTCGGCGATGCCGTTCGGGGCGCCGCACGGAATTTCGATGCGTCGCCCACCGCTGGTGATCGTGGTGGTTTCGGCGTTACATGGTCTGCTGATCGTGGCGTTGCTGCAGGCGCATGTCACCGCACCGCTGCTCGAAGGGGCGCGTGTTCCTGGTACCGGCGGGGGTGAAAGTCAGCGACTGGAAGTCGTGCTGCTCGAGCCGACGCCGCCTCACGTAGTCCCACCGGCGACGACGGTGGCAGAGATCGTGATGCCTCCAATGCTGGACTTCGCGACTTCGCCGTCGGTCGGAATGGAGCCCGCAGAGTTGAGCAACGACTCGCGTCTGCAGGGGCTCTACCTGGGCCAGGTCCGTGCGCGGATCGGCCGCGCATGGGAGGCGCTCGGCGCCCCTACCGCCGCCGACCTGCCGGATTGCACGATCCACGTGACCCAGGACCGCGGTGGCCAGGTGCTCGACGTTGCGGTTACGAACTGCGCCGTCGACGCCCTTGCACGGGCGCAGATCACGCGCGCGGTGCGCGCTGCCGCCCCGCTGCCGGCGCCACCGGCGGGACTGCCGTTCCGGCCGCAGGTCGAGTTCGGTTTGGTTCGTCGTCCATAGTCGTCGCTCAGAATCGGAGGGCGCGGTTTGTCGATTGCTCCGGGCGTGGCCGCATCCGTGTGAGTGCGTGCGGGTGTGAGAAGCGTGCTGCACAACCTGCTGAAGTCGATGCTGCGTAGTCGCGAGGCGTCGCGCGTGCGGTACCGCGGCGAGTCCCAGCCCTCCAGCGCGCGGCCCGTCCGGGGCCAGCGTACAATCATCGACAGCCGAGTCCGTCGTCCCAGGCCATGAAACCGTCAGCTGTCCTGAACGCCCATCGATCTGCCGTACGTGACGCCGTCCGACGATACCGGACCGTAAACCCACGCGTCTTTGGCTCGGTGGTCGGCGGCCGCGATCGGGAAGGCAGTGATCTCGACCTGCTGGTCGACGCCTTGCCGGGCACCACGTTGGTCGTGCGCGAGGCGCAGCCGATATGAATGCTGCCAGCTGTCGATGAATTGCTCTTGATCAATCGAAGGACAGCGCCATGCCGACCATCAGCGAATTTTTTGGCATCCTCACCCGCATGTGTTGGGACGATCATCCTCCACCGCATTTTCATGCCCTCTACGGCGAGCACGAAGCGCAGTACAACATCGCAACGCTGGATATCCTGCACGGCTCACTGCCCCGCCGTGCGCACGCGCTGGTGGTGGAGTGGGCGTCGTTGCATAAGGACGAACTGATGCGCAATTGGGATCGATGCCAGGTGCCGGCCGCGGCCGTGCCCATACCACCCTTGGAGTAGCCAACATGGCCGTTTGGTCCATAGTCCGCTTCCGATTGCAGTCCGACTACAAGATCGAGGTCGTATTCGCCGACGGTACCTCCGGGGTGGCGGATCTGGCTCCTCGCCTTTCCCAGGGCCCGCTGGGTGATGGGTTCGACGCGCTATGCGACGCGGAAACCTTCTCGAGGGTTTTCCTGGAGCACGGTGCGCTAACCTGGCCGGGCGGCATCGATCTGGCACCGGATGCGATGTATCAGCGCATTCGAGACTCCGGCGTCTCGACGCTCGCGGAAAAGAGCAGGAAAGTTGCCTGACAGTGGCGTTGCTGCGCCCGGGTCTTACGGCGCGCGGAACTTCAATGCGTCGCTCACCGCCGTCGATAGTCTCGGTGTCGGCGTTGCACGGTCTAACGATCGTGTCGAGTCGTTGCTCGCCGAGTACCCGTACCTGGAGCGCGATGACATTCTCGAAGCGCAACGCTACGCGGCCTGGCGTGCCGAGGAGCGTGAGGTCAGCCTGTCCTCGACATGAAACAGCTCCTTATCGGAGGCAACGCGCTTCACGCAGGACATCGAGCCGCGCCATGGCCGGAGTGGTCTTGTAGCGGTCGCGCGCTAGGCTCTCCAGTTCGGAGCGCAACGCGGGGTCATCCACGAATGCGATCAGGGGGCGCCGGACGAACTCCTCGAGCGGCACGCCCGCGTCGATGGCTTGCTCGGCGTCGGTGACGACAGTGGCGATCGTTGTGCAGCGTTCGTCCATTTCCGGCAAATCGTCGTCTTCCCGCTCGACCGCCTCCGCCGGAGATTCTCTTGGTGAATTCGCAGTCGGATTCGTCGCCGAGTTCGGCTTGGAATCGACCAGGGACGCGCTGCGTGCGTCGGTCGCCGCGAAGCGCGGTCGCGACGCCACGCCATCGACGATCCGCTTGTTGCCCTGATAGGCGGCGTAGAGCAGGCCGCCGACGGCGAGCGAGAGTGCGAGGGGCATCAGCGGGACGCGCATCGCCGGGAGCGGCTCAGCGGCCCGTCGTGGCGATGGCCGCGACGGCGTTGGTCGCGCCACTGGCTGTCTGGAGCTCGGGCGGCAGCACCTTCCCCGGATTGAGGATGCCGGCCGGATCTAGCGCGGCCTTCAGCGTTCGCATCAGCCGCACTTCCGCGTCCGACCGCGAATGTCCGAGATAGCCGCGCTTGCAGGCGCCGATGCCGTGCTCGCCGGAGACCGAGCCCTTCCAGTCGCGAACCGTTTCGTAGACGACGTCGTCCATCTCGCGCGCACTGCCGGCATCGCCGTCGAGCTTGATCGAGATGTGGATGTTGCCGTCGGCGGCGTGGCCGAGGTAGAGGATCTTCGCCATGGGCCAGCGCTCGCGCAGTCGCGCGTCGCAGTCGGCGACGAACGCGCCGATCCCGCTGGTTGGCACGCTGACGTCGAAGGGCAGGCTGGGCGAGTGAAACTTGCGGAACGCACCGGAGCCTTCGCGGATCTCCCACAGCGAGCGGGCCTGCGCGCCGGACTGCGCGATCACGGCATCAGCGACCACGCCGGCCTCGAGCGCGGCGGCGATGACGGCTTCGAACTGCGCGGCGTCGCGATCGGTATCGCTGCCGAGCGCCTCGACCAGTACGTAGAGTTCGTGTCCCTCGGCGATCGGCGGCTGGCGTCCGGCGAGGGTGGTGGCCAGATGGTAGAACGCGGGCCACATCAGCTCGAACGCCGCGAGCTGGCCACCGAGGCCGGCGCGCAGCCGTTGCAGCAGGGCGAGCGCTTCGGCGTAAGAGGGCAGTGCGCACAGCGCAGTGCAGCTGCTGGCCGGTTTCGGCTGCAGCCGCAGCACCAGCCGGGTGATCACGCCGAGCGTGCCTTCGCTGCCAATGAACAGCTGCTTCAGGTCGTAGCCGGCATTGTTCTTCAGCACCTTGCCGAGGCTCGAGATCACGCTGCCGTCGGCGAGCACGGCCTCGAGGCCGAGCACCAGCGCGCGCATCATGCCGTAGCGGACCACGCGGGTGCCGCCGGCGTTGGTCGAGGCATTGCCGCCTATCTGCGCCGAGCGGCCGCCGAGGTCGAGCGGAAAGAACAGGCCACGGGCTTCGGCCGCAGCCTGCACCTCGGCGAGCGTGACGCCGGCCTGCACGGTCATGGTGCCGGCCTCGACGTCGATCTCCTCGATGGTGCGCAGCCGCTCGAGCGACAGCAGCAGCGCGGGCGCGAGCGGCACTGCGCCGCCCGCGAGACCGGTCATGCCGCCCTGCGGCACCACCGGAATGCGATGCGCGTTGCAGAGCGCGAGAATCTTCGACACCTGCGCCACATCGCCCGGACGCGCGATCGCGAACGGCGCCGCGCTCGCTGGGCTCTGCAGCGCGTAGTCCTTGCCGAGGCGGCCCGGGTCGAGACCGGGACCGAGTTGCAGGACGTCGCCGCCGAGCTCGAGTTGCAGCGCGTCCAGCGCGGCGAGGGCCGCGGCGGGGAGGCCGATGGTCGCGCCCGACTCCGCAGCGAGGCCATGGCCGGGCAGGGGCGCGGTCGCCACGGTCCGGGGCGAAGGCGTCAGGACTTCGGTGGGGCGGCGCCCGCCGCCGGGGTCTTCACGATGTCGAGCAGCTCGACCTCGAACACCAGGGTCGAGCCGCCGGCGATCCGCGGCGGTGAACCGCGTTCACCGTAGGCGGTGTCGGACGGGCAGACCAGGCGGCTCTTGCCGCCGACCTTCATGGTCTGCACGCCCTCGGTCCAGCAGGGAATCACGCCGTTGAGCGGGAACGTCGCCGGTTCGCCGCGCTTGATGGAGCTGTCGAACACGGTGCCGTCGACCAGCTTGCCTTCGTAATGCACCTTCACTTCGTCGCTGGCCTTCGGTGCCGCGCCGGTGCCGGCCTTTAGCGAAGTGATGACGATGCCGCTGGCCGTGCGCGTCGCGCCGGGCGCGGCGGCGGCCTTGGTCAGATAGGCCTTGCCGAGTTCCTTCTGTTTCGCCGCCACCGCGGCCATCCGCGTGTTCTGCAGCTCCTGCACCTTCGGCCCGTAGGACTCGGGATTCGGGATCGTGCTCTTCTTCAGCACGCCGTCGCGCACGCCGCCGAGCACCTGCTCGAGCTCGGCGGGTGACAGCGCGAAGCTGTCGAGCGGGCCGCTGAGCAGGACGCCGAGGGCATACAGCGTCTTGGCCTGTTCCGCCGGGCTGGCGGCTGGCGCGGTTGCCGGCTTTGCGGCAGACGGAGTGGGCTGGGCGCGGACCTCGCCGATCGCGATCAGCGAGAGGCCGCAGAACATGAGTACCGGGGGGATGTGTCGCATGTGCGGCAGGGTATCATTTCTGCGCCCCTCCACCGCGGCGATCCGTGAGAGCGCCAGGGATCGACTCCATGTTCCGAGCCACGAATCCGCGTCGTATCGCCCTGCCGATTGGCACCCTCGCGATCGCTCTCGCGATCGGCACGGGACTCCCCGGCCTCGCGGACGCGCAAACACCCGCACCGCCACCCGCGCGCGTCGTACCGGCGCCGCAGGACACGACCTATCCCGGGGTGATCGCCCTGGACGTCGATCTCACCGACCTCGACCATCGCGTGTTCGACGTGCGCGAGCGACTGCCGGTGGCCGGCCCCGGACCACTGACGCTGCTGTACCCGCGCTGGCTGCCGGGCAACCATGGCCCCACCGGTCCGATCCAGTCGCTCGCCGGTCTGGTCGTCACCGTCGCGGGAGAGCCTGCGCGGCGTCTCGAATGGCAGCGCGACGCGCTGAACATGTTCGCATTCCATCTCGAGGTGCCCGACGGCGTACGCGAGCTGGAGTTGCGCTTCCAGTTCGTCTCGCCGGTGGCCGCGGACCAGGGGCGCCGCACCATCACCGCAGAACTGCTCGGCCTGCAGTGGGAGAAGGCGCTGCTGTACCCGGCCGGCCACTACGCGCGCCAGATCACGATGCGCGCGTCGATCCGGCTCCCCGCCGGCTGGGAGTTCGCGAGCGCCGCGCGGGTGGCCTCGCGCGAAGGCGATCGCGTGCAGTTCGAGCCGATGAGTCTCGAGCAGCTGGTCGATTCGCCATTGTTCGCGGGCCGCCATGTGCGCCGATTCGAGCTCGACGCGGATCCGCGCGGCCCGGTGCACCTGAACGTGTTCGCTGACCGCGCTGCGCAGCTCGAGGCCACGCCCGTGCAGGTGGAGGCGCATCGCAAGCTGGTGCGCGAGGCCGTGCGCCTCTTCGGCTCGCGCCACTACAAGCGGTACGACTTCCTTCTTGCGCTCAGCGACCACTTCGCCGGCATCGGGCTCGAGCATCTGCAGTCGAGCGAAAACGGCGTCGACCCGGGCTATTTCGCCGACTGGGACGGCACCGCCACCGTGCGCGACCTGCTGCCGCACGAGTACGTGCACTCGTGGAACGGCAAGTTCCGTCGACCGGCGGACCTGTGGACGCCCGGCTACGACGTCGCGATGCGCAACAGCCTGCTCTGGGTCTACGAGGGGCTGACCGAGTACTGGGGCACGGTGCTCGCCGCGCGCTCGGGGCTGTGGAGCGAGCCGTTCACGCGCGATGCGCTGGCGCACTATGCCGCGACGTTCGACGGCGCGCGCGCCGGCCGCGAATGGCGCAACCTGCAGGACACCACGAACCAGCCGATCATGGCGTATCGCGCGCCGCTGCCGTTCACGAGCTGGCAACGCGCCACCGACTACTACACCGAAAGCGTGCTGCTGTGGCTCGAGGTCGACACCCGGCTGCGCGAGCGCACGCGCGACCGGCGCTCACTCGACGACTTCGCGCGCGCATTCTTCGGTGTGCGTGACGGCGAGGCGGGCCCGTTCACCTACGCCTTCGACGACGTCGTCAGCGCGCTCGATCAGGTGGCCCCGTACGACTGGCGCAGCCTCCTGCGCGAGCGCGTCGAGGGTCATGCCGCACGCGCTCCGCTCGAGGGCCTTGCCCGGGCCGGCTGGCAGCTGGCGTACCGCGACACGCCATCCGCCTATTCCCGCAGCCTCGACGCCGAGGCGAAGCGCAGTAGTTTCACCTTCTCGCTGGGCCTGTCGGTGGCGCGTGAGGCGGGACGGATCGTCGAGGTGATCTGGGGCAGCCCCGCCTGGAAGGCCGGTCTGGCGACGGGCAGCTCACTGGTCGCGGTGAACGGTCTCGCCTACGACGGCGATGTCCTGCTCGAGGCGCTGCGCGTCGCCCGGCGTGAGGGCCAGCGCATCGAACTTCTGGTGCGTCGCGACGACCGCTTTCTCACTGTGCGCATCGACTACCGGGAAGGGCCGCGCTACCCGCACCTCGAGCGCATCCAGGGCACGCCGGACCGTCTGGGTGCATTGCTGAAGTCGCGGACCGGTCCCGATTGAGCGGTCCAAGGTTACGTTCGTGTAACTTCCACGCTGCGGGCCACCGGCGTCGCGCGAGGTCGGCATAATCGGCGCAGTCCCCGTCGGCTCGCAGGCCGACGGGCGTCCGCATCCTGCGATCGGTGGCTGTTTGTCCGTTCCGTCGATTCCCGAAGACTTCCCCACCCAGCCCGTTCTGGCCCGCCTCGGGGCGTTGCAATGGTTGTTGTTGGCTCTGGTGTCGATGATGGTATTGCACCTGATGGCACCGATGGCGCGCGTCGTTCCGCGGGCCTGGTTCTGGGGCGGCGCGGCGCTGGCATTCCTGGGGCTGCTGCTGTCGAACGTCGCGTCGGTGCGCATGCGCCGCGCCGGCACCCCTTTGGAGATCGACCGGGCGCCGACCCTGCTGCTGACGGATGGCGTGTTCGCGCTGTCGCGAAACCCGATTTACCTCGGGATGCTGATGCTGCTCGCCGGCGAGGCGCTCATGCTGGGCACGCTGGGCGCGCTGTTGCCCTGGCCGGTGATGCTTCTGGTTCTGCATCTCGGATTCGTGCGCACCGAAGAGCAACGGCTGCAGGCCCTGTTCGGCGAGCGCTATGCCACCTACCTGCGCCGGGCGCGACGCTGGCTCTAACCGCCGCGCTGTCCGTTCTCCGGATTCTGTTGCCGCTTGCGAAGGACTAAGCTCCAGCAAGCATGTTGCACGCAGCAGGTCGCGCATTGGACACCCCACTGGCCCTGATCCTCGACGAGGGCCGCAAGGCCGGGTTGCCGCTCGAATGCGCCGGCGCCGCCAACCCGACCATCACCGGCATTGCCCCGCTGCAGACCTGCGGGCCCGGCGACCTCGTGTTTCTCGACCACAAGGACTACCTGCCGTGCGTGCTCACGCGCGCGCCTGCCGCGATCGTCACCGCCGAGAAGTTCCGCGACGCGCTGGCGGGCGTGGCGCTCACCAGTGCGGTGGTGTTCACGCCGAACGTGGCCCTGGCCCACGCCTGGATCAGGCAGCGCCATGCGGGCCGCGACTTTGACGCGGCAGGCTGGGAGGGGCCGATCCATCCCTCGGCGGTCGTGCATCCCGAGGCCATCATCGATCCCAGCGCGCGGGTCGAGCCGCGCGCGGTGATCGGCCGCCGCTCCCGCATCGGTGCGCGCTGCCGCATCATGGCCGGGGCGATCATCGAACACGATGTGACGATCGGCGACGACAGTGTGGTGCATCCCTGTGCCGTGATCGGCTACGGCTCTCGTCTCGGCTCCGAGGTGGTGATCGGACCCGGCAGCGTGATCGGCTCGGAGGGCTTCGGGTTCGCGCAGGATGCCGCCCGGCGCAGTCACCCCATCCCCCAGACCGGCATCGTCGTGATCGGCGATCGTGTGCGCGTCGGCGCGAACAACACCATCGATCGCGCCACCTTCGCGGAGACGCGCATCGGTGCCGGCACCAAGTTCGACAACCTCTGTCACGTCGCACACAACGTGCAGATCGGCGAGGACTGCCTGCTGACCGCCATGCTGTGCGTCGCCGGCTCGAGCCGCATCGGCAATCGCGTGATGGCGAGCGGCCAGACCGGAATCATCGACCATGTCGAGATCTGCGACGACGTGGTGCTGGTGCACCGCGCGGGCGTGGTCAAGGATATCGACACGCCCGGCGTGCACGCGTCGCTGCCGGCGCAGCCGCTGGACAGCTACCTGAAGAACACTGCGGCGGCGCGTAGCGGCGCGGAACTGCGCAAGCGGGTCAGCGAGATCGAAAAGTCGCTCGCCGCGCGGACGCCGGCCTGAGGCCTGGCCTCAGCGTCCAGGGCGATGGCCGTGCAGGGTCCACAGGAGCAGCAGTCATGAGTGAAGAAGGGGTGTCGCGGCGCGACGTGCTCGGGCTGGCCGCCGCGTCGCTCGCGGCCGAGCCGACGGCGATCGCGAAGACCAACGCGAACGCGAAGCTTGCGCCGGCCGTCGCCGCCGGCCGCGTGCTCATCGACCGCGGCTTCGTCCGGCTGCAGGAAGGGCTGGTTCACTACCGGTTCGCGGGGCGCGAGCGGATCGGCGCGCGCGGCGCACCGCTGCCGCTGTATCTCGCGCATGCGGGGCCGGGTTCCGGCCGTGTATTCGAGCCGTTCCTCGAGGCTTTCGGTGCGAGCCGCTTCGCCTTCGCGCCGGACATGCTCGGCAATGGCGATTCCGCACCGCCGGCCGGCGAGGACCTCGAGATCGGCTACTACGTCGACTGCGCGATCCGTCTCGCCGATTCGCTCGGCATCGAGCGCTTCGATTTCTTCGGCAGCCACACCGGCGCGCAGATCGGCTGCCAGCTCGCGGTCGAACATCCGCGACGGATCCGCCGCCTCGTGCTCGACGGCGTGCCGCTGTTCCCGGCCGACCTGAAGCAGCAGATGTTCGAGCACTACGCGCCGCAGGTCGTTCCGGACGACTATGGCACGCACTTGATCTGGGCCTGGAACTTCGTCCGCGACCAGCAGCTGTATTTCCCGTGGTTCGACCGCAGCAGCGCGCGGCGGCTCTCGAACCCGGTGTCCCCTGCGGCGCAGATCCACGCCAGCGTCACTGATGTCGTCAAGGCGCTGCGCACCTACCACATCGCCTATCGCGCGGCGTTCCGCCAGGACATGCACGCGTTGCTGCCGAAGCTCCCCTGCCCGACGTTCATCAGCGCGTCGCAGCGCGACCCGCTCAGCGTCTGGCTCGATGAGGCCGTCCAGCTCGCGCCCGCCGGGACCGCGCGCGCGCTGTTCACGTCCGCCACCACGATGGCGGATCGGGTCGGCGCGATCTCGGGCTTCCTCGACGGTTGACTCGCGATCCACTGGCAAGCCGAGTCGCGCATCGACGGGCAGCGTTGGCTGCCGGTGGTCGCTACCAGCTGGGCAGCCGCTCGCCGAGGATCTTGCCGAACGTCAGCGCCGGCGTGAGCGACAGCCCGCCGACGAATGCGTTGCCCGACGTGCGCGCGAAGCCGAGCACTTCGCCCGCGGCGTACAGGTTGCGAATCGGCCGGCCGCTCGCACCGATCACCCGCAGCTGCTTGTCCACTTTCAGGCCTGCCGGACTCAGCACCGTGATGCCCATCGCCTTGATGCCGTAGAACGGCGCCTGCTCGATCCGGCGGATCAGGAACTGCTTGCCGAACTTGCGATCGACGCCGGTGTCGACCGCGTGGTTGTAGTCCTTGATCGACTTGCGCAGCGCCGTCGAGGGCACGCCGAGTTTCCGCGCGAGCTCTGCGAGGGTCTTCGCCTTCACGAAGGCGGGGTGCTTGCCGAATTTCGCGCGGTATCCAGGCAGGTCGTCCAGCGTCATCGACGCCGCATTCTGCAGGATGCCCGCGTCCAGCACCGCGAACATTGCCATGCCCTTCTGCGCGAGCAGTGAGCGCTCGCGATAGTCGATGCTCGGGTGGTCCTCCTGCATGAATCGCTTGCCGGCGGCATTGACGAAGATCTCCCAGACCTTGCGGTTGCCGGGCGAGAGCGCGAGGAACGAGCCGCTGCGCGGGTCGTTCGGCTTGTCGAGCACGCCGGCGAAGGTGCAGAGGAACTTCTCGCTGCCGTCGACCACGGCGCCAAGGTCGCGTGCCGCTTCCAGACCCTCGCCGCGCGAATAAGGATTGACGAAGGAGCACAGCGGCACCTTCGGCGTGAGCGCCTTCCAGAGCTTCGGGTTCGCGGCGTAGCCGCCCGAGGCCAGCACGACGTTCTTGCCGTGGAACTCGGTTTCTCCACCGGGCGTCGACACGCGCACGCCACTCACGGCAGCGCGCCGGTCAGTCAGCAGCGCCGTCATGCGGTGCTGCAGCCGCAGGTCGATCTTCCCCTGCTGCACGAGGCGGTCATGGGCCGCCTTCAGCGTATCGAGGATCGAGATCGCCTTGTTCGCGCCCCAGAGATAGCGACGGGTCGAGTAGGCCTCGTGCGCCTCGCCGGCCACCGGCGTGCCGGGCGCGGGCTTGAAGCCGAGGTCCATCAGCCAGTCGATCATGCCGCCGGCGTTGTCGACCATCAGGCGCAGCACGACCGGGTCGATCTGGTCGTGCGCGATGCGCTGCGCATCGCGGAAGTGCTCCTCCGGACTGTCCGTGATGCCGTGCTGCTTCTGCAGGCGTGTGCCGGCGGCGGCAATCTGGCCCGAGGACCAGAACAGCGTGCCGCCGACGCGGTAGTCCGCTTCGAGCTGCAGCACCTTCGCGCCGCGCTCCGCGGCGCGAATGGCCAGGGGCAGGCCCGCCGAGCCCGCGCCGATCACGATCACGTCCCAATGTTCACGCATCCTGGATTCACCTCGTTTCACCATGGCAATTCCCCACCCGCGTAGTCCCAGAAGTGGCCGGTCGTCTCGAGCGTCAGCCGGTCGATGATGCCGATCACCTTCGCCGCCGCCTCGTTCACCGGCTGCAAGGGGATCCGTGCACCCGCCATCATGTCCGTGGCCACTGGACCCGGATTCACCAATGCGACCGTGACACCGGTCTTCTTCACCTCGAAGGCCAGGTTGCGCATCGCCATGTTCACCGCCGCTTTGCTGCTGCGATACCAGTATTGCCGGGCCGAGTTGACACCGGTCACAGAGCCCTCGCTGGAGGAGATCGTGACGATCTTCTTCTGCGCGCCTGCGAGCACGTTCGGCATCAGCGCCTCCGCCAGCTTCATCGGCGCCAGGACGTTGGTCTCGAACACCGAACGCGCCACGGCGTAGTCGAGCCGGCCGAAGACCTGGGCCTCGCGCGGGCCGGTGATCCCGGCGTTGTTGATCAGCAGGTCGACGGGTTGCCCTGCATATTTCGACGCGAGTGCGTCGACCTGCGCGTGCTCGGTGACGTCCAGCGTTTCGATTCTGACGTCGGGGTCCGCGGCGGCCAGCGCGCGCAGGTCGCCGGCTTCCGCAGGCTTGCGCGCGGTGGCGATGACTCTCCAGCCGCGCGCCGCATAGGCACGGGCCAATGCGAGGCCGATGCCCCGGTTGGCGCCGGTGATCAGCACGGTCGGCGCGGCGTCCGCCGCGGCCACTGTCGTGGGCGCCGCGAGGGTCGCGGCCGTGACGGCGAGCACGCCGGCAATGGCGAAACGGGACGAAGTCCGAAATCTGGGCAACATGGGTACGCTCTCCTCAAGGTCGATGGAACACGCCTCGCGCGAACAGCCGGTCGATCTGCGCCCGCACCAGTGGCGGGCCTTCGCCCGCGGACAGCATCGGCTGATCGAGGAAGCAGTCGAGGGGGAATCCCTCGAACGCGGCGTAGGCCGCGGCCACCGCGTCGGGACGGAATACGCCCGGCCGCCGCGCTGCGCGCGCGCGGGCGCGGCGCAGCGCGCCGAGATCGATGCGACCCACCAGCGGCACCACACCCGGGCCGTCGGCGCAGGAGGCCAGCACGCCGTCATAGTCGATCAGCGCAGAATGCCCGCGGTTCATGCCTGTCACCGGCGCGCCGGGTCGGAACTGCTCGCTGCCGGCGTTGGCGGAGGCCACGTAGAGACGATTCTCGGCCGCGTGCGCGCGTTTGGCCGCGTACCACGGCGGCCGCCGATCGCTGTGGATCTCGCTGGTCGGGTTGCAGATGACCTCCGCGCCCTTCAGCGCCAGCGCGCGCCACAACTCCGGCCAGTTCGAATCGAAGCAGATCAGCGTGCCGAGGCGCCCGATCGGCGTGTCGACCACCGGCATCAGCGCCTCGTAGCCATAGCGTTCCACGTAGCGCGTGAAGATGTTGCCGGGGGTCGTCACGTTCAGCAGGCCGTTGAGGTCGGCACACTGCAGCTTGCGATAGCGCAGCACGACCTCAGCTTCCGGGGAGACGATGATCGAGGTGTTGAAGTAGCGCAGCGGCCACTCCGGGTCGTACTCGAATACCATCGCGCAGACGTAGACATTGCATTCGCGGGCGAAGGCGCCAAGCTGCGCCGTCTCCGGCCCGGGGACGCGGATGCCGACGCGCTCCCAGTATTCCTGCGGGTGGGGACCGTCGGAGCCCTGCAGCGCAAACTCCGGCAGCACCAGCAGGCGCGTGGTGGGCCGCAGGCAGAACAGGCGCGCGAGCGCAAACGCCCGCGAGAGGTTGTCGGCGATCGTTGCGTCGCGGTCCTCGGGCCCGCCGATGAAGGCTTCATGGGTCTGCATCATCAGTACGTCATAGGCGGGCGGGGCGGCGGCCACGGCCGCGGGCGGCACGGCGAGTTCGCCGCTCGCGGCCGCGGCGTAGACGCCCGAATACAGGCCTGTGCGCAATTGCGCCGGAAAGTTGACCCACGGTTCGCTGCGTCGTTCGCGCAGCGCCTGCAGGTCGAGCACGGCGGTGGCCGCCGCGTCCGCGCCCTCGACCAGCAACTGCCCGGAGTAGTTCCAGATCTCCGCGACGCGACGGCCGGTGAAGCACGCCTCTGGCGTGCCGTCGGGGTTGCGCGCCGCCCCGGCGCTCGAAACCACGACAAACGCATGGTTCTCCCAGGCGCGCGCGCCGCGCGACAGCTGTCGCGCCTCAGAGCGGGCATCGCGCCGCTCGGCGCAGGGATTCAGCAGCATCTCCGCGCCGGCGAATGTCGCGAGCCGCGCGTACTCGGGGTGTAGCAGGTCGTCGTCGACCAGCACCGCCAGCCGCCCGAGCGGGGTGTCGGCGACCTGGACCGTTGCCGCGCCGCGAGACTCCCCGATCGCGTATTGCACCAGTGCGAGGCCGGCGTCGGGCCCCAGAAGGAACCCGACGGTGGTGTCGCTGAAGCGTTCCGCGCCGGCGACCCAGACGCGATGCCGGGTCGCAACGCGAAGCAGCGCGTCGACGTGCATCGGCGCGGGCCACGGCGCCACGATCCCCGCGCCCCCGGACAGGCAGCCTAGCGGCAGCACGATGATACCCAGCCCGGGTTCGGCAGCCTTGACGCTGCCTATCGCGGCGTCGAAGGCGTCGGCGTTGTACTGCGCGGTTGCGGCTTGCGTGCCGTGGAACAGCGTGGGAGCGAGGCTGGCGACAGTGACCTGCATGAATCTGACCAGGAGGCGGGATACGAAGGTGCGGGGCTGCGGGGGCGCGGGCCGCTAGGGCAGAACGTCGAACTCGATCCGCATCGACGCCAATGCCCGCATGTTGAAATGGAACAGGTGGGAGGGTCGGGGCTGGTCGCGTGCCAGCCGGATCGGCCCGAGCCGCTCCAGCAATCGCCCCGTCGCGATGGTCAGTTCCGCAGTAGCGAGGGTCCGGCCGATGCAACTGTGGATGCCGTAACCGAAGGCCATGTGCCGGTTGGAGTTCGGCCGGTCCAGGTCAAGCGTAGCCGGCTCCGGGAACACCTGCGGATCGCGGTTGCCCGCGCCGTACATCACCATCACGATCGCACCCGCGGGTATCGTCACGCCGCCGAGCTCGAAGTCGCGCGTGCAGCGCCGGTACAGGCCCTGCGCCGGCGCCTCCAGGCGCAGCGACTCCTCGACGAACTTCGGCACGCGCGCCGGGTCGGCGCGCAGCCGGGCCTGCAACGCCGGCGCGTCGCAGAGCATCCGCATCGCGGCGAGCAGGTGGTTGCGCGTCGTCTCGCTGCCCGCGACCATCAGTTGCGCGCACAGCGCCAG
>JAYTNX010000031.1:0-2156 GCA_043748075.1 Pseudomonadota bacterium
GACACCGCCGATGTCGAAGGCACGGCGCAGCAGGTGCGTGCGTTGGCGCGCGCCGGGTCGGAGCTGGTCCGGATCACCGTGAACACCGACGAGGCCGCAGCCGCAGTGCCGCAGATCCGTGCGCGTCTCGACCAGCTCGGCTGCGACGTGCCATTGATCGGCGATTTCCACTTCAATGGCCACAAGCTGCTGAAGGCGCAGCCCGGATGCGCGGAGGCCCTGGCCAAGTACCGCATCAATCCGGGCAACGTCGGCCGCGGCAGCAAGCGCGACCCGCAGTTCGCGGAAATGATCGAGACCGCCTGCCGCTACCGCAAGCCGGTGCGCATCGGCGTCAACTGGGGCAGCCTCGACCCGGAACTGCTGACGCGGATGATGGACGAGAACAACGCCGCACCGTCGCCGCGCACGGCCAACGAGATCATGCGCGCGGCGGTGGCGGAGAGCTGCCTGCAGAGCGCGGCGCGCGCCGAGGCACTCGGCCAGCCGCACGACGCGATCGTGCTCTCGGCCAAAGTCAGCGGCGTACAGGACCTGATCGCGATCTACGGCGAGCTCGCCGCGCGCTGCGACTACCCGCTGCACGTCGGGCTTACCGAGGCCGGCATGGGCAGCAAGGGCATCGTCGCCTCGACGGCGGGCATCGGCGTGCTGCTGCAGTCCGGCATCGGCGACACCATCCGTGTCTCGCTGACGCCGGACCCGGGCGGCGACCGCACGCTCGAGGTGATCGTGGCGCAGGAGATCCTGCAGACCATGGGCTTGCGCTCGTTCATGCCGATGGTGATCGCCTGCCCCGGCTGCGGCCGCACCACCAGCACCTATTTCCAGGAACTCGCGCAGTCGATCCAGGGCCACCTGCGCCACCGCATGCCCGAGTGGCGCAAGGTCTACGACGGCGTCGAGGAGATGAACGTCGCGGTGATGGGCTGCGTCGTCAACGGTCCCGGCGAGAGCAAGCACGCGAACATCGGCATCAGCCTGCCCGGCACCGGCGAGCGCCCCGTCGCGCCAGTCTACGAAGACGGCGCCAAGACCGTGACGCTGAAGGGCGAGCGGATCGCGGAGGAATTCCAGGAACTGGTCGAGCGCTACGTCGCGCGCCGCTTTCCGCGGCGCGACGCGCGCTGACCCCATCGGCGCGCCGCGGCCTGAGAAGCCCCGCGAGCGCCGCAAGGAGGCCCCGATGAGCAACCTGACCGAGAAGACCTGCGTACCCTGCGAGGGCGGCGTGCCCGCGCTGACGCGTGCCGAATCCGAGGCGCTGATGCCGCAGCTCGACCCGGGCTGGAAGCTCGGCCCCGACGGCACGCGGATCGATCGCGCGTTTTCCTTCAAGGACTTCTTCCGGACGATGAGCTTCGTCAACGCGGTGGCCCACGTCGCCAACATCGAAGACCACCATCCGGACCTCGAGGTCGGCTACGGCTACTGCCGCGTTCGCTGGAACACGCACGCCGTGGGCGGGCTGTCCGAGAACGACTTCATCTGCGCGGCCAAGGTCGACCGGATCGCCGCGCAATAGGCCCGCGGGCCGCAGGTGCGATGCACGCCCGCGCCTCGCTGCCGATCCCGGAGACCCGCCGGGTCGCCCGCCAGCCGCCGAGCCTGAACGGGACCAGGTCGCCATGGCCGTCGTCCCGGCAGACGGGCCAGGAACTCGCCCGCCCAGGAGACCTTGAACAAACGTTTGCTCATGAGAACTTGCTATGATTGCACCGCCGATACCCCTGCCGGAGTCGCAAGCCATGAATCGCCTGATGCAGTTCTATATCGATGGTGCCTGGATCAAACCGGCCGTGCGCAAGTCCCTGCCCGTAGTCAACCCGGCCACCGAGCGACCGCTACACGACGTGGCCCTCGGGTCGGCGGCCGACGTCGATAAGGCGGTGGCGGCGGCGCGACGGGCGTTCGCGACCTACTCCCTGACCTCTCGGGAGGACCGTGTGGCGCTGCTGTCGCGAGTCATCGAGTGCTACCGCGCGCGGGCACCGGAGCTGGCCGCTGCGATCTCCGACGAGATGGGCGCCCCGATGTTCCTGGCGGAGAAGGCGCATGTGGCCGCCGGCCTCGGCCACCTGATGACGACTGTCGAGGTGCTGCGCGGCTACGAGTTCGAGGAGCGAGTCGGGTCGGCGCTCGTGCTGCGCGAACCC